>NZ_LR134117.1:4962405-5272556 GCF_900635445.1 Serratia odorifera
TCGGCGTGGTGACGCTCACCGGACCGTCGCCGCCATGGTAATCATTAGGCCCGATATCGCGGGTTTCCGCCTTGCGGAAATAGGGCAGACAGTCGAGATAACTCCAGTCTTCCAGACCCGGCGCCGTAGCCCAGTTGTCAAAGTCCATCGCGTTACCGCGGATGTAACACATACCGTTGATCAGCGACGAACCGCCCAGCCCCTTACCACGGCCACACTCCATGCGGCGATTGTTCATGTGCGGTTCAGGATCGGTTTCATACGCCCAGTTATAGCGGCGGCCCTGCAGCGGGAAGGCCAGCGCGGCCGGCATCTGGGTGCGAAAATCCATCCGATAATCCGGGCCGCCAGCTTCCAGCAGCAGCACGCTGACGTCGGCGTCTTCGGTTAAACGGGTGGCGAGTACGTTGCCGGCCGAGCCGGCGCCGATAATGATGTAATCAAATTCCATTCATTATCTCCTTGATAATTATTTGCCTGCATGCGCAATGTGGCCAGAAAGCCCTGCACATGATGGTCAGGCCAGATTTCATTCAACATCTGGGGGCATTATTCCCCCGTGGATTTCGCGTTACCGCCAGGCGGTCAGAAAGCCCGGGCCATTGACGCAGCCAGTGACCGGGCTCTGCTAACGCTGTAGTTGGAAATGCGGCGGGGAGATTCAGAAGACCGAAGCGAAGTCGCCCAGTTCTACCTGTACCGATTTGATTTGCGTGTAGTGTTCCAGCGTGGCCAGACCGTTTTCCCGGCCAACCCCTGAATGCTTGTAACCGCCGACCGGCATTTCCGCCGGTGATTCTCCCCAGGTGTTAATCCAGCAGATGCCGGCTTCCAACTGATGAATCACCCGATGGGCACGGGCCAGATCGCGTGTAACCACGCCGGCGGCCAGACCATAGGTGGTGTCGTTGGCGCGTTTGATCGCTTCAGCTTCGCTCTGGTAGCTGAGAATGCTCATCACTGGCCCAAAGATCTCTTCACGTACGATCTCCATCTCGTCGGTGCAGTCGCTAAACACCGTTGGCGCCACAAATGCGCCTTTGGCGTATTCACCGTCGGTCACCCGCTCACCGCCGCACAGCAGGCGTGCGCCGCTGTTTTTGCCACTTTCGATAAAGCGCAGTACCGACTCCATGTGCGGGAAGCTGACCAGCGGCCCGAAGTTGGTGCTCGGATCGGTAGGATCGCCCAGGCGAATACGTTTGACCCGCTGCAGGATTTTGTCCTCAAACTGCGATTGCAATGCCGCAGGGACGAAGACGCGAGTACCGTTGGTGCACACCTGTCCGGAACTGTAGAAGTTGGCCATCATGGCGATATCCGCCGCGCGATCGAGATCGGCATCGTCGAAAACGATCAGCGGCGACTTGCCGCCCAGTTCCATGGTGACTTCTTTTAGCGTCGAGCTGGAAGCGTTGGCCATCACTTTCTTACCGGTCTTCACGCCGCCGGTAAACGAGATTTTGGCAATGCCCGGATGATCGGTCAGGTACTGGCCAACCTCTGCCCCGCTGCCGGTGACCACGTTGAACACGCCGTCTGGCAGACCGGCTTCGCTGTAGATTTCCGCCAGCTTCAGCGCGGTCAGCGATGTCACTTCGCTGGGTTTGAAGATCATCGCGTTGCCCGCGGCCAGCGCCGGCGCCGATTTCCACAAGGCAATCTGAATCGGGTAGTTCCAGGCACCAATACCGGCGACCACGCCGAGCGGTTCACGGCGGGTATAGACAAAGGAAGTATCGCGCAACGGGATCTGCTGCCCTTCAATGGCCGGGATCAGGCCGGCATAATATTCCAGCACGTCCGCGCCGGTCACAATATCAACCGCAGTGGTTTCGGACAGCGCCTTGCCAGTGTCGAGCGTTTCCAACTCGGCCAACTGGTCGTTGCGCTCACGCAGGATATCTACCGCGCGACGCAGGATCCGCGAGCGTTCCATTGCCGTCATTGCCGCCCACACCTTCTGCCCGCTGGCTGCACTCGCCACCGCACGGTTGACGTCTTCAGCGCTGGCAGCCTGCACTTCGGCGATAACCTCGCCATTGGCCGGGTTGATGGCGTTGAAGGTTTTCCCTTCGCTACTGTCTACATAAGCACCATGGATATAGAGCTTCTGTAAGCCAAAACGGGACATAAGGTTCTCCTTTATTACAGTCCTCAGGGCGGCGTATGCCCCCGGAGTTGAAACATGATGTAGTCGGTGGTCAGCGCTAGCGCCTGAGCCTGATTGAAGGCGGAACCGCGCAATGCGCTGCGCAGCCACAGGCCGTCAATCAATGCCGCCAACCCTTTGGCTGCCAGCCGCGCCTGCGCCTGCGGCAGCGCGCGCTGGAATTCGGCACTGAGATTGGAATACAGCCGGCGGCCGTTCACCTGCTGCAACCGGTTCAGCTGCGGCTGGTGCAGACTGCTGGCCCAAAATGCCAGCCAGGTTTTCATCGCCGCGCTGTTGATCTGGCTGTCGTCAAAATTGCCGGCGACGATGGCCTGCAAGCGCGACGCCGGGCTGTTATCTTGCAGTGCCTGCAACCGCAGCTTTACCGCTTCGCCCAGATGGCTGATCAAATAGCGCATCGTGGCTTCCAGCAGGCCGTTCTTGTCCTTGAAATAATGACTGATAATGCCGTTCGATACGCCGGCCCGACGCGCAATCTGCGCGATGGTGGCGTCGTGCATTCCCACTTCATTTACCGCAGCCAACGTGGCATCAATCAATTGCTGCCTTCGTATCGGCTGCATTCCTACTTTTGGCATGGCTCCGACTCTCAAAACAGGTCTTAACGTTAACTATTAAACTTTTTTTTGATTGAACGTTCAATAAAAATTGCATATATTTTATTGCCGCTTGGTTACAAAAATGTACTTTTCGGTTGTGGAACTGGCTGATTTTTGTGAGGTATTTAACGAATCTGACCAAAATCAGTGGCTGTAAGCGGTTCCCACCTCGCAGTGCTGGCTGGCTGCGTTAACGGCACCTTCGGCAATATTTGGCAAGAAAAAGTAATGATTGCCGCGGGTCTGTCGACCGCGCCCTGTCGGCTGTTCGGCAGGTGCTCGATTTTACTCAGTTGTTAAAAACCAGAGGAAGACGATGACAACACGCGAAACCTCCTCAAAACCGCTACAGGATCGACTAAATCCGGTGGTTTTCTTTACCTCGGCAGGGCTGGATACTGGCCTTCTCGCTGATGACGATATTTTTCACCGACTTCTCCGGTCAATGGCTTACCCGGACGCTCAATTGGGTTTCAACCACCTTTGGCTGGTATTACCTGCTGGCCGCGACGTTGTATATCGTATTTGTGGTGTTCATTGCCGCCTCTCGCTTCGGTTCGATCAAGCTGGGGCCAGAACAGTCCAAACCGGAATTCAGCCTGTTAAGCTGGGCCGCCATGCTGTTTGCCGCCGGCATCGGCATCGATCTGATGTTCTTTTCGGTCCGCTGAACCGATCACCCCAATACATGATGCCGCCGGAAGGCCAGGGCCAGACGCTGGAAGCCGCGCGCCAGGCCATGGTGTGGACGCTGTTCCACTATGGCCTGACCGGTTGGTCAATGTACGCGCTGATGGGCATCGCGCTGGATACTTCAGCTATCGCTACAACCTGCCGTTGACCATTCGTTCGGCGCTGTACCCGATCTTTGGTAAACGCATTAACGGGCCGATTGGCCACAGCGTGGATATTGCCCGCGGTAGTTGCACCCATTTTCGGTATCGCCACCACCCCTGGGCATTGGCGTAGTGCAGTTGAACTATGGTCTCAAGGTGCTGTTCCATCTGCCGGAGAACCTGACGGTTTCAGGCGGCGCTGGATCCTGCTGTCGGTAGTGATGGCGACCATTTCCGTCACCTCCCGGGGTCAACCAAGGGCATTCGTATCTTGTCTGAGTTGAACGTCTGGCTGGCGGTGGGGTTGATGGCGTTTGTGCTGTTCTTCGGCAATACCGAATTCCTGCTGAACGCGCTGGTACTGAACGTCGGTGATTACATCAATCGCTTTATGGGCATGGACGCTCAACAGCTTCGCCTTCGATCGTCCGGTCGAGTGGATGAACAACTGGACGCTGTTCTTCTGGGCCTGGTGGGTTGCCTGGTCGCCGTTTGTCGGGCTGTTCCTGGCGCGTATTTCACGCGGGCGCACCATCCGTCAGTTCGTGGTCGGCACGCTGATTATTCCGTTTGTGTTCACTCTGCTGTGGCTGTCTATCTTCGGCAACAGCGCGCTGTACCAGGTGATTCACGGCAATATCGGCTTTGCGCAGGAAGTGATGCAGTATCCTGAGCGTGGCTTCTACAGCCTGCTGGCACAGTACCCGGCCTTTACCTTCAGCGCGTCGGTGGCGACCATTACCGGTCTGCTATTTTACGTCACCTCCGCCGACTCCGGCTCGCTGGTGCTGGGCAACTTTACCTCGCGCCTGGCCGACATCAACAACGATGCGCCGAACTGGCTGCGCATCTTCTGGTCGATTGCCATCGGTCTGTTGACCATCGGCATGCTGATGACCAACGGCGTGTCGGCACTGCAAAACGCCACGGTGATCATGGGGTTGCCGTTCAGCTTCGTGATTTTCTTTGTGATGGCCGGTTTGTACAAATCGCTGCGGGTCGAGGATTACCGCAAGGCCGGTGCGCTGAACACGTCGGCGCCAACGCCGGTATCCAGCAACGATGTGCTGAACTGGAAACAGCGCCTGTCGCGGGTGATGAACTACCCGGGCACCAAATACACCCCAGAAAATGCTCGATCTGGTGTGCCGCCCGGCGATGCAGGAGGTGGCGCGCGAGCTGGAACTGCGCGGCGCCAAGGTCGATTTTACCGAGGTTCCACCCCAGCGAAGAAGAGCGTTTGCCGCATCTGGAATTACTGGTGCGTCTGGGCGAAGAACAGAATTTTGTCTACCAGATCTGGCCGCAGCGTTATTCGGTGCCGGGCTTCACCTACCGCGCCCGTTCCGGTAAATCACACTATTACCGGCTGGAAACCTTCCTGATGGAAGGCACCCAAGGTAATGACCTGATGGACTACAGCAAAGAACAGGTGATTGGCGATATTCTTGACCAATATGAAAAACACCTGAATTTCCTGCATATTCATCGTGAAGCGCCGGGTAATACCCTGACCTTCCCGGATATGTAACCCCGATGGCGGGGGAGCAACCGACGCTCTCCCCGCTTTCCCCCCGTCACTGCTCGCAACTGCGATCGATATTGATAAACCTGTCCGTTATAGATATATAAATTTCTGCCCGCGCAAGCTCAGCGTCTTTTCCGTCAGCCGGTCCCCCGGCCGCAAATAATAACTGCGACCGTCTTCATCGCTACTGTCACAGCCCGGTTTAATCAACAGTTTGAAGTAGGTATTGCCGGTATTGCTCAGAGAACCACCTGTTTTATCAAGCTGATAGGCGAAGTTTATCTTGCGCGGACGTACCACCAGAATGGTGTCCATCCACCACCACCCGGCTCCAGTCTGGCACCGTTGCGACTGCGTTGCGACACATCAAAGTAACTGGCAGGTTATTCACGAAACGAAATGCGATAGTAACGTTCGCGGTTGTCTTGCGGGCCATGATAGAAAAACTTGTAGTATTCGTCCTGTCCGGCTTGCAGCAATCAGCTGTTTTGGCGCATACAGCATTTCACCGTCGGCCGGCCGGCTACGCACTTCCTGTTCGCCGGGTCGATCGACGGCGCGAATGGCAACCTGGTAGATGCGCGCGCTTTTGTTGTTATTCAGCACCCGCTTGGAGACAAACGTCTGGTGTTGATCCATGGCAAACGTCAGGGTTCCGACATTGATGGCGCTGACGGAAAAGGGCAATAACAACAGCCACGGCAACAATCCCTTCATCATCCCTCTCCTAGTTGATATTACGCCAGGTTGCTTCCACGTGGATCTCGCCCGCCGCACTGACATTGCCGTACCAGCCATTGCCCTCCACCGTTTTCAACGAGATCGGATCGTTCATCGGCAGGGTAAACCTGACGTTGGTTTTATTCATTACCCCGACGTCGCCGGAAATATCATTCCATGGCGTGCTGCTCCACAACGCATTGGTGATGTCATGCCACTGACCGTCACAACCGGCATCGAACACCTGTTGACCGCCGGTGCTGGTACGAATGCTCAGTTGCGCCGGAAAAGGTACCCGCGCAGAATTATCCGGCGAAGAAAAAATGCAGTAATTGATGCCGTTGAGCGCCTGGGTTGGGCCGGTGGCCATCATCCGCACGCTGTCGGCTGAGGTTTTACCGCTGGTGGTGACAATATAATCAAACGCCAGCGCCGGCTCCGTCGGGCCAACATAACCTTCACGATGCGGATTATTTTCATAGTCATCAGAAATGATACTGATGCTGAAATCACGCGGCTTGATGATCAATTGGTTAGAGGTAGAAAATTCGTACCAGCCGGATTCCGCCGAGCTGGTGTTCTGGAAACGGAAATTGATCAAATCTCGCGTGCCGCTGTCGGAAATCCCCAGCCGCACCATCTGCTTGAAGAAGTTACTCGAGAAAAAGACGTAAATGGCGTTACTGCTCTTCAAGTCGTTAAAATTGTAGTAGTTGGCGATGCCGGAGGTCGACTTCCAGCCGTTGCCGTCGAGGCTGAACTGCAGATCGGCCGCCGCCACCGCGGAATTCAGCGGGGCATTGTTGATCGCCGGGAAAATGTGAATCGAGGTGTTACTGGACGCTGCCGTCGGTCTGGAGGTCATAGCTGACCATCTTGCACATAATGCCGGAGCGGGTACCGACGCTCTGGTTCTTACAGTCGGCATTGCCTTCACCGATGATCGGCACACCGTCGCTGTTGACGAACACTTCCGACACCGCATTGGTGTTGATAAAACGCAGGTGCGCCGCCTTGATGTGCGTTACCTTGCGTTTGTACCAGTTACCGCTGGCCTGATCCTGGCAGCGGCCGCCGGCTGCCGCATCATAGGCGGCGGAAGTCTGGCAGCCGTTAATCTGCATGCTGAAACTGTCGCCTGGCGCCATCTGTTTCAAGTATTGGTAAAAACTCGGCGACATCATGCCATGCATCCATTTTTGCCCACCGCTGGGCACCGTCACCGCATAAAAGCCTTTTTCATCGGTGGTTTGCGGCAGGATCAGGCTGGTGTCCATATTGCACCCGCCGTACCAGTTGATGCAGCGCAGGCCAAGGAACGGATTTTTAATCGGCGCATTTTCCAGCCACATATCAAAACGGTAATTGGCCACCAAACCGGTGTTATAGCCGTTGTCCACATAGCCCAGACTTTGCTGGTAAATGGTGCCCGATCCGCCGTATTTCAGCCCGGTCCACTGATTGGCGCCGGTCATGCGTGGATCCAGCGCGCCGGCGGGCGTGACAAAATAGTTATCGTCGGCATTGTTCTCGACAAAGGCAAACTTGGTCGCTGTCGCATCCGCCCAGGTGGTGACGCTGACCGCCGCCTGCGCCGCCGGGGCAAGCAATGCCAGAGCCAATAGCACCTTATCAACTCTCATTATTCTTTTCTCCTGTCAGCTGACGATCGGCATAGGTTTTCAACCCGACGCACACCACGTCACCGACCCAAATCGCCCCGCGTGCCTTGCTCAGGTCCAAATCCACCTCGCAGCGCTGGTTTTCACCGTGCTCAAAGTCGATCACCGGGAATTTCTTGTCGACGTCCATCACGAATTCGCCCTTGTCGTCGGTGCGCGTGCGGCCGATGTGATTCTTGATATCGGCATGGGTCAGCAGCGTGCCGTCCTCCGCCTTGATGCGGCCAAACACCGTCACCATCTGCTTTATTTCGGGCGTAATGACCGCCACGTTGCCCGGGTACAACGTCAGTCGGCTCTTGCGTTTGGTGATAATGTCGAAGCTTTCTGCCGAGTTCTTGTTGTTCATCAGTTCAATGTCATATTGGCCGTAGGGGGACAGCGGCAGATAGTTTTTGTTGCCGCTCAGCTTGACCACGCGCCCATCGACGCGCGCCGCCAGCAGCCCATCGTTTTCGATGCCGGTATTGAAGATGATGCCGGCGTTGCCCTCATTGCGGCCGCTGGCGGCAATGTTTTTCCCCTGCCAGCCCAGGCTGCCATTCGCGCTCAGGCTGGTATTGACATAACCGTCGGCGGAACTGCTGACGTTGACCGTCCCGGTGGAATATTTGGTATCGAAGCGGACATAGCCGCCGCCATTCAAGCTACTGTCACCCTGGGTGTCACCGGAAATGGCCCGTGACAGGTTGGCACCAACGGTACGAATTGGCCCATCTTGCAGCTCTTTACGTGCGGCAAGGTTAGCGGTGGTATAACCGTTCTGATTGGAAATGCCGGCGCTGAACCAGTTCCCCAGCGGCAATGAGAAGTCCAAGGCAATATATTTACCGGTATCGGAGCCTGAGCGGCCGTTATTGTAACGCTGAACGCCGGCGCGCACGCCGAGCGTGCCATAGCGTCCGGTAAAAACATTTTGGTAAAAATCAACGTTATAGTAACGCGTATCGTTTTTGACATCGTCGTTATAGCTGACGCTCAAGGTACCCAGTTTGGGGGTTAACGCACCAAAGTTGAGCGTGCCGCCAATCGCACGGTTTTCCGCATCGCTTTGCAACAGCCTGCTGCCAATGCGGGTTTTCTCCTGATTCAGCCAGATCGAGCTGAAGCCGCCCGGCAGCGATGCGCTGAGGCTGTTCACCAGACTCCATGAACTGTCCGATGCCGCCATGTTTTGCAGGGTAAACTGGATAGACTCGGTCAAGGGAAGCGAGAAACGCCCCTCGCCAACCGAATTGCCGTCAAACGAATAGCCGGACAGCGCCCAGTTGAGCGTTTGCAGGTTGCCGGTGGCGGATATCCCCGCCAGATAGGCATCTTTGGCAGCAATGTCATGGTCGTCTTGCCGCCGCCAGCGATCCATGCAGATCATCCCGCCCCAAACCTGCCAGGATAACGCGGCATTGGCGCCGCGATCGGGGCTGTACAGCTTATTGACGCGCTGCCGATGCCGGTTGACCACCTTGCCATTCACCACTACCGATACCTCCACGTCATAAATGCCGTACGGCAGATTCGCGGTATCCACTTCGTGGTTACCCATGGTGAAGTTCTGTACGCTGAGCAAGCGTCCATCACGAGACAAATGCACTTCGCCGGCCGAGGGGAAAAACACCACGATCGGCGTCAGCGATTGCGAATTGTCAAACACGGTGGAACTGGCGCGGTTGCCATAGGAAAAACCGTATATCTTACTGGCGTTAAGCGCGGTAACCGGCCCAAGCGACTGCAGGTTCCAGCTATCGAGCATACCGACGGCAAAGCGCCGGCCGGCAAAATCACGCTCGTACATCGCCTTGTACCAGGTGACATCCTGATTATTGCTGCCAATGCCATACAGCGAACCGTTCAACTCGACATGATGCTCACGCAACGCCGTCACGCTGTTTAGCGAAAGGTAGCTCGAGGTATTGCCTTCACTGGCCTTGGCGCGGTAATCATAAATTCCCAGATCGTAATTGAGCGTGCTGCTGAGGGTATCGACGCTGGACGCGCCAATATCATTGGAACGCGCGCGCAACACCGTGCCAATCGCCGATTCTTTTACCACCAGTTGCAGATTGAGCTGACGGAAATTCAACGCCAGCCAGGCGTTTTCCGTCAGCTCAATACGTTGCTGCGGGTTAAAGCCGACGTTATTCAGCGCCTCAATCTGCCGGATGGTATCTTCGGTCAGACGGGCGCCGCCCTCATTATCTTCCAGCGTTATTTGGCGTATTTTCACCCCTTGCGCGTCGAGAAACAGCAACGCATGGCCGATACGCTGATCGTCTTTGATGCCTTTATTTTTCTCATAGTGCAGCAATAACGGGATACTCATGCCTTCGCGCAATGCCTGGCTGAAAGCCTGCGGTATCAGCACGCCATCAATTTGCGTCAACCCTGCTGCCATCGCCGTTTGTGCCGGTAAAAGCGCAACAGGAATCATCACCGCGCCAGTCACCATCAACGAGTGGGTCAATACCTTACGCAGAGTCCTTTTCACATCGGCCTCCCTTGTTCCATTGTCATGGCGCCCCTTCCTTGGTCATTGCACATCGGGTGTCGACGCTTATTTCACCGGAATAAATCGCTCACCGTGCCACAGGGCCACTCGGCCTTTCTTGTCATTGACGTCAACCCGGCTAAAGGCCTTTTCTCTACCGGGCATCACGAAATAGTTTTCCTTGCACCCTTCGGGGGTTTTGTTGGTCCGGCAGGTGCCATAGGCCACCACCTTGAAGGTGGCATTGCCGGTATTTTTGATTTTTCCGTTGGTAAACTGGTAGTCGAAGCGGTCCTGGCGTGGCGCCACCACTAAAATGGTGCCGATACGCGCAGAAGTGGTCGCCACGGCATTGCGCCTGGCGTTATTTTCTTCTGCATCGCTCAAGGCCTGATCGAACCAGACAATGCGGTAATAACGCTCCTGGGCATCGCTCGGCCCGTTGTAATAAAAACGGATCACCTCGCGGGCGTTGGCTGGCAGCATCACGCTGGCCGGCGACAGCAGCATTTCGTCTTTCGACTCCATTGCCATCACCTGGCCGGATTCCAACGGGTTGGTAATGCGTTCAACGTTGATATTCACCAGACGGCCGCTGTCGGTAGTATTTTTAATTTCTTTCGTCAGGCGTGCCTGGTCGCTGTGCATAAAGGCGCTGATTTCCCCAACGTCGAGGGCAAAGGCGGCCGGGCTCAGGGGAAGCAGCAGATAAAGGGCAAGATGGAATCGTTTCATGGCGCTATTCCAGATGGCAGTCATCAACAACGTGAATAAGCAGGGGGAAGTTCCCCCCTGCAAAATTCAAAAGCTCAGCGGATTAGATAGTCCAGGTGGCGTTGAACTCGACGCTGACGTCACCGCTCCAGATCCCTTCTGGCAGCGTGGAGTAATCGGTAACTGCCGTGGTGCCATCGGTAGTTGCGCCAATAATGCTGAAGGTGAACTGATCCTGTGCACTACTACGGCTGGCCACGTTATAGCCGTTTGACAGCGCGCTCAGGTTGCCGCCCAGAATACCGTTGGCGGTATCAATCATGGTGGTTTCTGCCGTTTTCACTACCTCGGTACCGTTATAGTTCACGCCCACATCCAACGTCGAGCCAGAGGTGTCGAGCTGCGTCAGCGTGTTGGAAACCAGCTTGGAAGTCAGTTTGAACGCCGTCGCCGTGGCATCACCTTCTACCGTGACGTCGAACAGGCCTTTCTGGCTGTTAAAACCCTTGATGCCTTCCGCGTACTGGAAAGTCAGACTGCCAATCGGCGTTACTACCAGTTTGCTGCTGGTGTCTTTCTTGGCGGTTGCCGACCAGGTTGCCAAGGCCTGCGCGGTAACGTCGGCAGCTTGAGCGGCGTTCACCGCGACAAATGCAGAAACGATAGCCAATGCCAGTGTCATTTTTTTCATGGTAAAACTCCCTTAAATGTTGAATGCGTTCTCTTTCGTCCTTTGACGTGACGTGCTGTGTCATCTCCACTTTGCTCTGGCAAGCCAGCTACCAGCGGGACATCTCTCCCGGCGATATCCGCCAAAACGATGATGTCGACGAATGACAGGAAAATCTTAACGCCAAACCAATCCAAAAGAATCATTAACTATTAAAAGTCAAAAATTTAGTAATTAATTCTATTTTTAATATAAATAAATGTAATTTAAGGTATAAAATACAAGGCGAGAGATTCAAAGCAGAACAAGCCCCTTGAGATTTTGCCTACCAAGCAGCAATTAACCACGCTCGTTGCAAGGGATCATGTCCCGCACTGCACACCATGCCGCGCGGTAAGTTATCGGACCGTGGACCTTATCTTCAGCATGGCTACGCGTGCCCTATAGCGGCACACCCCACATCCAGCCGACGTGTCATCAGGGCAACGGCAGGCAAGACTGTGCACATTCGCCGGATGGCCGGGTTTATGCATAGGCACCAGGGGCTAACGACAGGGAATAGTCTGAGAGATGCTCAGCATTGATGGCCTGGTATCGGTTGTCTGCTGCGCTTCGGCGGGGGGAGCGGTTTTATGCCGCAGCAGCAAAATGCCGGATAGCGCATCCGGCATTCAAAACGTACCGATCGGAATCAGCAAAGGAGGGAGTTATATGGCACGTTTACGCAGTGTCAGTAACATCTTGATAAAACCGGTCCGCGTCGAACACAATTTGTTCAAGATATTGCGTTTATGGCTGCTGACCGTCTTATACGCCAACCGCGTGCTGATGGCGATGCGTTGCGGGGTCAGGCCAGCGACCATCATCGCCATGATGCGCCATTCGCTGCCGGAAAGCCCTTTCACCGGTGCAGGACAAGGGTGGCGCAGCAGCGTTTGTGCAATGCACGGGCTTTGATAACCCTGCCCGGCACGGGCGGATTCGATACCGGTCAGTAATAACGCCATGCCATCGCGTTTTGATACGAGCGCTATCTGCGGTATCGATGCCAATAGATGCAACACGCTGTAATTTTCTATATCGGTAAATACTACCCAGGCGGTTTCCGGCCACAGATTTTTTGCTTCCAATATAAAACGTACGCCGTCGATCACCCGTTCGTTGACACCGTAAAGCTCCATAATCACCGTTTGACGTGGCTGCATTTCCAGAGCCGCGGTGATCTGATTAAAGGCTACCGCTTGGTATAAACCAATAATGCTGGGCTGTAACAGCACCATTAATCCCTCATGAACCCAGGAAACCGGGTCATAAAATATAAAATTACCTGCTTCCATCTTTATTTGCATAGGTTCCATTGCGATATCATCCTTGCAGAATGGCACCGGTTGGCGTCGCGGATTTATTGTTCGGCATCACGCCTGAACTTTAGCCATACGTCAACACACGTCCCAGATTTAAATGTTTTACCCATTCAGTGAAATTGTTCATCTTGCAGGCCATAACAGACCTCCACGCGATATTCGCGTAATATTTTGCACTTCAGAAGAAACAGGCGAGATATGCCCGATATGTAGGTATGAACCTGATTACTGCGTACCGCCAAAATATACTCATCGGCATTACAATTGCCGGGCTTGGTGTTGGCATACGATAAAATATCGCGATTAAAAGAGCCCTGAGCGGTAAAAGCCAAGCCGGAGGTCGACATAAATACCTTGCAGCGATCGGTCGCACCGATAAACCGTTCCTGGTTACTGCCGTAACTGGTGAAGTAAATGGTCATGCCGACTGCCAGAGCGATCAGCAGCACCAGGGCAACGCCGATCGCCGCCCAACGGCGCCACGGCCGCCTTTTCTTCCGTGGGGGTGCCACGCGCGCGTCCACCGTGGGCAACCGATCCGACACCGCGGCGGCGATAATGTCTTCTTCGCTTATCGCCGATGTGGTGGACGGCTCATCCGCGCATTCGATTGCTATATCGCGGCTAAGCATAAATCCAACCTTTGGTACGGTAATAATCACCTCGTCATCAATCCCCAATGTCTTGAGTATGCGACGTAATTTACTGACACACTGATTGAGATTATTATTACTTGATACCATACCGTAATCATCCCACACCTTACGAAATATCACTTCACGGCTAACCGGTTCCCCATGATTGATAATCAATAGCAACAACAGGCGTTTGGTGGGATTGGAAACGGCAAGAGGATCATCAGAAAAATCCATTAAACTCAGGCTTCCGCTGTCTGCATCAAAAAGAACATGTCCATTGATTCTATATTTCATGGTATCCACTGTTGTATCTGGCGATGGGCGTTGTATGTTTTAAAAACATTAATCAATGCCTAAAAAAGTTAATTAAATTATAATAATTATCTCATTTTGATTTAAATCAATTAATTAGCCGCCATCCCCATAGCGCTCCACCCAAAGACTTTCGTTGGCATAGGAAAATTCTCATAGGTATTAATTCAAGGTTATACAAACCCGAGGCTTATTGATATAATTAATTTTAAATTTAGATAAAGTTAGTTTTTTATTTTGCCGATAAGGTTATTTTACGATTTAAATTCTTATAGAGTGCACTTATCAGTTTCTTTTAATGCCAAAATCATTTACATAAAACGATAAATAAATCTACATATCGGATTAAAATCGCCGTATGCAAATGCCGTTGTCTGAGCGGCATGGTAACCCGCTCACCGCCAGCGGTAACAAATTAGGGGTAAAACGAAACTAACCCGCTTCGTTCTACCCCGACAAAGGGGCTTTTACTCTCCCGCGATCATCAGCGCGATATTTGCCTGCAAGATTGCGTCGCGCGCGCTTTCCGGCAAATGGACGTCAGTAATAATGGTATCAAAGACGCCGATCGGCAACGCCAGATAGGTTGCCACCTTGCCATACTTTGAGCTGTCGCTTAACAGTACCCGGCGTCGGCTGGCGTCGATAATCGCCTGCTTGACCATCACCTTGTCTTCGTTTGGCGTCGACAGGCCGCGCATGCTCCATGACGAAGCGGAAATAAAGGCCAGATCGATGAACAGATTGCGTAACGCCTGAGCGGCGGCGGCTCCAACGCAGGAACGGTTCTCGCGACATACCGTACCGCCGGTGTGAATGATTTTGCACTGGCTGGTTTCTATCAGGTAGCCGGCGATAACAAAGTCATTGGTCACCACCGTTAAATCATCACGTTCGCCAATCTGCCTGGCCAATGCCAGCGTGGTAGTGCCTGCGTCCAGATAAATACAGCTGTTGGGCGGGATCTGGCGCGCGGCCAGCGCGCCGATGGCCGCCTTCTGCTGGCTGGACATGCCTTCTTTATCTTGATGGGAAGGTTCAATCGCCACCCGCTCTGCAGACTGCACACCGCCGGACACCGTTACCACCGCCCCCTGCTCTTCCAGTTTCTGCAGATCCCGGCGGATGGTCATATGCGACACCGCCAACCGTTCGGTCAGTTCTGCGATACTGACCACGCCACGTTCAGCGACCAGAGCCAGAATTTGTTGATGACGTTCTACAGGGATCACGGCTTTCACTCATCTCGTTAGTGATAATAAATGTGATTTTACGTCAATTTTCGTGCTGGCACAGCTCCACTTTATCAGCACGTGATCGTCATCCCAATGAAAACATTCATTACATAACATTTAAAAACAAAAGGTTAAATCATCCACCTTGTGACACTCTGCCCTATTCCCTGATAAATTTAACTGTTAATTATTGTGAAGACGATCACCTACACGACGTAAAAAAACGCTTATATTTAACACAACAAAACAAATTATCACTAAAATTAACACGAGGTAGTTATGACACAGCCAGGTGATTACGCCGTTTGCATCGTCGGTTTGGGATCAATGGGCATGGGCGCAGCACAGTCGTGCGTCAAGGCCGGTTTGTCCACCTACGGTGTCGATCTTAACCCGCAGGCATTAGCGACGCTGCAACAGGCTGGCGCCAAACAGGCCGCCACCAGCGCAGAAGCCTTCGCCAGCGACCTGAACGCCGTGGTGTTGCTGGTGGTGAATGCCGCGCAGGTCAAACAGATTCTGTTTGGCGATAACGGACTGGCTGCGCGACTGAAACCCGGCACGCCGGTGATGGTGTCTTCAACCATCTCCGCCGCCGATGCCCAGGAGATCGAGCGCCAGCTGCTGGCACAGGGACTGCTCATGCTGGATGCACCGGTGTCCGGCGGCGCAGCCAAGGCGGCCGCTGGAGAAATGACCGTCATGGCCTCCGGCAGCACGGAGGCGTTTGCACTACTGCAACCGGTGCTGGATGCGGTGGCCGGCAAGGTGTATCGCATCGGCGAACAGATCGGTCTCGGCGCTACGGTGAAGATTATCCACCAGCTACTGGCCGGCGTGCACATCGCCGCCGGCGCCGAAGCGATGGCGCTGGCCGCCCGTGCCGGTATCCCGCTGGACGTGATGTACGACGTGGTCACCAATGCGGCCGGCAATTCCTGGATGTTTGAAAACCGCATGCGCCACGTGGTCGACGGCGACTACACGCCAAAATCGGCGGTAGACATCTTCGTCAAGGATCTGGGACTGGTGGCCGATACCGCCAAAGCGTTGCATTTCCCGCTGCCGCTCGCCTCCACCGCCTTCAATATGTTTACCTCCGCCAGCAATGCCGGCTACGGTAAAGAGGACGATAGCGCAGTGATCAAGATTTTCTCCGGCATTAACCTGCCACAGAAGAAGGAGCAGCCATAATGTTGCTGGGGGTTATTGCAGACGATTTTACCGGCGCCACCGATATCGCCAGTTTTCTGGTGGAAAACGGTCTGCCGACGGTACAGCTCAACGGCGTGCCGCAGGATGACAGCCCGCTGGCCGCGCAGGCGGTGGTGATCGGCCTGAAGTCACGTTCATGCCCAGTGGAACAGGCGGTCGAACAATCGCTACAGGCGCTGGCCTGGCTGCAACGCCAGGGTTGCCAACAATTCTATTTCAAATATTGCTCCACCTTCGACAGTACCACGCAGGGCAATATCGGCCCGGTTTACCGACGCGCTGCTCAACGCGTTGGGCGAAAGCCAGACGGTGATTTCACCTGCACTGCCGGTGAACGGCCGCACGGTATATCAAGGCTATCTGTTTGTTATGGATCAGTTGCTGTCTGAATCCGGCATGCGCCACCACCCGGTGACGCCGATGACCGACAGTAACCTGCTGCGTTTGATGGAAGCGCAGGCAGAAGGCCGCTGCGGCCTGGTCAACGCCAGCGAAATCGATCGCGGTGCCACGGTGGTTCAGGACAAACTGCGCCAGCTGGCGCAGCAGGACGTGCGCTATGCGGTGCTGGACGCCCTGAACGAACAGCACCTGCTGACACAGGGCCAGGCGCTGAAAGACATGAAACTGGTGACCGGCGGTTCCGGCCTGGCGATTGGCCTGGCGCGCCAATGGGCGCAACCGGGTCACAGCAAGGCACAGGCCGCCGGAGCACCGCAGGGAGCCAAAGCGGTGGTACTGTCCGGATCCTGTTCTACCATGACCAACCGGCAGGTCGCCTGCTATCGTCAACAGGCAGCCTCACATGCCATTGATGTGGCACGCTGTATCACCGCCGACGATCGTGCGGCCTATGCTGGCGAATTAAGTGCCTGGGTACAGCAACACGCCGACACCAACGCGCTGGCCCGCTGGTGTACGCCACCGCCGAACCGGACACCCTGCAACAAATCCAGCGCCAGTATGGGGTAGACGCCGCCAGTCATGCGGTCGAAGCGCTGTTCGCCGCACTGGTGAAACAGCTGCAACAGGCCGGATTCAGCCGCTTTATCGTTGCCGGTGGTGAAACCTCCGGCGTGGTGACTCAGGCGCTGGCCATCCGCGGTTTCCACATTGGGCCATGCATTTCACCCGGCGTGCCCTGGGTGCGCGCCATCGAACAACCGGTCTCACTGGCCCTGAAATCGGGCAATTTTGGCGATGAAAACTTTTTTGCCAGGGCACAAACGGAGTTTCCGCTATGACGTTGACTACTGAGCAACTGCTCGCCGCCGAACAACGCTCGCGTGAAGAGATGGTGCGTCTCGGCGCGTCGTTCTTCCAGCGCGGCTATGCCACCGGCTCCGCCGGCAACCTGTCGCTGCTACTGGCGGACGGTACGCTGTTGGCAACGCCGACCGGCTCCTGTCTGGGGGAACTGCAGGCCGAGCGCCTGTCGAAAGTCAGCCTGAGCGGCGAGTGGCTTTCCGGCGACAAACCGTCAAAAGAGATCAGCTTCCACCGGGCGCTGTATCTGAATAACCCGGCATGCAAAGCGGTAGTGCACCTGCACTGTACCTATCTCACCGCCCTGTCCTGTCTGCAGGGGCTGGATACCGAGAACGCCATCAAGCCGTTTACGCCGTACGTGGTAATGCGGGTGGGCAAAGTGCCGGTAGTCCCGTATTACCGCCCAGGCGACGAGCGACTGGCACACGACCTGGCCAAACTGGCCCCGACGCACCGCGCCTTCCTGCTGGCCAACCACGGCCCGGTAGTGACCGGCAAGGATCTGCGCGCCGCAGCCGACAACACCGAAGAAATGGAAGATGCGGCAAAGCTGATTTTCACGCTTGGCGACCGCCCGATCCGTTATTTGACCGATGACGAAATTGCCGAGTTACGGAGTTAATCATGCCTAAATTTGCTGCCAACTTATCGATGATGTTTAACGAACTGCCGTTTCTGGATCGCTTCGCCGCCGCCGCGGACGCCGGTTTCAACGCGGTAGAGTTCCTGTTTCCCTATGACTATCCGGCCGATCTGCTGGCGGAAAACTGCGCCAGCATGGTCTGCAACAGGTACTGTTCAACACCGCGCCGGGCGATGTCGGTGCCGGCGAGTGGGGGCTGGCGGCGTTGCCGGGCCGCCAGCAGGACGCGCGGGCCGACATCGATCGTGCGCTGAGCTATGCGCTGGCGCTCGACTGCCCGAACGTGCACGTGATGGCCGGGGTAGTACCGCCGGGCGAAGACGCCCAGCGCTATCGCGATACCTTTATCGACAACCTGCGCTACGCGGCCGATACCTATGCGAAACACGGCGTCAAGGTCATGATCGAAGCGCTCAGCCCACAGGTGAAGCCGAACTATCTGTTCTCCAGCCAACACCAGGCGGCGGCACTGCAGGCGGAGATCGATCGCGCTAATGTGTTTATCCAGTTCGATTTCTTCCATGCCCAACTGGTCGACGGCAACATCAGCGGGCTGATCGCCTCGTTGGCGGGTCGCTACGGACATATTCAAATCGCCTCGGTGCCCGATCGTCATGAGCCGGACAGCGGCGAGCTGGACTATGGCTGGCTGTTCGAACGGTTGGACCAGCAGGGTTATCAGGGCTGGATCGGTTGTGAATTACAAGCCACGCGGCGAAACCCGCGCCGGGCTGGCCTGGGTAACCCCCTATTTATAATCGGGCGAGCGCGCCAACACCAGATTACTACCCAATAGCAAACATAAAAACTAAACGCATTCCGTATCGCCCCGCCAGGCGATCGCGGTGCGAACGCTTACCGAGGCTACACCATGTCTACCACAATGTTACTGTTAATCGCCCTGGCAGGCGTATTGCTGCTCCTGCTGATGGTCATCAAGGCCAAAGTGCAGCCCTTTGTCGCGCTGCTGGTCGTCAGCCTGCTGGTGGCGCTGGCCGCCGGCATTCCAACCGGTGAGGTCATGAAAGTGATGACCGCCGGCATGGGCGGCGTGCTCGGCTCGGTTACCATTATTATCGGCCTCGGTGCGATGCTCGCCGGATGATAGAACATTCCGGCGGTGCTGAATCGCTGGCGCAGCGCTTCAGCCAGGCGCTGGGCCTAAAACGCACCATTGCCGCACTGACTCTGGCGGCGTCATTCTCGCATACCGGTATTCTTTGACGTCGGATTTATCATTCTGGCGCCGATTATTTACGGCTTCGCCAAAGTGGCCAAAGTCTCGCCGCTCAAGTTCGGCCTGCCGATGGCCGGCGTGATGCTGACGGTACACGTCGCACTGCCGCCGCACCCCGGGTCCGGTGGCCGCCGCCGGTCTGCTGGGTAGCGACATTGGCTGGTTGACCATCATCGGTATCGCCATCTGTATTCCGGTTGGCATCATCGGCTACTTTGTGGCGAAGTACCTCAACCGCAAAACCTATCCACTGTCCATCGAAGTATTGGAACAACTGCAGCTGCGGCGCCGGAGCCGGCAACGGCAGACCAGGCACCGCTCAGCGATCGCCTGAACCCGCCAAGCGCCGGGCTGGTGTCGGCACTGATCGTCATTCCCATCGCCATTATCATGCTGGGTACCGTTTCCGCCACGCTGCTTGAACCGGGTAATGCATTACGTGACGTGCTTTCACTGATTGGCGCGCCGGCAGTAGCGCTGATGATTGCCCTGGCGCTGGCCTTTTACTTCCTGGCGGCACGTCGTGGCTGGAGTCTGCAACACACCAGCGACGTAATGGGCGCAGCGCTGCCTACCGCGGCGGTGGTGATTCTGGTCACCGGTGCCGGCGGCGTATTTGGCAAAGTGCTGGTGAATCCGGCGTCGGCAAGGCGCTGGCGGAGGTGCTGACCACCGTTGGATTGCCGCTGATCCCGGCGGCGTTCATCATCTCGCTGGCGCTGCGGGCATCGCAAGGTTCTGCGACGGTGGCGATTTTGACCACCGGCGGCTTGTTGTCTGAAGCCGTAAGTGGGCTGAACGCCATTCAGCTGACGCTGGTGACGCTGGCCACCTGCTTCGGTGGGCTGGGACTGTCGCACGTTAACGATTCCGGCTTCTGGATTGTCACCAAATATCTCGGTCTGTCGGTTGCCGACGGCCTGAAAACCTGGACTGTCCTGACCACCGTCCTCGGCGTTAGCGGCTTCCTGTTTACCTGGTTGGTGTGGTTAATGATATAACGTTTGTCATCCTTTGATGCGGGCGGCGTTGGTAGGCCGCCCGCGTATATGCTGGAGCAGCAAATGAACCTCTACACCACCGCCCCGTTGTTAGTCACCGACCGTTTGATCCTGGATAGCCATACCATTGACGATTTTGACGCGATAGCCGCCCTGTGGGCCGATCCGCAGGTGGTGCGCTATATCGGTGGCACGCCGCGCGATCGCGAAGACAGCTGGGGCCGCCTGTTACGCTACATCGGCCACTGGCAGCTGTTGGGCTACGGCTGCTGGGCAGTGCGTGAGAAAGCCAGCGGAGCCTTTATCGGCAGCATCGGCTTTATCAACTTCCAACGGGATATCACCCCGCCGCTGGATGCGCCGGAAATGGGCTGGACGCTGGCCTCGGCAGCGCACGGCAAGGGGTACGCCACCGAAGCGTTGCAAGCGGCACTGGGCTGGGCGCAAGCGCACCTGCCGGCCGATAAACTGCTGTGTATCATTTCGCCCGAGAATCGCGCTTCGCTAAAGCTGGCGGCCAAGGTCGGCTTCAGCGAAAGCCACCGCAGCGAGTATCACCAGAAGCCGATCGTCGTTATGCAACGCCCGCGTTAAGGCGCGGTGTGCTGTCCAGCCGTCGTTGCCCGCAGCGTGCGCTTTTCGCAGCAGCCCACCAATACCAAGGGACAATAGCGCCAAACCGCAGGCAAAAAAAATCCGCCCGAAGGCGGATTTTTGTCGCGGAAGCCACCGAAGCGGCACACCGACGGGAATTCTTAGAAACGGTAGCCTACGCCAACGCTCCAGATGCCAACGTCCACGCTGCGGATACGGCTCTGCTCGTAGCCTACGTCCAGAGCAACATCCTGGATTGGGTTGAACTGCAGACCAGCACCGTAGCTGAAGCCGTAATCGCTGCTGCCGCCACGGCTAGAACCGTTTTGTGCGTTATCAACGTTTTTACCGTAGCCTACACCGATAACACCGTAGATGCTTGCCCAGTCGTTGAAACGGTAAGCTGGACCTGCGGTGATGGAGTTGTACTGAGCTTTCTTGTATTGACCAGCTTCAGCACGATCTTTTTCCAGGTGAGTGAAGGAACCGATAACACCCAGTGGGCTGTTGTCGAACTCGTAACGGTATTTCAGGTTGAAACCGTCTGCTTTGTTAGCAACACCTTGAAGGTCGCCTTGAGCATAGCCACCGGAGACGGTGCTCTGACCAGCGAAAGCGGTACCTGCGGTCACTGCTAATACACAAGCTGCTACTGCGGAAAGACATGCAATTTTTTTCATAACCACCTCAAACGCGTTTTATTATTAAGTACATCCATTTGTCATGCATTGAAAATATAACAAAAATCAGCGTGAAACTCTGCCCTGAAATCGATGTCTAATACTTAGTATCGTGTAACAGAAGATTTCAAGAACAACGCATCTGCTTCATTTCGCTTAATTTTCGGGCGTATTCTAAACTTTTATGTGACAAAAATCACCTATTTAATATCCAGATAATTCTTAAACAATTGCGCACTTTTTGCACTAAACCACCACTTTTGCTTAAACGAAACGTTTAATTCCCTGCTTTCCACGCTTTTCTCAGACAGATAGACAGCATTTCATTTACACTCAAGGACCTCTGTTTAGTGTGCTCCTGCCAGCCGGTGGGGGTGGTGTTCAAGAAGGCTGAAAGGATGTCGTCTCCTACTGCAAAAACCTCTGCCAGACTGCTGCCGATCTGTCTGCTGCTGGTCGCCATGGTATCAATTCAAGGTGGTGCGTCACTGGCGAAAAGCCTGTTCCCGCTGGTGGGTGCCGAAGGCATTACCACGCTGCGCCTGAGTATCGGCACCCTGATTCTGTTTGTCATATTTCGACCGTGGCGAATGCGCTTCGCCGCCGGCAGCCGCTTGCCGCTGCTGATTTATGGCCTGTCGCTTGGTGCCATGAACTATCTGTTTTATCTCTCGCTACGCACCGTTCCGCTAGGTATTGCCGTCGCGCTGGAGTTCACCGGGCCGCTGGCGGTGGCGATGTTTTCTTCACGCCGGGCGGTTGATTTCATCTGGGTCGCGCTGGCGATGGTCGGGCTGTGGTTCCTGTTGCCGCTGGGTCATGACATGGGCAGCATCGATCCGCTTGGTGCGGCCTGTGCGCTCGGGGCCGGCGCCTGTTGGGCGGTATACATCATCTTTGGGCAAAAGGCCGGGGGCGATCATGGTCCCGGCACCGTCGCCGTGGGGTCGCTGATTGCCGCGCTGGTGTTCTGCCCGATCGGTGCCTGGCAAACCGGCAGCGCGCTGCTCAACCTAGATATACTGCCGCTGGCGCTGGCAGTAGCGATCCTGTCCACCGCGCTACCTTATTCCCTCGAGATCATCGCACTGCCGAAGATCCCGGCGCGTACCTTCGGCACGCTGATGAGTCTCGAACCGGCGATGGCGGCCCTTTCCGGCATGATCTTCCTCAATGAGCACCTCAACGGTATCCAATGGTTGGCACTGGCGGCCATTATCATGGCGTCGATGGGGTCCACGCTGACCATTAAGCCCAAGCCGCAAATCGAACAGCTCAGCTGAGCACAGTCAGCCGGTGTGCTGACCGGCTGACCTGGCGCAGCTGTTGACGCGCGGTTATTCTACCGCGATCGGCTGTGGCACCAGCTTGACCTGATGCCCCCCTTGCAATGCCTTGACTTTTTGCTGGTACGCCTGCACCTGTTCAGCATTTTTCAGCAGGGTATAGCTCAGTTCAAAATCAGCACTCTGGCCCGGCTGCAGCTGCTTGATACGCCCTTGCTCGCGTTCTATTTTCACCGGATACGCATAGTTGGTGCCCGGTTCAATGCCGGTCACGTAGCCTTGCCGTTCGGTATCGGTATTCTTCCACAGCGTCAGTAATGGCAACTGCCGGGTATCAAAACCGATGGCCACGCCGCGATCGCCCTGTTTGTTGTTCAGCATCGCCAGCGTTTTACCCTGGGCATCGGCGTATGGCACGATATTGAATACCATCTCGTCATAACCCTTGGTTGGTCCCTGATAACGCTGCCATTCCTGCAACCCAGCCTTGGCGTAATCATTAAACGGTGAAATTTCCTTGATTGGCGCACTGAATATCGCCCCCTCTTCCAGCAACGGTTTGCCGAAATTGCTGTGGTAGATGATTTGGTAATCGCGCGGGTAATCCGCCCGGTTGGTTAACCTGTCGTGGAGGGTAAAGCTCTCCTCTCCCGGCACGTAACGCAATTCTGTCCAGGTTTCCAGATTGCTTTTCTTGAAAGTGTTTTCCTTCAACAAGCCGCGGATACGCACGGCATACGGCGCCTTGTCATCAATCTCCACCACTACCTTGGACGCTGGCGTATTGCCAGCCCGGCCATGCAGGGTATACAGCGTGCCATTTTCCACTCCCGGGTGGCCGGTCCATTCAAATCCGCAACGCACCATCATTTCATTAAAACCGTCCAGCCAGCCGAGACCGTTGCGGCTATCAAGATTGATATATGCCGGATTGACCACCTCGGTAACCGGCGAATCCCAGCCCAAACGTACCCCAGATCCATTCACATGCAGAATGTCCATGCCTCGTGTGGGGCTGAGCGCAATGGTCAGGCCTGGGCTGGTCAAGGTGATCACTTTCGACCCCTCCTGTTTGCCGCCATGCAGGATCTGCTGCTGCACGCTGAAACGTGGTCCCGGCAAGTTCAGCTTTTGGCTGTCGGTTTGCCAATTGCCTTGTTCAATGCCTTTTTCACTATCGGTCAATACAAAGGTCTGCGCGCCGACATACCCGGAAATCAAAGAGATAGTTATTGAAACTGCGATTAGCGTCTTCATTTTTCCTGCCCTTGTGGTTAGCTGAAAGGTTTTAGCTAAAGTCAGCACAAAGTAGATTTTCATCGTGGGTGAAAATGCGAAGCGGGTCACTTTTCGAAAAAAGGTCGATTTCCGAACGATTAATACGTGATGCATGGCAAATTTAATTGAAATTAATAATTAATTCTCACAATTAACTGTGCATAAAATCACCATTCATGCTGAAAATGCTGAAATGTATCAGCTTGGCGCTCCCTGTGGTGGTGATATGACAGCCCATATCCTGGCCGACGCTCAACCCATGCATCGCAAGGTGTGCCTCATCAGACGGGTGTGCGGCCGTGACGAGCGGGTTTATCGGCAACCAAAGGCTACGCCATGGTGACTGATGCCAGCATCGGCATCGGCAGGTGATTGCCATTGCCTGGCCGCTGCAGTTTTGCTGACCAACGGCTGGCCGGATTAGCGGCATGGTAATTGCTTGTTAAATAAATCCGTCGGCGGGCTATGATTACTCGGAGAATAACTCAGAGGGATGTTCAGAGAACTGATTGTAATATTTGATAAAGCGTTGTTAACTATTATTAACATTCGCTCAGCGCCAGACAGCGGTAAAATTACAAATAATTAAAATACAAACAGTTAGATATAATCCTTTTTATCTTACTCCTGTTAAAAGTAATTTAACAATGGATTAAACCGATTTAATCCATCGCTTTTTTCATCCAGCAAAATGCGCAGTCACTGCTATAATTACTCCCGTAGCAAATTAGGACAACGACTAATCAAGAGGATATCTGATATGAGCACCGCTAAACTGGTTAAAACGAAATCTTCTGACCTACTTTACACGCGCAATGACATGGATGAAAAAACCAAACTGGAGGCCATCAAAGCCCTGAATCATCAGGTAGTCCAGTTTATCGACCTGTCGTTGATCACTAAGCAGGCTCACTGGAACATGCGTGGCGCCAACTTTATCGCCGTGCATGAAATGCTCGACGGTTTCCGTACCGCCATTATCGACCACCAGGATACCTTTGCCGAGCGCGTGGTGCAGTTGGGCGGCGTAGCACTGGGTACCGTGCAGGTGGTTAATGACAAAACGCCGTTAAAAAGCTACCCAACCAATATTCACAGCGTGCAGGAACACCTGAAGGCGCTGGCGGATCGCTACGGCGCCGTAGCCAACGACATTCGCCAAGCGATTGGCGAAGTGACCGATGAAGATACTGCAGACATGTTCACCGCTGCCTCACGCGATCTGGACAAGTTCCTGTGGTTTATCGAATCCAATATTGAATAACCGCGATAGGGTTGTTTGGCACACATCCTGCGTGTTGTAGGGTGACAGAACAGGTTGCGGCTGATGCCCAACCTGTTTTTTCGTTTCGCGTCAACGCGCAAACCGATAACGCCCCTAATATCCGGCGTAAGCGAGGTGAGCATGGCAAGTGGATGGGCAGCAGATGGCGCAGTTCAGGATCAGATAGATTCGACCGTCGACGATGCCGTACAGCGAGCGCGGGGAGCGCTGGGCCACGGCGAAAGCGCACAATATTGTCATGAATGCGGCGAAGCCATCCCGCAGGCGCGTCGCGACGCATTGCAAGGCGTACGCTATTGTCTGGCCTGCCAGAACGCGCTGGATAAACAGCACGCGGCAGCCAGTCTGTACAACCGGCGCGGTAGCAAAGATAGCCAGTTGCGCTAGTTTCCCCGTTGTCCCAGCCGGGTCTGATCGTTAGCGCTCGACCGCCCTTTCCTGCCTGAATGCCAATCCCATCGGCACGGGTTGCACCTGTTTGTGCCGTATCGCACCGCTAAAGTTAGAGTTAGTTATCAGTATTGATGCATAATTGTTAATTATCGGTTGTTTCCCAGCCATAAATTGGTTAATCATAACCAAATGCACCATCCAGGCTCGCAGAGCACCATTTCAGGGCCTCCTTTTGGTGCATTACCTTAAAAATTGGCCAATTCGGCACAACATCACATCACAACCCCTTGTTTTTATAATAATTGCAACTATGGCACGAATATTTCATGGCATGTATGCAATAACAAAATGGGTAAACCGCAACCTGTACAGGAAATTCCTCTTATGAAGTCAATTTTTAACGTCTCGCTGGCCGCACTGTCGCTGGCCTTTGCAGTAAGTTCCCACGCAGCAGATAAATTGGTGGTCGCCACCGATACCGCTTTCGTCCCATTTGAATTCAAACAGGGCAACCAGTACGTCGGTTTCGATATCGATCTGTGGGCCGCCATCGCCAAAGAGCTGAAGCTGGACTACACCCTGAAACCCATGGATTTTGGCGGCATTATCCCGGCCCTGCAGACCAAGAATATCGATCTGGCGCTGGCCGGCATCACCATCACCGACGAACGTAAAAAAGCCATCGACTTCTCGGACGGCTACTACAAGAGCGGCCTGCTGGTGATGGTCAATGCCAACAATAACGACGTGAAGAGCGTCAAGGATCTGGACGGCAAAGTGGTGGCGGTGAAGAGCGGCACCGGTTCGGTGGACTACGTTAAACAAAACGTGAAAACCAAGGATCTGCGCCAATTCCCGAACATCGACAATGCCTATATGGAACTTGGCACCCAGCGCGCTGACGCCGTGGTTCACGATACGCCAAACATTCTGTACTTCATCAAAACCGCTGGCGCCGGCAAGTTCAAGACGGTAGGCGATTCGCTGGAAGCACAGCAGTACGGCATCGCGTTCCCGAAAGGCAGCGATCTGCGTGAAAAAGTGAACGGCGCGCTGAAAACCCTGCGCGAAAATGGCACCTATAACGAAATTTACAAAAAATGGTTCGGCACCGAGCCGAAGTAATCGTAATGGCTTTAGGCAGTTAACGTATCAAACGCGGGGGCGCCGCACGGCCCCTGCGCTTTGCCGTATCTGATACCCAGATTTGGGATCACCGGGAGAAAATACCATGCAGTTCGACTGGAGTGCCATCTGGCCCGCCATCCCCATTCTGTTAGAAGGCGCCAAAATGACCCTGTGGATTTCGGTCCTCGGTCTGATTGGCGGCTTGATCATCGGCCTGGTTGCCGGGTTCGCACGCACCTACGGCGGTTGGATCGCCAACCATATCGCACTGGCCTTTATCGAAGTGATTCGCGGTACGCCAATTGTGGTGCAGGTGATGTTTATCTACTTCGCCTTGCCAATGGCATTCAGCGATTTACGCATCGACCCGTTCACCGCGGCGGTGGTGACCATCATGATCAACTCCGGGCCTATATTGCGGAAATCACCCGCGGGGCAGTGCTGTCGATTCACAGCGGCTTCCGTGAAGCCGGGCTGGCGCTGGGCCTGTCGCGCCGGGAAACCATCCGCTACGTCGTGATGCCGCTGGCTCTGCGCCGCATGCTGCCCCCACTCGGTAACCAGTGGATTATCAGCATCAAGGATACCTCGCTGTTTATCGTTATCGGCGTGGCAGAACTGACCCGGCAGGGGCAGGAAATCATCGCCGGCAACTTCCGTGCGCTGGAAATCTGGAGCGCGGTCGCGGTTATCTATCTGATTATCACCCTGGTGCTGAGCTTTGTTCTGCGTCGTCTGGAAAGAAGGATGAAAATCCTGTGATTGAATTTAAAAACGTCTCCAAGCACTTCGGTAAAACCCAGGTGCTGCATGATATCGATCTGAAGATCAATCAGGGCGAAGTGGTGGTGATTATCGGGCCTTCCGGCTCGGGAAAATCTACCCTGCTGCGCTGTATCAACAAACTGGAAGAGATCACCAGCGGCGATCTGATCGTCGACGGGTTGAAAGTCAACGATCCCAAGGTCGACGAACGACTGATCCGCCAGGAAGCCGGCATGGTGTTCCAGCAGTTTTATCTGTTCCCACACCTGACCGCTTTGGAAAACGTCGCCTTCGGCCCGATTCGCGTGCGTGGTTTGAAGAAAGCCGACGCCGAAAAGCTGGCGCGCGAGCTGCTGGCGAAAGTCGGGTTGGCGGAGCGTGCGCACCACTATCCGTCCGAGCTGTCCGGCGGCCAGCAGCAGCGCGTCGCCATCGCGCGGGCGCTGGCGGTCAAACCGAAAATGATGCTGTTTGATGAGCCGACCTCGGCGCTCGATCCGGAACTGCGTCACGAAGTATTGAAAGTGATGCAGGATCTGGCGGAAGAAGGCATGACCATGGTGATCGTCACCCACGAAGTCGGCTTCGCCGAAAAAGTCGCCTCGCGTCTGATCTTTATCGATAAAGGGCGTATCGCACAGGATGGCGATCCGCATACCCTGATCAACACCCCGCCAAGCCCGCGTTTGCAGGAGTTCCTGCAACACGTTTCCTGACGCGGGCCCTGCTCTGCCACGGCGGCCTTTGCTGGCCGCCGTTCATCCCACCCGGCGTATTGCTGGCCGCCGTTCATCCCACCCGGCGTATTGCTGGCGGCGCCGTCAGGACAACGTCTCCTCCTGCTTCACCGTTCTAAACGTCTGCATCAGCCTGACCACATCCTGCATGCCCACGTTCACCTGCTGGATTACCTGACCGGCATCCTGGGTCAACGCCACGCCGCCGCCGGCCTGTTCGACGCAGGTGGTCATGCCGGCTATCGCCGCGGCGACCCCCTGTTGAATCGATTTTGTCATACCTTCGATTTCAACCGCGGCCTTGCGAGACTGCTCCGCCAGCACGCGGACTTCATTGGCTACCACCGCAAAGCCGCGTCCATGCTCACCGGCATGCGCCGCTTCAATCGACGCGTTGATCGCCAACAGGTTGGTTTGCGCGGCAATCTTGCGCATCGCCGCGACAATGCCGTCAATCTGTTGCGAATAGTCACCCAGATCGCTCACCACCCGTGACGTCTGGCGGGCGGCCTGTTCCACCTGTTGCATGCCGTTGACCGCCTGCTGAACGATGGTCGCTCCTTGTGCCGCGCTTTTATCGGTCGCCAGCGACAGATGGTGTACATCGCGAACCAGAGCCTCTTCCTGTTGCTGCTGTATCATCAGTCGCGTGATGTCCTGGGCAATCTTCACCACCTTGATCACCCGCCCCTGCTCATCGAGTATCGGGTTGTAGCTCGCTTCCAGCCAGACCCGCTCACCACGGCGATTAAGCCGCTCAAAGCGACCGGTAATAAATTCGCCATCCGCCAGGCGCTGCCAATGCTGCTGATATTGCGCCGAGGCGGCCAGCTCTGCCGAACACAGCACGCTGTGTGCCTGGCCGCGCGCCTCTTCAAGATGGTAGCCCATCAGCGCCAGCATGTTGTCATTGGCATCCACAATCACTCCCTGCGGGGTAAAGGTGATGATCGCCATCGAACGATCCAATGCCGCCAGCAAGCTGCGCTGCTGTTGTGCCTGCACTAGGCGGTCGGTAACGTCGCAGGCCAGCTTGACTATCGCCGACACGTTCCCTCGACGGTTAATAACCGGGGTATAGGTAGCTTGCAGCCAGAGCAGCTCGCCATTCTTGCGCCGCCGCTTAATATTATCCGTAATTGATTCACCCTGATTAAGCCGCTGCCAATGCTGGCGATAAGCGGCGCTGGCGGCGTATTGCTGGTCGCAGAATATACGGTGGTGTTGGCCGATGACGTCGCTACGTTCAAACCCCAGACATTGCAAAAATAGATCGTTGGCACGCAGCACGGTGCCATCGGGTTTAAATACGATCATCGCCACGGCATGTTCAATGGCGCGCAGCTCGCCGCGCCAGGGAATAGTTAACTGACTGAATCGTAACAGCATAAAGTGGGCATCCTTCTGACAGGTGATTTAACGTTCGGATATTTTTAATGCCGTACGTTTAGCCCACACTAACGCACTGCCGCTGGCGAGCAAACGCTCACCCGCCGTTATGTAACCGCAGAGAAATAATAAATAAAAGTAATTATTAAATTTAAAATAGTAATTTTTAATTGTGCAGAGAAAATAATGCTGATTTGAGAATAACGTAAAGCAGAAAAAAGAAAAGGGACCGACAAACTATTTATTTGCGCAGGCCGCGGCCGAGCCCTCCCTCCATTGCGCAGCCTGCGCCGCCGTGATGGCGCGCCCCGTCAACAGGTAACTGAGGGTCAGCGACATGATGCCGACAGCGCGCCGGCACCATGGTTACGGCTGGCGGGCTACGCCGCCAGATCGCTTGACGGGTCGGCAACGCCATTTATCGCCAACTGCTGCGGCGCATAGTGCAATCCATCAAGCAGCGCCTGGTGTTCCAGTCCCTGCAACATGATGACGCTGTCCGCCGCGTCCAGCGCCTGATTGTCATTGTTATCGACAATCAGGTAGCTGCTGCTTACCTCCCCCAGCACGCTGCTGATGCCCACTTTGGCGCTGAGCGCGCCGGGCTGCTCCAGATCCAGCAGTGCAGCCAACAGCGCGCTGGCACTGAGCGGTTGTTCACTCAATACACCAATCCGCGCTTCAATGTCCTGCGCGTCACTGACGCCATAATCCGTCAACGCGCTACCGCTTTGCGTCGAGAAACGCAGGTTGGATAAGGCATCGCTGATACTGCCGCTGGATAGCGAAAAATCGCGCAGCGTTACGCCGGATTCGGCGGTGCTGGATTGCAGAGAGAAACTGTTATTACCGCCGCCGCCGACGAGGGAGGTATCCCCCGCAACGCTGAACCGATCGTCGCCGTCGCCGCCCCTCACCAGCAATTGCTCCCCGTGCAGGCCAAGATCGGTCAATATCGGCGCCAGCGCCGCCTGCGCGCTATCGCTTAACGGTAGCAAGTCCAGCATTTGAATCAGCATACCGTCTCCGCTACCGCCGTCACTGGCTGTCAGATTGAGCGCATTACGATCGAACGCCGAGGCATCGACTAGCGCCAGATTGTCGTAGCCGTCAGACAGGTGCAGCGTCAGGGCAGCCTTGCCGTCGAGGATAATTTCCCGTACCTGCTGATTATCGCCCGCCAGCGTCAGCTCGCCGCTGCGCCAGGCCCCGGTGGTAATGGCAATCTGGCTAAGCGGATTGTCATCGCCGCTGCTGTTGAGCACCAGCGTACCGGCATTGTTGCCGCCGGAGAACAGCACCTCAAAGCGGTTGAGCGCGTTGGCCAGAAAATCGATCTGCAACAGACTGTCAGCCTGGTTGCCGACGCTGTCGATCTCCAGCTTACCGGCGGCTGCGCTGGCATTGATCACCTTGACGTTATCCGCCTTGCCCGACAGCAACAGTCCTGCACTGCCGAGATCCTCCGGCAGCGTATGCTGAATCACATAACCGCCACGGCTGCCTTCTGCCGTGGCATTGCCGGTCAACAAACCATAGTCGAACACATGGGCCTGGGTGGCCACGCTGTCGGTTTTACTGCCGCTCCAGTTGATGCGTTGCAGCGTGGCCTCCGCCTGGCCGATGTAGCCGGCCATATCCAACTGCTCAAAATGGCGGAAATTGTCCACGTTACTGTCGATGGTGGTCACCCGTGCGCCCCACAGATCGATACTGGCGATCGATTTGACGATCAGATTGGCGGACAGCGCGTCGCGCCCCGCGCCGCCGTCGGCGCTCAATTCAGCCCCGACCTGGTTGGCGCCGCCATCACCGTTGCCGGCCACAGCAAGCGGTCATTACCGTTGTTGAGCAAGAAATTACCGCTCGCGTCGTTGAGCTGCGCCAGTGCGCTAATCTGTAGCGTATCGTCGCCGTAAGCGCCGTTAAGCGTGACATTGGCATTGTTGAGGATAATGTCGACGCCATAATTCACATACTGATTGTTATGCAGCGTAATATTGGCGGCGCTGCTGCCGTTGACGGTCAGCGACGACAGTTGATAGGCATAGCTGAGATCCACCGATACCGCCGCATCGGCGTCAAGAAAGACGCGGTACAGCACTGCGGTTTCCGCATCGCTCAAGCTATGGCCGCTGTGGCTGTTCACCGTGCCGTAGGCATTGCCACCGTCCTCGCTGGTGCTGAGCGAAGCGGTACTTTTATAGGTCAGGCTGTTGCCGATATCACGGGCGAACTGCCATTGCTCATGCTGCGTGACCGCATCGGGCGAGTCGGCGCCGCGCAGATCCTCCACCACCCGCTGTACGATCAGTGCCTGGTCATCTCCCAGCTCGCGGTACACCGCCAGTTGCTCGGCGTTCGCCGCACGCCCGTGCACGGCCTGATAGATATGCTGAATAAACGCGTCACCCTGCAAATCGCCGATCTGCTGCTGAAACTCCGGCGTCGCCAGCAATGCGCCAATCAACTGATGGTAGTTCATTTCGCCCGATGCCAGCGTGTTGCTCCAATGATCGAGCGAACCGGCATCAATTGCGCGTTCGGGCACCGCCAGGAAAACCGCGGCGACCTGCTCCTGATACAGACTGCCCGGCAGATCGTTCGGGAACAGCGCATCGTCAATCTGCTGTTCCAGCGTCTGCTGCTGCGCCAGCAGCGCCGGGTCATCGCCCAGATAATTAAACAGATCCATCACCACGCTGGCGACGGCGGCGTTAAAATGCCCCATTTCGAGCAAGGAATTAATGTAATCAGCATCGGCGGGTTGCTGGTAAATCGAGCTATAGACCGTGCTGAGAATGTCAAAATCACTTTGCCCGTTCATCCAGTCGGCGTCGGGTTGACTCATCAGAACCGTGGCAATATAGGCGGGCGGCAGGCTGCCAAGATCGTATTGGCTATCAAGCTGGTTGATTTCGGCCAGCGTCGGCTGTCGGCCATAAATGCCGATAATCAATGCGCCAACCTCTTTCTGCGTTGATAAAGAAGTCATGGGAACTCTCGCTATGTGAAGGGTAGCAACGCGGCGTCAGGCGCCGTGATCCTGTCTCCTGCGGCATAAACGGAGACGCTGCACACTGCTGGAAAGGCGTATTGTAGGTATGGATACAGTTAAGGAACCGTTAAGCATTCTGTCAACCAAACGGTGACAGCAAAAGACCAGTCTGGGAGTTGCCTCCCAGACTGGTTGATTAGCCCTGCGCTAGCGGGGCGTTTTGCCAGCGTTCGGCAGCCCAGGCTGCTTGCTGTTCAGCGTCGTGGAATGTCCAGGCGACGAAGCGGCTGATTTTCTGCCCCTGGGCCATTTCGATGGTACGAACCTGTTGGGCACCGGCCAGCTTCAGCGCGTGGTAAATCGACGGCAGCGTGGTGTTTTTTGAGATCAACGAAGTAAACCACAGGCAGTTTTTTGCCTTGGCGACGCTTTCTTCCACCATGCTGCGCACGAAGGCTTCTTCGCCGCCGTCACACCATAGTTCATTATTCTTGCCGCCAAAGTTCTGCACCGGTTTATCCGCCACGTTGCCCTTGCCCAATTTATGCAGCTTCAACCGGGTGCTGGCGCGTGCTTCCTGTTCGGAGGCGTGGAACGGCGGGTTGCACAGTGTGGCATCAAAACGCTCGGCAACGCCGATAATGCCGTCAAAAATGCGTGTCGGCTGTTTTTGTAACCGCAAGCGCACGCTGTTTTTCAACGTCGGATTCATCGCCACGATCATTTTGGCCGAGTTCAGCGAAACCGGATCGATTTCCGAACCGGTAAAACGCCAACCGTACTCACGCAGACCGACGATCGGATAAATGCAATTGGCGCCCACGCCAACGTCGAGGATCGCCACGCTCTTGCCGCGCGGGATCTCGCCGCCGTTGCTGGTCGCCAGCAGATCCGCCAGATGGTGCAGATAATCCGCACGCCCAGGGATCGGCGGACACAGGTAATCGGCAGGAATATCCCAATGCTCAATACCGTAAAAATGCTGTAATAGTGCGCGGTTAAGCATTTTCACCGCGGCCGGATCGGCAAAATCCACCGACTCATCGCCCCATTCGTTGGCTTTGACAAACGGCGCCAGCGCTGGACAACTGGCGATCAACGCCGGGAAGTCGTAGCGGGAACGGTGGCGGTTACGGGGATGCAGGCCTTTTTTCTGCTGCGGGAAGGTTTTCTTTTTTTGCACCTGACTGACTCTTGCTGGCGGGTTCTGGCGCATAAGATAACATATCCCCCGACCAAACTTGCAGCCTGTGACAAACCGGTCAGAATAAAAGCTTCGTTTACCAGGACAAGGGACGCTATGAGCAGTGAAACGCATTACTACTATGAGCCGGCCGCCGGGCATGGCTTGCCGCACGATCCGCTGAATGCCATCGTCGGGCCTCGGCCGATCGGCTGGATCTCGTCCGTCAGCGCCGCCGGACAACGCAATCTGGCGCCGTACAGTTTCTTTAACTGCTTCAACTATCGCCCGCCGATCATCGGCTTCGCCAGCTCTGGCTGGAAGGACAGCGTGGCGAACATCGTCGAAACCGGCGAATTCGTCTGGAACCTCGCCACCCGCCCGTTGGCGGAAGCAATGAACAACAGCTCGGCGTCGCTACCGCGCGACGGGGATGAGTTTGCCTTTGCCGGCGTCACGCCGCTGCCGGGTCGCAAGGTCGCGGTCGATCGGGTGGCGGAAAGCCCGGTCCACTTTGAATGCCGACTGAGCCAGTGCATCCAGTTGCAAACGGCGGCCGGCGAGCAGGTGGAAACCTGGCTGGTGCTGGGGGAAGTAGTGGCGGTGCATATCGATCGCACGTTGCTGGATCAACATGGCCTGTATCAAACCGCCGCTGCCCAGCCGATTCTGCGCGCCGGTGGGCCGACGGCGTATTACGCTATTTCTGAGCAGCAGCGTTTCGATCTGGTGCGACCGGACGCGCGTAAATAACCCTGGCGCCGGGGCCGGCCGGCGGCAAACGACCTACAGCCGGGCGGCGATCGCGGCGGCAAAATCCTGGCACATCTTCTGGTCGCCGTCGGCGTTGTCCGCCAGCAGCACATCGCCGTCTACCACCCGAATGCGTGCTGCCAGGTCAAAGTCGGCTGCCGGTTGCGGACGCTGCGCCGCTGCCGCCATGGTTGCCTGCGCCGCCAGCCACGCCTGTTCTACCGTCTGGTTACAGGCCGCGGCCAGATAATCCGGGTTGAAGCCTTCACCGGTCAGGCTGCGCAAGGTGTCGTCATGGCTGACGCTATTGCCCGGCCGCCAATAGTGCTGCGCCAGATCGGGGCCTATCGCCGGGTTGTCGGTCAAATAGCCGTCGCGCTGCAAGAAGAACTGACGCGTCTGTTCTACCGCCATCAACGCCAGCAGGTAGCCCTGATAAGAGCAGGCCGATTCCAGCGACAGCAGGTGCGGTATCGCCAGCGTCGGTCGCGGGCTGCCGCTGATACCGAGGATTTTCTGTTCGGTGTCGCGCGCCAGCTGGGTAATCGCCTCTGGCGTCAGCTGTGCCTCATCCCATTGATACAGCGCCCATTCAAAATACGGCACCAGCAAAATATGGCGCTCGTTGAAAGCGCGCATCGGCTGACGTGCCTGAATGCTGGCCTTGATCAGCGCATCCGGCACCGTTTCACCGGCGGAATTTTTGGCATAACGTTTCAGCCAGTCTGCGTCATCCAGCAGGCTGTCGCAGAACATCGACTGTGTTTCGGCATAGGCCATCGAGGTTGGCGGGAACTCCTGCGAGAAACAGGGAGCGTTTTGACAGATATTGGCAAAGTGCGCCGCGTGCCCGCCCTCATGGAACAGGGTATTCAAGCCATGGGCGCCGCTACCGACCTGCCCCGGCTGCGCCAGACTGGTGAAATTGAGCCTGGCCGGCTGCCACTCGCCCTGCAGGAAAAACGGCGGCTGCGGGCCATGCATAAAGCCATTTTCATACTTGCCGGCGCGCACCAACAGATCGAGGTTCATTTGCGCGCCGCGAAAACCGATATGCAGCCGCTTGAAACTGTCGACCCAACGCGCCAACGACAGGGCGAACGGCAAATACGGATCCAGTTGGCGAGTAACATCGCCAGCGCTGGCAAAGCGCAGGTTCCACGGCTCCAGCGCCTGTGCGCCTTTCTCCGCCGCCAGTTGTTGCAGACTGCGCGCATTGGCGTCGCGGGTTTGCTGCTCGAAACGGTCAAGAATGGCGAACAGCTGCTCCGGCGTCATGCGTTCGGTCTTGTTCACCTTGTAATCAAAATAGTTGCGATAGCCCATCTGGCGCGCAAAGCGATTGCGCAGCCCGATCAGCGCCGGCAGGCCGTTATGCAGCAGCCACTGCTCCAGCTCGCGCAGCGCGGTTTGCGAACTGCGGCGATACTCTTCGTTCTGGTTGGTGGCCTGGTTGGTCAGCAGCTCGCCCAGCGACGCCGCCACCCGCTGCCCTTTGGCATTCAGGTGGGTTAACTGATGGCCTTTGCGGCGATCGTACAGATCGGCTTCGGCGGCAATGATCTGATCGAGCAACGCCTGCGCCTGCGGATCCTCAATCACGTTACAGTCAAAGAACCGCAGCCAGCCATTTAGCCCATGCTGCAACGCCAGGCGTTGCTGCGATGGCGGCAACGCCTCCAGTTCGGCCAGCAGTTGCCGAATCGCCGACAGACGGCGCGGCTCGGCGATAAAACGCTTATAGGCGCTTTCGGCAGCGGCAAAGCGTGCCGACACGTCTGCGGCGCCGACCCCCATATAGTTCTGCCAGAACAGATCTTCCTTGGTCTGGTGAACGCGCAAATAATCCTGGTTCAATTGATTGAAATAGTCGAGAGCCTGTTGCATAACCATCCTTCCGCTGCGCGATGAAAGCAATCAGTATAGCCGCCGGCAATCAGTATAGCCGCCGGCAATCATGCCAGGCGTGCCAACCCCTGTTCGAACGTGTCGACTTCGCCACTGGCCAGCAGACAACAGGCCACCTGACGCGCCAAGGCGTCCGGAATAGCCACCTCGCCGGCCAGACAGCGTTCCATCCAGCGCGCGGTGGTTTCAGCATCTCTGGCCGCCGGCAGCTGCGGCGCAGCTTCCTGCGCCGGGCGTTCCAGCATAATCTGCTGCTCACCATTGACGATATAGTGGATCTGCGGGCAACGCAGCGGGTTGGCGTAGGCTTCGCCCTCGGTGCCATGCATCAACAAACCGCGGGCGCCGATCTGGCGGAAAAACGACGCCACGCGGCCCACGTATTCCGGGTGCGAAACGCTGGCGATGCGCAGCACGTCTGCATCGCCAAATGGCGTCGCCAGTTTGGCCAGCGTATGGGCGCTGTTGCGTACCCCCATGCGCCAGCGCAGGCTTAACTGGCGATCGAGCGCGGCGGACAACGCACCAACCGGCATAAACACCGGCTCGCCGCTCTCCAGCCGCTGCTGGGCATCGGCAGCATTTTCCGACCAGTCGATTCCCAACGCCTGGAAGATTTCGGCGCTGGTGACCCGCGTGCTGTCATCCAGCACGCCGTGCACCACCACCGGTAAGCCAACGCGCGCCAGTAGCAGCGCCAACAGTGGCGTCAGGTTGGCCTGCTTGCGCGCGCCGTTGTAGCTCGGCAACACCACCGGCATCGGCCGACCGTGCGGTTTTTGCAACCGCAGCACCTGCTGCTGCATCGCCTGGTAAAAGCCGAGCATTTCGGCTTCGGCCTCTCCTTTGATGCGCATGGCGATCAGCACGCCACCCAGCTCCAGCTCCGGTACTTCGCCGGCCAGCATCGCCTGATAAAGCGCAAATGCCGTCGCTTGATCCAGATCGCGTGCGTGATTTTTGCCACGCCCTATTTCTTTGATAATTTTGGTGTAATCCATGCAGGCCTCCCCTGGTGCGTCTGTTTAGCATACCCTATCCGCGAGCGTGCTCAACCTCATTCATGGCCGCTGCCAGGGGCAACGCTCGTTTTGCATCGACGGCGCGGGCGAAGTGACCTTTGAACGCGCCTCCTTCGTGGTGGATGAGGAAAATCATCAGCGGCTGGTAATGTACAGCGCGCTGGCCGATGCACCGGCCAGCGCGGCATTCGAGGCAATATTATCGCGAAACGCTAGAGTGCCATCTGCGACTGGGCGACGCCAGCCATCTTGCTGCCCAGCGCCTGCGCCGACGCCAGCAGCGCCTCGATATGCGGAAACTCCGGCATCAGCAGCAGTTCAGACGTCACCACCTGCGCACCACAATAATCAAAGATGCCGTGATCGATCTGGGTCTGTATCGCGCTGGTATAGCCATGGCGGTCGTAGGTGCTCCGATCGGCAGCACCAATCGCCGCCAGATGCACCCGCAGATGCGACAGTTTCTTTTTCACCTTGCCATCACCACCGTCTTGATACGCCCAGCCGTTGGTGAACACCCGATCGATCCAGCCCTTGAGCTGGCCTGGCATCGACCACCAATATACCGGATAGACCAGTATCACGGCGTCGGCGCGATCGATACGCTGCTGCTCGGCCAGCACGTCCACCGGGATCGGTGCCTGTAATTGAAATGCGCTGATATCATCGGTAGAAAAACGCGGGTCAAACCCTTCCGCCGCCAAGTCGGCGATCTCGACGCTGTGGCTGCCCTCGGCAATGCCCGCTGCGATGCGCTGCACCACGCCGTGAGTCAACGAGCTCTGAACCGGGTGTGCGGTAACGATAAGATAATGCATGTTAACCTCTCTGATTGCCGTTCTTCAGTAACTGGCGTAAACTATATACCATTAGTAACCTACCATTGGTATATTAGCAATGACCAAATTTTCCACGCAACAAAAATCCGCCACGGCAATGCCGCGGCAACGTCTGTCACGCGAGGAGCGCAACCGTCAACTTTTGGATACCGCATGGCAGATAATCGGTCAGGAAGGAACGGAAAACCTGTCGCTGGGCAGGCTTGCTGAGCAGTCTGGCGTAACCAAACCGGTGGTGTACGATCACTTTGGTACGCGCCTTGGACTGTTGGCAGCGTTGTATCAAGAGTTCGACGCGCGCCAGAACGCGCTGTTTGATGAGCTATTACAAGCCAGCGAAGCCACGCTGATTGGCCGCGCCACGCTGATTGCCACCGCGTACGTCGATTGCGTGCTGCTGCAAGGACGCGAGATCCCCGGCATTATCGCCGCGCTGGCCGGTACGCCGGAGCTTGAAAAGATCAAACGCGCCTATGAAGTGGCATTTATCGAAAAATGCCGGCAGATGCTGGTGCCGTTCGCCAGCGGCAAGCAGATTGCCGCCGCGGGGTTATGGGCGATGCTGGGAGCGGCAGAAGCGTTGTCCTGCGCGGCGGTCTGCCAGCAAATCAGCGCCGATGAAGCCAAACGCGAGCTGCTCATCACCATCGTGGCGCTGGTAGAAAGAAGCTGAGACGCCATGCGCCCCGCGCTTATTTACGACTGTCGAAAATCAGCTTGCAGGCCAGGCCGGCAAACACGCCGCTCAGCAGATAGTTTGGCCAGCGAGCGCTGAACTGCCGCCCGGCGAAGCGGCTTTTCATCCCGCCGATCAGCAAAATGACGCCACCATTGATCGCCAGGCCGATCACGTTCAGCACCGTCGCCAACAGTAGCATCTGCACCACCACCGATCCGGCCTGTGGATTGATAAACTGCGGAAACAATGCCAGCACGAACAGCGCCATTTTGGGATTAAGAATATTGGTCCACAGCCCTTGCTGCAAAATGCGCCCGACCGCTACCGTCTGCAAGCCGGCGGTGGCCTGCAAATTGCTGCCCGTGCGCAGCGTTTTCCACGCCAGATACAACAGATAAGCCGCCCCCAACAGGCGAACCGCATCGTAAGCCAGCGGTACCGCCACAAACAGCTGCGACAACCCAAGCGCGGCGGCCAGAGCGTGGCAATAGGTGCCAAGCTGGATACCAGCCAGCGAGGCAAAGCCGGCGCGCCGCCCCTGACTGAGACTACGCGAGGCGATCAACAACATATCCGGCCCTGGCGTAACGGCCAGTGCCAGGCAGGCGGCGGAAAACAGCAACAGCGTTGCAATGTCCATTCGATGCTACCTTATCATTCAGCGGGGAAGTTGCCTTCAATCATAATCCGCACGCGGCGTTTTACTAGAGCCACACGGCAAATTATTACACCCGGTGCTCAAGGCGGTTGGCGCCCGCCGCTCCCCCAGCAGATTCATTCCGGCCGCTGCCAGCAGGATCAGCGTCGCCCCGGCCAGTTGCAGCGCAACCAGTTGATGGCCGAAGGCAAACCGGTCGACCAGCATGGCCGCAAGCGGATAAATAAACGACAGCGAACCGGTGAGGTGGGTCGGCAATTTCTGGATACCGCCGTACAGCAACACGTACATCACGCCGGTGTGCAACACGCCCAGGGTAATCAAGAGCCCCCATTGCCCAGCGCTGGTTGCCACCCCAAAGTCCACCAGTGGCAGTAGCATCAGCGCGCCGACGCTGACCTGGATCAGTGCAATCACGTGCGGCGGCGTACCGGTCAGGCGTTTGGCTGCCAGCGCCATCAGCGCATAGAAAAATGCCGCGCCAAGCGACAGCAAAATGCCCAACAGATAATGTTGCTGTTCGCTCTGCTGCCCTGGTTGCGACAGTACCACCAGAGCCATGCCGATAAACGCCAGCGTCAGCCACAGCATTTTACGCGCCGTCAGCTTTTCACCGAGCAATAGCGCCGCCAATACCACCAGCATAAACGGTTGGGTGTTGTACACCGCAGTAGCGATGGAAATAGAGGCGTAGGCATAGGCGGCAAACAGCAGCAGCCAGTTGATCACCAACGCAATACCACCCGCCACCGCCGTCAGCAATATGGCACAGTTCAACGTCGAGCGGCGCAGTTGTCCCCGTAGCCCACATACCACCAACAGCACCGCGGTGCCAAACACACAGCGCCAAAACACCACGTTGACCACCGGCTGGCCCGACATCAGCACAAACCAGCCAATGCTGCCGGAAATCAGCATCGCCGCAATCATCTCCAGCGAGCCGCGTTTAATTTCTGTCTTCATCTCGTTCCCCCGTGTTCAGAGGAAATAGTGTGCAACGATTTCTGCCGACAATACATGGCATAAAAAAGGCATTATCGTTTAAACTCCTTTTTATTGAAGGAAATTACCTAAATTAACCTAATGGAGTCGCTATGGACGATATCGATCGCCAAATGCTGGCCTTGCTGGCCGAGGATGCGCGCATGTCGCTGAAGATGCTGAGCGCCAAAGTGGGCCTGTCGTCGCCGAGCACTTCGGAGCGGTTGCGGCGGCTGGAAGAAAGCGGCGTGATCCAGGGCTACACCCTGAACGTCAATCTGCCGGCGCTGGGCTACGCGTTCCAGTCGCTGGTGCGCGTCAAGCCGCTGCCGGGCATGCTGAAGAAAGTGGAACAGATGATCGCCGAGACGCCCGAGGTGATCGAATGCGACAAGGTCACCGGCGAAGACTGTTTTATCGTGCGCCTAGTGGCTCACTCACTGGAGCAGCTCGACCAGATCCTCGATCGGCTGGCCGAACGGGCGCAAAGCAACACCTCGATAGTGAAAACCACGCCGGTGAAACGCCGCCTGCCACCGCTGTGATACTCAGCGGCGTCGGCGTCGGGCAAACGGATTGGCGGCTTTTTTCTGCTTTTTTGCCGCCTCGGCCACCGACTTCAGCGCCGCTTTATGCGCCTTGTCAGCCTCCGGCACCTCGCGCTGCTCTATCGGGAATACCGGCAGCGCCGACAGCAGGCGCGCGCCGTAGCTCTTGGTCAACAGCCGGCGATCGTAAATCACGATTTCACCGCGGCATTCGTTGCTACGGATTAATCGACCGACCTGCTGGATCAAATTAAACGACGCGCTGGGCAGGCTTTGCACTTCAAAGGGATAACGTTTCAGGGTTTTCAGCCATTCACCTTCGGTGAGGATCACCGGGCTGTCGATGGGGGGAAACGCAATCTTGTGGATATGCACCTGAGTCAGCAGCTCGCCCTTGAGATCCAGCCCTTCGGCGAACGATTGCAGGCCGACCAGTACGCTGGCCACGCCTTTTTCCACCCGCTTGCGGTGTTCTTCCACCAGACGATAGCGTGGCTGATCGCCCTGTACCAGCAACATCAGACGCAGATCGGTCACGTAGCCAAGGAAGGTTTGCATCGCCCGGTTGCTGCTGAACAGGATCAGCATGCCCTTGTGCTGCGCGCCAGCTACCTGCGCTCGGAAGAAGCGCGCCATCTCCTCCAGATGTTCCGCTTCGGTGGCGATCGCCGGTTCGAACGTCATTTGCGGAATGACGATCTTGCCCTGCTCGACGTGGTTAAACGGCGAAGCCAGCACTTCGAAGCGATCGCCGGCCTTTTCGTTCAGCCCGCTCATCTCCTGCAGCCGCGCAAAGCTGTTGAGCGAACGCAGGGTGGCCGACGTTACCACCACGTGCGGAACATTGCGCCACAGCAGTTTTTCCAGCTGATCGCTGACGCGAATACCGACGCAGTGCAGATACAGATGGCTGACGTTATCGCGCAGCTCGCGCGTCACCCATTTGGAAATCGGTGCATTGGAGGATTTTTCCAGCGCGGCCAGCTTCCACAGTTTGCTCATCGCCTCCAGATAACCCAGCGTGCGACTCATTTGTAAAATGGCGCGATGCAGCCTCACGATGTCATGCTTGCCGCTCTGCTCGGTCAGATCGTTAAGAATAAATTCCGCCAGCCCACGCAGCGCATCGGTCAATTTGAACAGCCGCGCGCTCGCCTCGACCATCTCCGGCGGCAGCGCACCCATCTCGAAACGGTATTCCGCCTCGCTGCCGTCGCCCGGCAGGTAGGCGCTCACCTGGTGTTCGAAGAGCTGCACCCGTTCGCGCAGCTCTTCGCAGTGGTTCTTCAAACGTTCGCTATTCGACAGGCCTGGCGGGTTTTTCGGCCGGTACTGCACCATGCACTGTTCCACCTGACGCACGATCATATCAAGTTGCAAATTGGTCGACAGCGCGGTGATTTCGCCTTCAATTTCCAGCGCGTCGCGCGCCACCTCCGGCAGGTGGTGCCCCTCGTCCAGCACCAATAACAGCTCTTTCGGATTCGGCAGCACCGATTCGCTTTCCAGCGCCGCCATCACTAACGCATGGTTGGCCACCACCACGTCGGCGCTTTCGATTTCCTTGCGGGCAAGGTAAAACGGGCATTCGCGAATATAATGGCAGTTACGCCCGAGGCAGTTAACCTTGTCGGTGCTCAGCTTGGCCCACAGCGTGTCGTCGATCGACTGGGCGTAGTGATCGCGCAGGCCGTCCCACTGATGGCGGCTGAGCGAGGCGGACAGTTTCTGGCACAGCGCCTGCTCTTCGCCATTGGACGGCAGCCGTTCGTCGTCATCCAGGTAGAGCATCAAATCGCCCTGCTCGGCCACGTCGGTACTCATCGACGCCAGATTGCGTGGACACACATAGCGCCGGCGGCCAAACGCCCCGGTGAATTTCAGATCGGGAATGATCTTCTTCAGCAGCGGCAGGTCTTTGCTGAAGATCTGGTCCTGCAATGCCACGTTAGCGGTGCTGACCACCAACGGCTTGCCTTCGTCGCGCCCGACGGCGATGCCGGGAATCAGATACGACAAGGTTTTGCCCACGCCGGTCGGAGCTTCGATCGCCAGATGGCGCGGGTAATCGCCGGCCAGGGTTTTCGCCACTTCGGCAATCATCTGCCGTTGCGGCGCGCGGGAAATAAAATCCGGTATTTGCTGTTGCAGGGCTTTATACCACTGACCGATCTGAGTTTTAACTGAGGTAGAGAGCGCCATTCAACTCTTATCTAAACGAAATGATGGCGCTATTGTCCCACAAGCGCTGCGTACAGTCAGCCCACGTCTCGCCCAGCGTTCAATATTGCGCAGCGCCCCGCGTATCGTGGCGGGATTCAGACATCATCGGGAGCAAATGACCAGTCTTCTCGCTGCGAGCTCACCACCACCACCATCACATCCTGCGGCGACAGTTGCAGGTTTTGCTGCAATAGCGCCGCCAGTCGCTGGTAGAAACGCTGCTTGGTCGCCGCAGTACGCGCCCGCCCCACGGTAATGTAAAACAGCACGTAATCCTCGGAGCGCGGCCCGCCAAGGTAATGGGCATCATAAATCAGTTCACCGGGACGATATTGGTCAATAACCTGAAACCTGTCGTCCGGCGGCACCTCGAACGCTTCAACCAGCGCCTGATGCAGCGAGTCCTGACAGCGTACGCAGATAGGCCGGCGTTTTACCATTATGCAGTGCGATGCGGGTAAACGGCATGGCTCACTCCTCCATTTCGCGCAGGCGCGCTACCGCCGAGGCCGCCGCCGGCCAGCCGGCATAAAAAGCCAGATGGGTGATAAGCTCGGCCAACTGTTCACGGCTGACGCCGTTGCGCTGCGCCAGCTGCAAATGGAACGGCAGTTGCTCCAGCCGATTAAGCGCCACCAGCGCCGCCACGGTGATCAGACTGCGCTCACGCGCTCCCAGTTCGGGCCGCTGCCAGACGTCATCGAACAACACCGCATCGCTGAGCTGCGCCAGCTTGGGTGCGATATCGCCAAAGGCCTGTTGGCCGGCGCTTGATTGGGGATTAGGGGTGTTTTGCATCTGCATGATGTCCTCTGGACAGTGATCGATAGCCTTACGCTACCCGTCGCCGACCGCGAGGAAAATCGGTATTTTCAGCCACCAATGATTCAGAAAAACAGGACGATTATGCGCCACTACTCCAACGGGGCGACGTGATCGAAGTGCGCATGAAACAGCGCATTCAGCTCCGGCAGTTGCTCCACCCTTTCAGCAATCGCCACCAGCCGCGGGCAATGCTGAACGAACCAGCGGCGTCCCGGACGCCAATTGCACATGACCGCAATATACAAATCCAACGCGCTGAAGGTGCGCCCGAGGAACCAGGGTCCCGTATCGCTGGCGGCGGCGGCAAACGCCCGCCACAGCTGTTCGCGGTGCGGCCCGATGGTCTCCTCCAGCCGTTCCGGGATGACGGGTTTTCGGCAGCCATTTTTCCGGGTTGTCGCCATAGGTAAAGGTCGGATAGATGGCGCAATTGATGAACATCAGCCAACGCAGAAAGCGCGGTAACATGGCCGCGCCGGCATCAGGCCACCAATTCGGCATGCGGCGCCCGGTCATGCAGCAGCAGAATAATTGCCGCGCTTTCGGTCATTATCTCGTCGTCCGGCAGGATCAGCGTCGGTACCTGCCCCAACGGGTTCATCGCCAGCAGACGGTCACGTTCGGGGCTGTCGACATCGTAGTCGACCTCTTCATAACCCCACGGAAAGCCGGTCAATTCCAGTGCGGCGGCAACGATAGTGGAACCGCAACCACGGCAACCGAGTAATGTATAAGCCTCACGCATGATTCCTCCGCAGACCAATAAACCGTACCGTTAACTGTAGACCACCGTTTTGGCCTTGTCCGGCAGCGAATCGTGCCTTTGGCGGCGTTTTTTTCATCATTCAACATAGAAATAAATATTCTGTCATAAATACATCACACAACCTTGGTAAAAATTCTGCGCTGCGATAAATCCGACAGCAAACCTAACAGAAATAAGCTTGATGATAAGCGTCTTTTAATAGAGAAAAGCAGGGATAAATATGAAAACGAAACTTCTTGCCGTTATTATTCCGGCACTTTTGATCGCGCCTTCGACGTACGCAGCAGAAATTTATAATAAAGACGGAAATAAACTCGACCTGTACGGAAAAGTCAAAGGGCTGCATTATTTTTCTGATGATGCTGGCAGCGACGGTGACAAATCCTACGTCCGCTTTGGCTTTAAGGGTGCCACGCAAATCAACGATCAACTGACCGGCTATGGCCAGTGGGAATACCAGATTTCCGCCAACCATACCGAATCTGACAGCGCCAAGGACACCAAAACCCGTCTGGGCTTTGCCGGTCTGAAACTGAAAGACGTCGGTTCTATCGATTATGGCCGCAACTACGGCATTATTTATGACGTCGGCGCCTGGACCGATATGCTGCCGGAGTTCGGTGATGACGCCTACGTCAAGACCGACAACTTTATGAACGGCCGTACCAACGGCGTCGCCACCTACCGTAACAATGACTTCTTTGGTCTGGTCGACGGCCTGAAGTTTGCCGTACAGTACCAAGGCAAAAATGAAAACGACGGCCGCTCCAGCAGCAAGGCCAACGGCGACGGTTGGGGCTTGTCATCCAGCTACGAAATCATCGACGGCTTCAGCGTCGGTGCAGCCTATGCCTCGTCCAACCGCACCACAACCCAGAAACAGGGCAGCTTCGGCAAAGGCGATAAGGCCGACATTTGGGCCGCCGGCGTGAAGTACGACAATAACAACGTCTATCTGGCAGCGACCTACTCGGAAAGCCGTAATATTGTACCCATTTCCGGCACCGCCACCATTAACAGTTCCGCGACCTCAGTCAGCGGCTTCGCCAATAAAGCCCAGGGCTTTGAAGTGGTAGCACAATATCAATTCGACTTCGGCCTGCGTCCGTCAATTGGCTATGTGCAATCCAAAGGCAAGGATATTGAAAATCTCGGCGACGTAGACCTGGTTAAATATGTCGATATTGGCGCCTATTATTACTTTAATAAAAACATGTCTACTTACGTGGATTATAAAATCAACCAGCTGGATAGCGATAATAAACTGGGTCTGACCGATGATGATGTGGTCGCCGTAGGCCTGGTTTACCAGTTCTAAACCGTCATGCATAACCACCACTGCAATTTTTAGCTACGGCTAATTAACCTGTTCATGCATCTTTTACCGGGCGGCTGCGCCCGGTTTTTTTGTTTTCTGCCATCAGTCGGCAACGCGGCTTGTCATCGCTGGCAATCCGGTCTACATGTATAGCTTCTGTCGCCATCCGGAGTCATTCCATGCACGCCACCGACGTTGAATACCATACTGCCCTGCGATACAGCAGCGATCGGCTGGCGCAAATTCTTACCCACTGTTTTGAAAACTATATCGTGCCGTTTGCCATGGAGGGCATCGCCTTTGCCAGTCGTTTCCACGCCGAAGACCTCAGCCTGAACCACAGCCTGGTGGTCACTTATCACCAACGGCCGGTGGCCCTGGCGCTGATCGCCCGTCGCGGTCACCACAGCCGGATAGCCGCCCTGTCGATTCGCCCCGAAATGCGCGGTCAGGGGCTGGGCAAGGCGCTGATGGCGCGTCTAATCACCGACGCGCGGGCACGCGGCGACCGGCAGCTTTCTCTCGAGGTGATCGACGGTAACCATGCGGCGCTGGCGCTGTATCAACAGGCCGGGTTAGCCGTCAGCGGCACGTTACGCGGTTTTCATGCGCCACTCGACGCCGTGCCGCCTCCGCAACCGCTGCAAGAGATCGACCCACTGCTGCTGTCACGCCGCCTGATTGCGGACAACATCCTGTCATTACCATGGTTAATCGCCCCAGAAACGCTGTACAAATTAGCGGGCGGATCGCGCGCCTTTACCCTGCATTAGCAGGCGTTCGCCCTGGTGGCACCCAGCGCCGAACGATGCGCCCTGCGTATGGTTTACGTCCCGCAGGCGCTGCGTGGCAAGGGCTATGGCCGTGCGCTGCTGCAGGCGTTGCAGCACCAGTACGCGCCCTTGCCGCTAATGGCCAACGTCTACGTGCCGGAGTGCGCAGCCGGTTTCTTTACCCGTATCGGCTGGCGCGAGGAGCCGCTGCGGCAATGCGAAATGACCCTAACGCTCGGCGTGCCCTGAAAAGCGCCGGCGGCCAACCTACAACAATTTGTACATATAGCTGGTCGCATCCAGCGTATCGCCAAGGCTGGCACGGGCATACTGCGGGATGCGCCCTGCCAGCTGGAACCCCAGCAGACGGTACAGGCTCTCCGCCGGCGAATCGCTGACGGTATCCAACACCAACAGCTGACGCTGATGCGTTATGGCCAATTGCTCGGCCTGCTGCATCAGACGGTGGGCGATGCCCTGACGACGCGCCTGCGGATGCACCATCAGCTTGACGATCTCCGCCCGGTGGGCGCCATTAGCCGGCATCGCCAGCAGCAGTTGCACCGTGCCGACAATGCGTTGCCCGTCCCGTGCCGCCAGCATCAACCGCTCGCCGCTGGCGATCGCCGGCAGCAGGCCGTGCCAAAATGCCGCCGCCTGCTCGACGCTGAACGGCGTAACAAAGCCAATGCTGGCGCCCTGCCAGACGCTGGCGTGCAGCACCTGTGCCAGATCGGGGATAGCCGCTTGCGCTGCGGCGGCGTCCAATTGCTGAATGTCAATCATGGTTATGGCCTGCAAATGATAATGGTGTAATGGGCCGGCTGTGTGCCGGTAGCGTGAAACTGCGAACTGCCGGTCAGGCGATAGCGCAGGCAATCTCCAGCCTGCAGTCGAAACGGCCGCGCGTCGAGGGTCAACGTCAGCTCGCCGTCTATCATCCACAGATGGTGTTCCAGACCGTGAATCGACGGCGCGTCGTACTCGATGCGTGCGCCGGACTGTAATGTACCTTCGATAAATTCGGCCTGGTACAACGCGGTAGGCGGCGACACCGAACGCCGATGAAATCCGCTGGCGTGATCGACCCACACCGGCTGCTGTTGGCGTGATAACAACTCCGGCGGCTCATTATCCAGTTCGCTCAGCAAGCGTGACATGGTCAGGCCATATGCCGCGCACAGCGTGTTCAGCAGCGACGCCGTCGGGCTGGTTTCCATGCGCTCAATGCGCGACAGCGTCGCACGACTGATGCCGGTTTGCTGCGCCAATGCCTCCAGCGACCACCCCCGTTGCTGGCGCAATGCCACCAACCGCTGCGCCAGGCGCTGGTCAATGTCGTTCTGTATCTGCTGCATGCTTACCCCCTTAACATCTCAATTAAGAGAAATTATCTCAAATCAGGGAATTTGCAAGCGTATTTTCACATCATCCCGCGCAGGGTGATAAAAATCAGCATGCTGAACAGCACCACCAGCAGCATATTGCGTAGAAAGAACGCCAGAATAACCGCAAACAGCGCGCCCCAGAGGTAGGGATTTTCCGCCACGCCGCGCCAGCGATCGTCGCTGTACATCACGATCGGTCCACAGATGGCACTCAACACCGCCGGCACCGAAAATCCCAGCAGCGTATGCATGCGTGCCGACAGCCGCAAACGCAGGCTCGGCGCCAGAAAAAAGTAACGGTTGAAAAACACCACCAGCGCCATCAGCACGATAATTAGCCACACCATCATTGCGCCCCCTTACTGCAGAGCAGCCCCACCATCATTGCCGTCAGGGTGGCAATCACCAGCGCGCCGGGGATTTGATAGTGGTGCAGCACCACCGACAGCAATAGCGCGCTCAGCGAACAGGCCAGTATCGGCAAGGTGCGGATCAGCGGAACCACGATGGCGATAAAGGTGGCGGCAATGGAAAAATCCAGCCCGTAACCGTCAAGGTCGCCGAGGCTGGCAGCCGCGATCCCAAGCCAGGTGGCCAAAAACCAGCAAATATAAAACGTCAGCCCGGCACCCAGCGCATACCAGCGGTTAAAACGCGCCGGCCCTTGCTCGCCGGTCAGGGCAAACAGCTCGTCGGTGAGCAAAAAGCCCAACAGCAGTCGCCAACGCAGCGGCAGAGGCGCAACACAGTCTCGCAATCGCAGCGCATAGAGAAAATGCTGTGCGGTAATAAAAAAGGTGGAAACCAGGATCGCCAGCAACCCGGCACCGGTTTTAAGCATGCCCAGCGCCACCAACTGCGAGGCACCGGCAAAGACGATGGCCGACATGCCCAGCCCCTGTGCGGCGGTCAGGCCACTTTGCATCGCCATCGAACCGGCCAGCATGCCCCAGGGCAGCACCGCCAGACACAGCGGTAGCATCGCAACCGCCCCCTGTAACGCAGGCCGTAATATTGGCGTAGGTGTCAGTGTAACGGGATGGTGCATGGCTCTCTCCGGCAAAAAAGAGCAGCCTAGGTGATGGAGGCGGCGCCGGTATTGCACGCCGTTGCGCAGTTAGCGCAGTGAATTGACGTAATCGCCGGGGGTGACGCCCATCGATTTACGAAAATGGCGGTGAAAATGGCTCTGATCGTGAAAACCGCAGGCCAGTGCGCTTTCCAGCACCCCATGCCCGCGTTTTAACATGTCGCGTGCTTTGCGCAAGCGCGCCTGGATCTGATAGGCATGCGGCGGCAAACCGGTAACCCGTTGAAACTGGCGCAGCAGATAATACGGGCTGAGCGCCACTCGATCGGCCAGTTCGAGCAGCGAGATGTCAATCTCCGGAAAGTCGTCGAGCAACGCCTTGACCAGTGCCACCTGGCGTTGCGCCCTGCTCTGCGCCGCCGGCTCAATGCGGCTTTTGCCATGGCGCAACATTAGCCAGGTCAAGGCGGAGAACAGCATGGTTTCCTTCAGCAGGCGGTTTTCCTTACCGTGCAACAGGCCAAACGCCAGCCGCAGTTGCTCCGCCAGTCCAACGTCATGCACCACCGCCTGCGGGAAATGGGGCGCGCCGCCGCCGCTGGTTTTCAGGTCACGCGCCAGAGTGGCCAGCAGTTCCGGTGTGGGATACATCGCCTGGTAGGCCCAGCCGTTTTCTGCTGCCGAGCTGCCGGTGTGGACTTCGTCAGCATTCACCAGAATGATGCTGCCGTGCGGCGCTACGTGCTCGCCGCCGGAACGGTAGAATCGCTGCGCACCATCGTCGATAACGCCAATGCAGTAACCTTCATGACTGTGACGGGAAAACGACTGGCGCAGATAACTGGCCTGCAATACCTCCAGCCCACCGAGTTCATCGAGGTGCATAAAGTGCGTTTGTTCTTGTCGTCCTGCCTGGGCTTGCCTGGTCATCGTTACCTCCGCCAATGCCAGCTATTCTAGCATTGGTCGGAAGTCGGGTTTTGTACAAAATTGCTCGCGTTGTGCGGCAGATAGGCGCAACGCCAGGCAGAATAGACCGCCATCAATGGCGCCAGGGCAAACAGCAGGAACAGCCAGCGAGCGGCCGAGCTTGCGCCTGCGCTGCCACCCGGTACGTTCAGCCCTGCCAGGTTGGCTATCAGGCCAGCCAGCGCGGCGCCGAAGGCGGTGGCAAACAGTTGTACCGTGGTGATCGACGCGCCGGCGATGTCCCTGTCGCTTTCCGGCGCCGTCTGCAGTATCCGCGTCAGCAAATGCGGCCAGCCGAAGCCGATGCCAAAACCGACCAGCGTCAATGCAATAACGATCGGCGCCAGCGTCGTCCAGTGACCACCAGACGCGATCGGCATCAGCAGCCCCAATGCCAGCAAGCCTGCCATCACCAGCAGCGGCCCGCTGAAAATCGCCCGGCGAATGCCCGCACCGCGCCAACCGGAACTGAGGATTTCGGCCAGCGTCCAGCCGGCGGCCATGGTAGCGGCAATATAACCGGCGATCAGCGGTGACTGGCCGTGCAGTATCTGCAGGAAATACGGCACGAAGATCTCGCTGGTCATGCCGACCACCAACAGCGAAACGGTCAGGTACAGCGCTGCCTGGGTCGATCCACGCCGCAGCGCGCCCTGTGGCAGCAGGCGGGCGCGGGAATGCGCCTCACGCCGCAACAGCCACGCCATTAGCAGCAGTGCCAACGCAATGCCGCCCACGTTGACCCATAGGTTGCTCGCCAGACTGCCGGCCGAAACGATCAACACCGAGGCCGCCAACAGTGTCAACTGCGCCAGCGGCAACGGTGCTGCCGCCTGCTGCGCTTTGCCCTTCGGCAAAATGCTGAAGGTAAACGCCGCATAGAGCACCATGATCGGCAACAGAATACCGAATGCCCAGCGCCAGGCGTGCAGCTCGGCAAAGATGCCGCCGACCGCCGGCCCGATCAACGTCGCAATACCCCACATGGCGGACACCAGCGCCATGGCGCGTGGCCAGAGCGATTGATGAAACACCAGATTGATCATCGCATACGACAGCGCAAAGATCAGGCCGCCGCCAAACCCCTGCACGGTGCGTCCAATCAGCATCACCGGCATCGACGGTGCCAGCGCGCACAACGCCGCGCCGATGATGAAAAACAGCGACGCCACCAGATAGGCGCTGCGGGCGCCGTAAGCACTCAGCAACCGCGCCGACAGGGCGGAACCCAGAATCGACGCCACCACGAACAGCGTGGTGTTCCAGGCATACAGATTCAGCCCGCCGATATCCTGCACCACCGATGGCAAAATGGTAGTAGCCACCAGAATGTTGACGGCATGCAGCGCCACCCCGAGGGACAGCGCAATGGCACTGGCGGCGTTTTTACCGGAGAACAGGTCGCTCCAGCGAGTTTCATCATCAGTTATCACGTTTATCATTCCGTTTCAGCGTATCGGTGATTGAGTTAAAGGTTAGATTGCGTTAAATTTAACAAGTGTTAACTTGGAATAATTAAGGGTGAGGCGGTGAAATATGTCAAGAATTAGCTTGGAAAATGGCGAGTGCACAGCACATTCTGTCAGCGACCGTTTATTGAAGCTCTTGAAAACCCGTGGCCCGCAACAAGCATCCGACGCAGGCAAAGCCCTCGGCACCACCGGCGAAGCCGCACGCCAGCAGTTCGTCAAACTGGCGAAAGAGGGGCTGGTGGAAGCCAAGGCGGAAACCCGCGGCGTGGGCCGCCCGGTACAGCTGTGGCAGCTCACGCCGGCCGGTGACGCCCGCTTTCCGGACACCCATGCCGAACTGACGGTGCAACTACTGCGCACGGTACGCGACAAGCTGGGGGAAAACGCGCTGGATGTGCTGATTGAAAGCCGCGAGCAGGAAAACCGCATCAATTATATTCAGGCGATGGTGGGGGCCGCCACGCTACAGGAACGCGTGGCGCGACTGGCGGCCATCCGCTGCCGGGAAGGCTATATGGCCGAATGGTGCCAACTGCAGGACGGAACTTTCCAACTGGTGGAAAATCACTGCCCGATCTGCGCGGCAGCCAGCGTATGCCAAGGCTTCTGTCGCACCGAGCTGAGTATTTTCAGCGAGGTGCTACGGGCGCAGGTCGAACGCGTTGAACACATTCTTGCCGGTGCGCGACGCTGTGCCTATCACATTTCTCCCGTTTAATCGGCCGCCACCGGGTGAATTAGGAACCCAAGCAGTTGTACCACTGTTGCGAGTTGTATAAGTTTACCTTTCGTCACCCTGTTTCCTGCGGTGGCGCATGCAACGAGGAGACGCAATGGCGGTTTACAGCATTGGCGAAGTGGCGCAGCTGTGCGGAATCAATCCGGTGACGTTACGCGCCTGGCAACGCCGTTATGGGCTGTTAAAGCCGCAGCGTAGCGAAGGCGGCCATCGTCAGTTTGATGACAGCGACGTGGCGCGCATCCGCGCGATAATCAGCTGGATCGCCCTTGGCGTACCGGTTAGCCAGGTCAAGGCATTATTGGCCGGTGATGCGCCGGCCAGCAGCCAGGCCAACTGGGCTCTGCTGCAGCAGCAGTTGATGGGTCTGCTGCATGCGCCGGCGGCCAACGCGCTGCGCAACCGCCTCTACGAATTGGGCCGCGAATATCCGGTCAATGCGCTTATCGACCACGTACTGCGCCCGTTGCGTGCCCAGTTGAGCGCGGCAAATCCCCTGTTGCAATCCCTGCGCGCGTTGCTAGACGGCATCATCATCGAATATGCGGCGTTTTGCATGACCGCCGCGCGGAAAAAACCGGGGCAGAACGCACTGTTGCTGGCGTGGGGAGCAAGCGCCGATCGCACCGAGCTATGGCTGGAGGCGATCATTCTGGCCAAGTCCGGTATGCGGGTCGATCTGCTGCCGGAGCCGTTGGCGCAGCCGCAGCCGCAGTTGTTCAAGGCCGATCGCTATTTTCTGCGCGCCGAAGGGGCATTGAGCGCCCCGCAACGCAAACAGCTCGCCGTCTGGCAGGAGCTCGGGCTGGATATTACCCTGATCGGCAGCAGCGCGTTATTGACCGAGATGGAGCAGCCATGAGACTGCACGCCGGATTCTGGTTGGCAACGCTTGGCCTCGGCGCCTACTGGGCGCTGGCAGTGCTGAGCCGAGACACCACGGTAGCGCTACTGTTGGCGGGCGCGGCCTTGTCCCTGATGTTCACCGCTGCGCCGCGCCGCAAGTGGGTGCTGTTGGCAACGTTGGGCGGTATCGCGATGGACGCGGTCTGGTGTTACACCGGGGTGTTGAAATTCAGCGGGCATGGCAGCGTGCCGCTGTGGATGATGGCGCTGTGGCTGACCTTTAGCTGCTGGTGGTGCTGGTTGTTGAGCCTGGTAAGAAGTGCGAGCTGGCCGGTAGCGGTATTTGGCGCGGTCTTTGGCCCTCTCAGCGCTCTGATTAGCTGGAAACTGACCGCCATCACGCCGCTGATGGCCCCCGAGTTGATGTTATTGGTGCTGGCCATTGGCTGGGCCATTTACCTGCCTGCGGTAAGCTGGCCGCAGATGCGCCAATCCACCGCGCGCTGACGCCGACACCTTGCGCGGATTTTATGCTGCCATCGGCGTGTTTTTACCAAATTTTAACAATAAAATTCGTTGCTTATTACATGCCGCTTGGGGTTTACTAACCCCCTTCCCACTATTTTAGCCTACCGATAAAAACCCATGTTGAGTCAACAAAGTCGTAGTCTGTTACCGCTGATTGGCGCTCTGTTTACGTTGTATATAGTCTGGGGATCGACCTATTTCGTTATTCGCATCGGGGTCGCCAGTTGGCCGCCATTGATGATGGCCGGCATCCGTTATCTCAGCGCCGGCATTATTCTGTTCGGTTTTCTGGCACTGCGCGGCCATGCCTTGCCGACGCTGAAACAATGGTTCTCCGCCGGTGCTATCGGCATTCTGTTGCTGGCGGTCGGCAATGGCCTGGTCACCGTGGCGGAGCATCAGGAGGTGCCTTCCGGCATCGCGGCGGTGATGGTAGCGACGGTACCGCTGTTTACCCTGTGCTTCAGCATGTTCTGGGGCATCCGCAACACCAAACTGGAATGGGCCGGCATTGTGCTCGGACTGGTAGGCATCGTGCTGCTCAACACCGGCAATAACCTGGTTGGCAATCCCACCGGTGCGCTGCTGATCCTGCTGGCTTCCGCCAGTTGGGCATTTGGCTCGGTGCTCGGGTCACGCATTTCGCTGCCCGCCGGGCCGATGGCCGGCGCCGCCGAAATGCTGGTGGCTGGCGCGGTGTTGCTGCTGGTCAGCCAGCTCAGCGGTGAGCGCTTGACCAGCATGCCAACCGCCGGCGGCTTTTTCGCACTCGGCTACCTGATTGTTTTCGGCTCGATGCTGGCGATCAGCGCCTATATGTTCCTGCTGAAAAACGTACGTCCGGTGGTAGCAACCAGCTACGCCTATGTCAATCCGGTGGTGGCGGTACTGCTCGGCGTCGGCTTCGCCGGCGAGACGCTGGAACTGCGCGAATGGCTGGCGCTGCTGGTGATCGTTTCCGCCGTGGTGCTGGTGACGCTGGGCAAGTATCTGTTCCAGCGCCCAAGCCGCGTCGAATCGCTGGAGTGACCGACAGCGGCCGCTAGGCCGCCTGATTCAGCGGGCATTGGCGACCAGCCAATCCTTGACGTCAGTGAGCGCAATGCCATGGCGCGCGTTGTAGCTGGTCGACAACGGCCAGGCTACGCCATCGGGGCGGGCAAACGCCAGCCGATACGCGGCGGCGCTATCGTCGGGACGAGCATCAACCGCCGCGCGCAGCGTTTGCCGCTCCGCCACCACCAGGGTAAACCGCTGGTGATAATGCCGGCTCAATAGCTCGGCCAGTTGACGGTAGCTCAAGGTATCGCCGGCAACATAGACCACCTGGTTTTGGTACTCGGGGCGATGACAGAATATCGCCGCCGTCAGGGTGCCGATATCCTGCGGCGTCGTCAGAGTCAAGGCATAATCCGCATCACCGAGCGCAAGCACCCGGCGTGCCGGCACATCTACTACCCCAAAATCAGGCTCGAACAGGTAGCTGGTAAACATGCCGGTCGACACGATAACCCAGCGTGTTTGCTGCTGGCTGCGTAACAGCTCACGCACCTGCAGTTGTTCATCCCACACCGGTTGCCCACTGCCTTGGCCAATGCGGTCATAATCAACGCCAAACTGCCAGGGGATATAACGGCCGACCCCGGCGGCCAGCACCGCACGGGTGATCTTCAACTGCGTACCGGGCCCGCCGACGAAGCCACTGCAGTTGATCACTGCATCATACTCGGCAAAGCACTGCGCCAACTGTTGCGTTGATTGGCGGCTGAAATCAGCGCTAACGATGGCAATATTCCAGTCAGCCAATTGCCGGCGTCGAGCCAGATCGCTGGCCTGTTGTCGCTGCAACGATGCCGGCCGCAACAACACGCTCAGGCGCATCTCCGGATGCATCTCGCGCTGTTTGACAAATCCCTCAAGCACCGCCATTCCCAGTTCACCTGCGCCGAGAATCAGTATGTCGCGCCATTGACGCTGCGTGGTATCGTTCATATGCTCCTCCTGTGATTGCGGCCTCATGCTGCCAACCCAGCGCAGCAGTTGCAATCAGGTACACCGATGATACCGGGGAATTTATGAAACTCAGTGCGGCGCAGGCAGCCCAATTTTCACGCATTTGTGATGCGCTCAGTGAACAGGACGACAGTCTGAAACGCGAAGTATTGACCCATGCCGGCAACCGCTGGTCGCTGGGAGTGATTTACGCACTGGGCACCCAAGGCACGCTGCGTCATGCGCAACTGGCGCGCGCCTTGCCCGGCGTGACCCAGCGCATGTTGACCAGAACCCTGCGCCAGTTGGAGCGCGACGGTTTGATCTCCCGCCACGACCATCAACAGAAAACGCCGCATCCGCGGGTGGATTATCAATTGACGTCATTGGGCGAAGGCATGCTGCTTAATATGTTGCCGCTGTGGGAATGGATTGTGGGTCATAGCGAAGCATTTCGTCAGGCACGAGAGGCGTTTGGCCCGCAGAATTAGCGCTTAGTCGCAACAACGCTCTCGGTAGGCTTTTGAATTTATTGCAATAAAAATCAGCGCTTGGCAAGGGACTTCACAAAGCACGCACAAGGATTATAATTGCCGCTGTTCTAAGCAACCTGCGAAAATAATTCCATGCTGAAAAAAGCGTTCGTCATCATCATCGCCCTGTGCGCCTTTGGTTCCCTTGGCGGCGTATTCCTGGCCGGGCTGAACATCTATACCCGCTCCACCACGCCACAGCAAGAAACCACCAGCGAAAGCGCTGCCCCGAGCGTAACCCCTGCGCCAGTGGTCGACACGCACTGATCCTCAGGCGGCGCTATAGCGCCGTTACGCCAGCCTCGGCGGCCTGCTGCTCCAATTGTGCAATCACCTGATACTCCGCACGCGTCACCAGGCTAAAATCACCGATCAACAGGCTATCGCTGGCCGGATGGTTGACCATTTCATTGGCCGCAGCGCGCAATATTTCCAGCTGTGCCGCCGGGGTGCCCGCCGCAGTGATTAACGGCAGACCGGGTACCGACGCGGTACGCCCGATGATCTTCAGCCCGGTCAACGCCTGCGGCTGCGCGCGTTTCAACAATTCCAGACTGACGCTGTCGATGGCGGCAATATCCGCCTTGCCGCGCTGAATCAGCTGCAATGACTGATAATGCGCGCCGGAGGCGATCGCCTTGCTGAAGAAACGGCCGTTTTCCGCCAGCGGCGCAATCAGGGCGCGCAGACTGTTGTAGCCGGATTGCGAGTCGGTGCTGTTGTAGGCGGCTACCCGGCCGCGAAAATCCACCAGCCGCTGGCCGGGATCGTTGTCCCGTACCACCAGCCAACTGCTGTAGTTCGGGCCGTTGCACCCTTCTACCCGAAAGTGATAGGTACCCACCAGCTGCACCTGCGGCAGATAGGCCACCAGCGGATAACCACAGGTTTGGCTGAGCAGCAGGTCCGGCCGCTGCCAGTGTTGCGCCAGATCCTGCGGCCAGTTCAAGGTTTCCGGCACCTCCACCAGGCCAAGCCGCAGCAATTTGTCACGCAGCGCGCGCCAGAACGGTTCAACCTGTTGCCGAGTGACGCCATACATGGGCAAAGAGACCTGCATGATAATTCCCTCATCCTACGGTAGACGATGTGGTCAGCGTCTGCTGACGCCAGGCGGTGAGATGATTCACCCAACGCTCAAAGATCCTATCGATAATGATAGCCAGTAAAGCCACCACCAGCGCGCCCTGAATCACATAGGCGGTATTAAAACCGCTCAGGCCGATAATAATCGGCGATCCCAGCGATTTGGTACCGACCGTAGAGGCGATCGCCGCGGTGCCGATATTGATGATTACCGACGTGCGAATACCGGCCACGATCACCGGGGCGGCCAGCGGCAACTCGACGCGCCACAGAATCTGCCGTGGACTCATGCCAACGCCTTGCGCTACCTCGCGCGTGGCGGCGGGTAGCGAATCAATGCCCGCCAGCGTACCCTGCAGGATCGGCAACAGGCCATACAGCACCAGCGCGATAATTGCCGGCTGTTCGCTGAATCCCATTACCGGTACCGCGATCGCCAACACCGCCACCGGTGGAAAGGTCTGGCCAACCGCCACCACCGTTTCCACCAGCGAACGAAACTCTTTGCCGGCCGACCGGGTTACCGCCACGCCGGCCGTCACGCCGATCAGCACCGCGATCAGGCTGGAAACCGCTACCAGCAGCAGGTGCGCCAGCAGCAGCGAAATAAAGCTGTCCTGCTGGTAGACCGGCCGTTGCAGATCGGGGAACCAGGCGGCAAACAGCCCCTGCAGATGGTTCATGCCGAACACCAGCGCCAGCAGCAGCGCGATCAGCCACGGCAACGGATCGCGCCATCCGCGTCGCCCGCCAGCGCCCTGCGGCGCGCCGACGCGGCTCATGACAGCGCCCGCTGCGCAATCAGATCGGCAAAATGCAGCACGCCAAGCGCTTCGCCGCGCGCATTGACCACCGGCAGGCAATCACTGCCGCGCGCCACAAACACCGACAGCGCTTCACGCAGGTTCATCTCGGCCGCAATCGGCTCTCCTTGCGCCTGCCCCGGCCGTACCCGTTCACCGACGCTGCCCAGCGCCAGCAGTTTGATGCCGCGATCGCTGCGGCCAAAGAAATCGCGCACAAAGTCGTTCGCCGGCGCGGTCAGCATTTCCAGCGGCGTGCCCTGCTGCACCACCCGACCGGCGTCCATCAGCACGATACGATCGGCCAGCGCCAGCGCCTCGTCGATATCGTGCGTCACCAATACGATGGTTCGCCCGGACAGCTGGTGAATACGCGCCACCTCGGTTTGCAGTGCCGCGCGGGTCACCGGATCGAGCGCGCCGAACGGCTCGTCCATCAGCAATACCTCGGGATCTGCCGCCAGCGCGCGTGCCACGCCGACGCGCTGCTGCTGCCCGCCGGACAGCTGATGCGGATAGCGCCGTCGGAACAGCTCGGCATCCAGATGCAGCAATTCCATCAGCTCGGTTACCCGGTCGCGAATGCGCGCACGCGGCCACTTCAGCAACTGCGGCACCGTGGCAATGTTCTCCTCCACCGTCCAGTGCGGGAACAGGCCTATCGACTGGATGGCGTAGCCCATGCGTCGCCGCAGATCCTGTGGTTTGAACTTGTGGATCTCTTCACCGGCGAAATAAATCTTGCCTTGGTCATGCTCGATCAAGCGGTTGATCATTTTCAAGGTCGTTGACTTGCCGGATCCGGAGGTGCCGATCAGTACGGTGAAATCCCCTTCGGCAATGTTCAGCGACAGCGTATCCACCGCCGCTTTGCCCTGAAATATTTTGCTTACCTGGTCAAAGTCAATCATCGGCGCTTCACTTCCAAAGCTGAAATAATGAATTTAAACAGCGAGTCGACCATCACGGCCATCGCGATCACCGGGATCACGCCGAGCAGCACCAGATCGAGCGCGCTGCTGAGCAATCCCTGGAAAACGATGGCGCCGAAACCACCGGCGCCGATCAGCGCCGCCACCACCGCCATGCCGACGGTTTGCACCGCCAGAATGCGCACACCGGTCAAAAACAGCGGCAATGCCAGCGGCAACTGGATACGCAGGAAAATCTGTCCGCGCGTCATGCCCATGCCAAGCGCGGATTCAATCACGTTGGCCGGCACGCTTTGCAACCCCGCCACCACGCTGCGCACCAGCGGCAGCAGCGCGTACATCACCAACGCCACGATCGCCGGCGCCAGGCCAATGCCGTTGATACCATGCTGTGCCAGCCAGGGAAACGCCGCCGCCAGCCCGGCCAGCGGTGCGATCAACAGCCCGAACAGGGCGATCGACGGCACCGTCTGGATGATGTTCAAGGTCGAGAAAATCGGCGTCTGCCAGCGTTGCGAACGGTAGCACAGCACCCCGAGCGGTGTGCCAATCGCCAGCGTCGGCAGCACGGTAAGCAGCAAGATGGTCAGGTGCTGCAACAGCGCGGCGTCGAACACCTCTTGCCGGTTGCGGTACTCCTTCAGCAGCGATAGCCCGTCCAACTGATGGCTGAACAGCAACGCCACCGCCGGCAACAGCACCAGCGTATTGCCGACAATGCGCCACAGGTGCGAGGGGGTGATGCGCGCGATGGCGTCTGCCGCCATCAACAGGCTCAGCGCCAGCATCAGCCAGCAGCCGCTGCCCCAGGAGGTGCGCGCCAACCGGGAACCCTCCAGCGCCAGCTGCTGCGCGCCATGACCGCTGAGCCAGAAAATCAGGCCCAGCAGCGCCGATGCGCAGATCGCCGTCAGCAGCGCAAAGCGCCGCAGCGGCGGCAGCAGGCTGAGCAGCGCCAGTGCGCCCAGCGGGAGCAATAGCCACAGCGCAGCGCCGTGTAACAGCGAGAGCAAGCCGATGCTTTTGCCCGACAACAGGCGATTGGGGGCATAACTCAGAAATGGCAGGCTGAACGCTGCCAGTATCAACAGGATAAACAGCGTCAGTAAGACGCGGTTTTTCAGGACGCTAGTCAAACAAACTCTCCGGCTCCATGGTGTGCCCATGTCGCCGGGACGAAGACCGTGCTTCGCCCCGACGATGTATTATCCCTTGATCAACCCTTTTTGTTTCAGATAGCTTGCCGCAACCTGTTTCGCATCCTGCCCTTCTACCGCTATCTGCGCGTTCAGTTGCTGCAGCGTCGGGCCATCCAGGGTGGCGAACACCGGCTTGAGCAACTGGGCAATATTGGCATGCTGTTTAAGCGTCGCCTCGCGGATCACCGGCGCCGGCGCATAAATCGGCTGGACACCCTGCGGATCTTCCAGCGTCTGCAGACCAAGCGCCGCCACCGGACCGTCGGTACCGTAGGCCATCGCCGCATTGACGCCAGAGGTTTGCTCCGCCGCCGCCTTGATGGTCACCGCGGTATCACCGCCGGCCAATGACAGCAACTGATCCTGGTTCAGCGTGAAGCCGTAGGCGTTTTGGAAAGCCGGCAACGCATCCGGCCGTTCAATAAATTCCGCCGAGGCTGCCAGTTTGAACTTGCCGCCGCCGTTGATCCATTTGCCAAGATCGGCCAGAGTTTTCAAGTGGTTGGCATCGGCGACGTCCTGACGCACTGCGATGGTCCAGGTATTATTGGCCGGTGCGGCGTCCAGCCACACCAGCTTGTTTTTGTCGTAATCGAGCGTTTTGACCTTGTCAAAACCGGCCTTGGCGTCCTTCCACGCCGGATCTTTCTCATCGGCAAAGAAAAACGCCCCGTTACCGGTATATTCCGGATAGATGTCAATCTCACCGGCGACGATCGCCCCGCGCAGCACTTTGGTGGTACCAAGCTGTAATTTATTGGTGGTTTTGATGCCGTTGGCTTCCAGTACCTGAACAATGATATTGCCCAGCAGCGAGCCTTCGGTGTCGATTTTTGACCCTACGCGCACCGAGTCGGCAGCCTGTGCCGTGCCAGTGGCCAACGTGACGATGCCCAGCGCCAACGCCAGAAAACGGCCGCGTGAAGAGATAAATGCCATTGTTGCTTCCCCTTGATTATTTTTCGATGCAAAAATCCGCTACGGCCCGCTTCCCGCGAGCCACGATCGCCGCCGATGGTGCGACGCCCCCCTGATGTTCCGTCGACTCCCCGGCTAAAAACGGGTGCACGGCGACGCTGACCGGCGCAACGGCATGGTCAGCCAACCACCTGCCATAGCCTTGCACCACGAATCCCTGGCTACGTTGTCGGTAGGCAACGCGTTCTGCCTGATAGACTTTTCTCAGTCCGTACCACGGCAAACCGGGTAAGTCATGATGCACTAAATGATAGTTCAAATTGAGGAACAGCAGCCGCCACGGCCAGCCGGCCTCGTTGATAACCGAACGGGCCGGCACGGCTCTCTCTGCACGATGTTCATAAAACGAACGAATTTTGGTGATGGCTAACGCCGGATAACTGACCGCCAGCAGATAAAACAGCGGCGATACACCCTGCCGCTGCAGCCAGCCCAGCAGGCATGTCAGCAGCGCACCGTGGATCAACCACATCATCAGCGCACGACCATCGCCAGCCGCTACGCTTTTCAGCGCGCCAAACGCCGTGCTGCCAATATCCCATAGCGGGCCAAGAAAAATTCGCCCGGGCAAGGTGTTACGAATTGTTACCAACCAGACGACGGCAGCGGGCAAGCGTTGCCATTGCGCGGCCGTAAAGTAGTAGCTTTCCGGATCGTGCCGCGGATCGGTCAGGTGAGAATTGCGGTGGTGCTGCAAATGCGTATCGCGATACAAACCATAGGGATACCACACCGCCAACGGCGCCAGGCCAAACAGCTGATTGAGTCGTGGCCAACGCGTCGGGTGACCATGGATCAGTTCATGCTGCAACGACATATAGCCGGTGGTGAGCAAAATCAGCAACGGTGTCCCCAGCCAGGGGCCGAGGGTTTGCCAACACAGCACCACGCCGAACCAGCCACCATACACCAGCGCCATCACCCACCAGGTCGGCAGTTCCAGCCGCCATAGCCACTGTCGCTTCAGTTGCTGGATCCAGGCCCGCTGCGCGGGGTGAAGGTAGTGGCTCTGACGTGGTGGCGTTGACATCGGTTAGCGGCTCGCTGGCGATAATTTGCCACAGTATCCGCGAGCCGGATCGGCGCGCAAAATAAGCAAAATGGCAAAGCTTAGTGAAAACCTGCCCGTTGTTCGAAAACTATACTGAAGAGATACGCCGCCAACGACGAGGAGATCCCATGAGCGCAAAACGCCGTGCCGCGGTGGTTGATGCCGCCGGCACCCCGTTGGTGATGCGGCCGCTGCGCCTGCGGCCGCCCCGGGTCGATGAGCTGCGGGTGCGCCTGGTGGCCTGCGGTATCTGCCACACCGACCTCGATATGTGCGCCAGCGCCGCCGCCGGTTCGATACTCGGCCACGAGGGGGCTGGCATCGTCGAGCAAACCGGCAGCGCGGTACGCGCCGTGCAGCCCGGCGATGCGGTGCTGCTTTCCTATCAGTCCTGTGGTCGCTGCGCCTCCTGCCGGCAGCAACGCCCTGCGCACTGCGACAATTTTTGGCAGTTGAACTTCGACTTTCAGCGGCTCGACGGCAGCAGCGGCTATCTTGCCCCGCTGCACGGCCATTTTTTTGGTCAGTCCTCTTTTGCCAGCCATGCGCTGGTCAGCGAACGCAATGTGGTACGCGTTGCCAATACCCTGCCGCTGGCGACGCTGGCGCCGCTCGGCTGCGGGCTGCAAACCGGCGCCGGTACGGTACTCAACTCACTTAACCTGCAGCGCGGCGAGCGCCTGCTGGTGCTGGGCGTCGGCACCGTTGGTCTGGCGGCGGTGATGGCGGCCAGACTGCGGCGAGCGACGTCGATCGTCGCGCTCGATAGCCAGGCGCGACGCCTGCGGCTGGCAAGCGAACTGGGAGCAACCCAAACGCTGCAGACGGCGCAACGGTTGCAACAGTTGGCGCCGTTGGATTACGTCATCGACACCACTGGCAACGCGGCGCTGGAAAAACAGGCGTTGGATCGGTTACGCCCCGGGGGCACGCTGGTGCGCCTGACCGGCGGCGGCGCGATGAAACTTTCTCATCATCGGCAGATTATCAGCGTTATTCAGGGGGACGCCGTCCCGCAGCGTTTCATTCCCTATCTGATCGCGCAGTGGCAGGCCGGGCATTTTCCCTTCGATCGCTTGATTGATTTCTATCCCTTTGAGGCGATTAATCAGGCGCTGGCCGCGGCGCGGTCCGGTGAGAGCATCAAGGCGGTGCTACGCTTTGCCTGAATGCAAAAAACCACACCCTTAACCCGTGTTTAACATGATGATTTTTCAACATCTTCTGGTTGTATGCTTATAACCAGAAAGAATTGGTTGAACGCCGAGCCGCGCCGTTATGCTCGGATTTTTGCCTATAAAAGTAGAATCATTATGTCGACAACCATTGTGGCGCCTGACGCCACTGTTTCAACCGGGAACCCACAGGTCAGCAGCAACGAGGCGATAGCGATCCGCAGCGCCGCCGACGTCGCCCGACTGGTCAACGGCGGTGCCGCCAAGCGTAACGACGCGCGCATTGTCGTCGCCATCGCACTGGGCGGAGTGTTCCTTGATGCCTACGATCTCGGTGCGCTGGCATTTGGCATCAAGGACGTGGCGCGCGAGTTCAATCTGTCGCCAACCGGCACCGGGCTGGTGGCCTCGGCCATCACCTTCGGCGCCATTATCGGCGCATTTATCGGCGGTTACCTGACCGATAAAATCGGCCGTTATCGGGTGTTTATGGCCGATATGTTTTTCTTTGTGGTGGCCGCGCTGGCCTGCGCGTTTGCCCCCCAACGAATGGGTATTGGGCGGCGCACGGTTTGTCATGGGGCTGGGGGTCGGCATCGACCTGCCGGTAGCAATGGCGTTTCTCGCGGAATTTTCACGCCTTTCCGGCCGTGGCAACAAGGCTGCGCGCATTGCCATGTGGTGCCCTACCTGGTACGCGGCGATCAGCGTTTCCTATCTGCTGGTACTGCTGCTTTACGCCGTACTACCAGAAAGCCACACCGACTGGCTGTGGCGGCTGATTCTCGGCTTTGGCGCGGTGCCGGCACTGCTGATTATCGCCATTCGCAGCCGCTATATGAGCGAATCCCCGGTCTGGGCGGCCAATCAGGGCGATTTGCCGGGCGCGGCGGCCATTTTACGCCGCTCGTACAACGTCAACGTGGTGGTGGCCGATGATGCCGAAACAGGCCGACCGTCGCAGACGCGACAAGCGTCGTGGCGCAACTACGGCACCCTGCTGCAAGGCGTATATTTGCGGCGGACGATACTGGCGACCATCATCGCTATTGCCTCTTCCTTCGCCTATAACGCAGTGGCGTTTGGACTGCCGGTGATCCTGTCGACCTTCCTGGCGCAGTCCATGCTGAGCACCATTCTGGTGTCGCTGGCGCTTAACCTGCTGTTCGCCTTTGTCGGCGGCCTGCTGGCGGTACGGCTGGTGCCAACCTTCGGCGCCTGGAAGATGACGGTGCTCGGTTACGCCTGCCAACTGGCGGCACTGCTCGGGCTGGCGCTGATTGGTCTGCCGGACAATGGCGGACAGGCGGCATTTTCCATCGCCATGCTGGCGCTGTTCCTGCTCGGGCAGGGTTTTGGCCCCGGATCGCATAGCATGACGTTTGCCTCCTTGAGCTATCCAACGTCATTGCGCGGCGTCGGCGTCGGCTTTAACCAAACCCTGATGCGTTCCAGCTCCACCCTGTCGCTGTTCCTGTTTCCGGTGCTGTCGGCAGCGCTCGGCACCGGCGTGTTCTGGGTGATTGCGCTAGCACCGTTAGCCGGCTTGATGGCCTGCTGGCGATCCGCTGGGAACCGGCCGGTTATGACGTCGACGCGGAGGACTTCCAGCAGGGCTGACCGTAGCCTGCGAGCATTCTCCCCCCTCGTTCCCCGGCGCCGCGCACCTGATATCGCTGCGCGCAGCGCCGGGCAATGATTAGCCTGGATAGGCCTGTTCACCGTCGGCGTAAGCCTGCAAGCGCTCACGCCACCACTTCACCGCCAGCCCGGTGGCACTTTCACGCCAGCCGAAATAAGCCGCATCACTGCAATATTCCCCTTCAACGCTCTTCGCCACCAGCTCGCCGCGCGCCAGATAAGGTTGTGCCAAATAGCGCGGCAGATAGCCGCAACCGAGCCGGCAAGCTGTGCGGCCAGCTTGGCGTCGAAATTAAACACCGTCAAAGCGTCTTGCTCATCCAGAATATGCAGGTTTTGCGGCGTATTGATTCGTGAGGTGTCACGCACCACCACCGCGCGATGCTGGCGCACCGTGTCTTTGGCCAACGGTTCAGGCAGCGCCGCCAACGGGTGCTGCGGCGCTACGGCAAACACGTATTCCAGCCTGCCCAACGGCTTGAAGGCAAAGCCGGCGCGTGACGGCGGTTCGCAGATGGCGCCGATGATAATGTCGGCGCAGCCGTAAATCAGCGACTCCCAGGAGCCGGCCAACACTTCATGGCTAAAGCGCAAACGCGTATGGTGATGCTGGCTGTAAAACCTGTCGATCAGCGGCAGCAGACGCTCAAAGGGAAACGAAGCATCGATACCAAGAGTGATTTCACTTTCCCAGCCGCTTTCGACATAGCGCGCCTGTTGTTCCAGATCCTGCGCCGCCCGCAGCAGTAAACGGCCTTTTTCCAGCATCAGCTTACCGGTATCGGTAAATTTGGCGCGGTGACCGGAGCGATCCAGAATCGTCACGTCGAGATCGCTTTCCAATTTCTGCACCATGTAGCTAAGCGCCGACGGCGTTTTATACAGCCGGGCCGCCGCCGCGGCGAACGAACCGTAACGGTCAAGCGCATCAAGAATTAGCAACGCATCCAGATTTAATCTCACACTGTTCCCCTGTGTATAAAAAAACTTAACAAGACCACAAAAATTCTACGCTATCTTTGAAATCACCACCTGCCTACCATGCATTCCATTGCAGCAATGCTGAAAGTTCGTTCAACCGACGTACCATCAGGAAGGTAAAACATGTCCAAGTTTCAATTGCTTGACCCAACCAATTCCGCATTGATTTTTATCGACCATCAACCGCAAATGGCTTTTGGCGTTGCCAATATCGATCGCCAGCAGTTGAAAAACAACGTGGTGGCGCTGGCAAAGGCCGGTAAAATCTTCAATGTGCCAACCCTGTTCACCTCAGTTGAAACCGAAAGCTTCAGTGGTTATATCTGGCCGGAATTATTGGCGGTTCACCCGCAGGTGAAACCCATTGAACGTACCTCAATGAACTCATGGGAAGACGCGGCATTCGTGCGCGCCGTCGAAGCCACCGGCCGCAAAAAACTGGTCATTTCGGCGCTCTGGACCGAAGTCTGTCTGACCTTCCCGGCATTGATGGCTCTGGAAGCCGGCTATGAGGTGTATGTGGTAACCGATACCTCGGGCGGCACCTCGGTGGATGCGCATGAACGTTCGATCGATCGCATGGTACAGGCTGGCGCCATCCCGGTGACCTGGCAACAGGTGCTGCTCGAGTACCAACGCGACTGGGCGCGCAAGGAAACCTATGACGCGGTCATGGAGCTGGTTCGTGAACACAGCGGCGCCTACGGCATGGGCGTTGACTATGCTTACACCATGGTGCACCACGCGCCGGCGCGCGAACTCAAATAATATGCCCCTCCCCGGCCTGCCAGCCGGGGAGACGGCTTCAGGAGCGCGCGTTTATGTCACACCCCCAACATGTCACCCTGGTGATCACCCATCGTCTGGCGCCAGGCCAGCAACAGGCCTATGAGGCCTGGCTCAAGCGCATCATGCCGGACGCCGCCGAATACGACGGACATCTTGGCGTTAACGTGATTCGCCCATCCAGCACTGAGCAGGCCTATACCATCCTGGTGCGTTTCGACAATATCGACAACCTTTACCGTTGGCTGCATTCGCCCAAGCGCAATCAATATATTGCCGAGGTATCGTCGCTGCTGCAGGAACAGGATCATATTGAAATCCGCCCCGGCGCGGAATTCTGGTTCACGCCGGCCAATGCGCAGGTACGCCCGCCCGCCAAGTGGAAACAGTTCCTGATCACCCTGCTGGTGATCTTCCCGTCGACCAATCTGGTGCCGTGGTTTTGGAGCTCGCTGCTGCCGAATCTGCAAGGGACGCTCGGCGGCCACCTGCTCAACGACGCCAGCGTGGTGGCATTAGTGGTGTTCCTGTGGATGCCGATCGTGACGCGCGTCTTTCATCAATGGCTGACCCGTCATTGAGACGGCGTCGGGAGAAAAGTATGAGTAATATCGCCTCATTGATTATCACCAATGGCAAGTTTCATACCGTCGATCGTGACAACCCTAGCGCACAGGCGGTCGCCATCAAGGACGGCAAGTTCCTGGCGGTCGGCAGCCAAAGCGAGGTGATGCGCCACGCCGGTCCACAAACGCAGGTCATCGACTTGCAGGGCCATACCGCCATTCCCGGCCTGAACGATTCCCACCTGCACCTGATTCGCGGTGGGCTTAACTACAACCTGGAACTGCGCTGGGAAGGCGTGCCTTCGCTGGCCGACGCCCTACGCATGCTGAAGGAACAGGCGTTACGCACGCCAAGTCCGCAATGGGTGCGGGTGGTCGGCGGCTGGAGCGAATTCCAGTTTGCCGAACGCCGCATGCCGACGCTGGAGGAAATCAACCAGGCCGCGCCGGATACGCCAGTATTCATCCTGCACCTGTACGATCGCGCTCTGCTCAACCGGGCAGCCCTGAAGGTGGTTGGCTATACCAAAGACACGCCAAACCCGCCGGGCGGTGAAATTCAGCGCGATCGCAACGGCAATCCGACCGGCATGCTGATAGCCAAGCCCAACGCCATGATCCTGTATGCCACGCTGGCAAAAGGGCCGAAACTGCCGTTGGAGCAGCAGGTGAACTCAACCCGTCAGTTTATGCGCGAACTGAACCGTCTCGGTTTGACCAGCGCCATCGACGCCGGCGGTGGCTTCCAGAACTACCCCGACGATTATCAGGTGATTGCCGAACTGCATGAAAAACAGCAGTTGACCATCCGCATCGCCTACAACCTGTTTACCCAACGACCAAAACAGGAGCTGGAGGATTTTCAGCAGTGGACCGATATGCTCAAGCCGGGCCAAGGCACGGATTTTTATCGCCATAACGGTGCCGGCGAAATGCTGGTGTTTTCCGCCGCCGATTTCGAAGACTTTTTGCAGCCACGTCCGGATCTGCCGGCAGGCACCGAGGATGAGCTGGAGCGCGTAGTACGCCACCTGGTCGAACACCGCTGGCCGTTCCGCCTGCATGCCACCTACGACGAATCCATCAGCCGCATGCTCAACGTGTTTGAAAAGGTGAACCGTGAAATCCCGTTTAACGGGCTGCACTGGATTTTTGATCATGCCGAGACCATTTCCGAACGCAATATCGAACGGGTCAAAGCGTTGGGCGGCGGCATTGCGGTACAGCATCGCATGGCCTTCCAGGGGGAGTATTTTGCCGAACGCTACGGCCAGGAAGCCACCCGTCACACCCCGCCGGTGGCGAAAATGCTGGCAGCGGAACTGCCGGTCGGACTGGGTACCGACGCCACCCGCGTTGCCAGCTACAACCCGTGGACCGCGCTGTACTGGCTGGTTTCCGGCCGTACCGTCGGCGGCATGGCGATGTACCACGACGATGCACGGCTGGATCGCGACACTGCGTTGATGCTGTGGACTCAGGGCAGCGCCTGGTTTTCAACCGAACAGGGCAAGAAAGGACAAATCAAGGTCGGGCAACTGGCGGATCTGGCGGTGCTGTCGCAGGACTATTTCAGCGTGCCGGAACAGCAGATCAAGGACATTGAATCGCTGATGACGGTGGTCGACGGCAAGGTGGTGTATGCCGCCGGCAGCTTCTCGCCGTTGGCACCGCCGCCGTTACCGGTGCTGCCGGAATGGTCGCCGGTCAGCCAGGTTCCGGGACATTACCGAGCCGCACCAGTTGCTGCAACGGTCGGCACCGGCGTGCTGAGTCAGGCACATCAATGCTGTGGCCCGTGCGGCGTACACGCACACCAGCATGACCTTGCTCGCCGCTCCAGCATCCCGGTGGCCGATGAACATGCGTTCTGGGGCGCCTTTGGCTGTTCCTGCTTTGCGTTCTAAGCACTGAAGCGGCTAATTGCACGGGCTGCCAGCGTCATACTCTGGCAGCCTGTCAGCTTACTCACCGCCTAACTTGCCAATTCGATAACTCAATAACTTGATAACTTATTAAGCTAGCAGCGTCGCACCTCGCCAAGCCGCCATCGCCACTTGCCAGCCTATTAACTTAACAGGTTAATTATTTATTATTGACCTCCAGCCAGCGACGCTGCTGCGCCGACGCGGCAATAGCGTCCAGCACGCAAGAAACTTTCCAGCCTTCTTCAAAATCCGGCCACAGGCGATCGCCGGCGGCGATGCCGTTTACCAGATCGCGCACTTCCACGGTTTTTTGATCGTTGAAACCGATGCCATGCCCGGCGCTGATACAGAATGCGGCATAGTCCGGGTGCTTTGGCCCCACCAGCAGCGTCTTGAACCCTTGCCGTTCGGCGGGTTCATCGTGGCGGTATATCTTCAGTTCCGCCATCCGCTCCTGGGTATAGCTGAGCGTCCCCTTGGTGCCGGTAACCACATAGGTCAGTCCCATCTTGCGGCCGCAGGCAATGCGCGAAGTTTCAATGGTCCCCATGGCGCCACTGGCAAAACGAACCAGTGCGCTGGCCTGATCCTCGTTTTCCACCTCGCACAACCGGGTCGGATGCTGCGGGTCAGGCCGCTGTTTGATCAGGGTTTGCATGTCGCCAGAGACCGCCACGATGTCACCCACCAGATAATGCGCCATATTGACGATATGAGCCGCCAAATCGCCCAATGCCCCAAGGCCGGCGCTGGCCTTGCGGCAATGCCAGTCAATCGGCGTGCGCGGATCGGCCAGATAGTCTTCATTATGGGTGCCGTAAAAATGCACCACCTCGCCGATTTCACCGTTGGCGATAATTTCACGCGCCAGCTGGCTGGTCGGGTTCTTCATATAGTTGAACCCCACCAGCGTCTTGACGCCCCGTTCGCGCGCCGCCTGCACCATAATCGCCGCATCATCGGCATCCAGCGCCAGCGGTTTTTCCGAATAGACATGCTTGCCATGACGAATCGCTTCCAGCGCCATTTCCTTGTGCAGGAAATTGGGCGCACAGATATCCACCACGTCAATGGCAGGATCGGCCACCAACTGCCGCCAATCGCCGGTAGAACGTGCAAAACCAAACTCCACGGCGCGCTGGCTGGCCAGTTCCGGCGTGACTTCCGCCAGCATTTCCAACACCAACTCACCTTTCAGTGGAAAAACCGTGCTTGCCTGTGCATAAGCAATGGCATGGCAGCGGCCGATATAACCGGTGCCAATTAATCCGACGCGAACCTGCTTCATCGTTGTTTCCTCAGCGTTGGGCCAGCCTGTCGCCAGTCGGCCATTAAATGGAACATTTAATTTATTAAAGATTTATATGGAATTAATAATCCAACATCAAGTTAAATGGAAAACAAACGTTGCTATTCGTGATGGCGTTCATGATTCGCCGATTATCAGAAGGAAATTGGATTTTTAGCAGGGTATTGCATCTATCCAAGATGAAACGCAATTGAATATAATGAATTGGAAATTTCATTTTGTGCCGTCATCATGGCCATCTCTGGCGTGCTGAAGGGGATGACAGGTGTTTTGCCTGCGCGATTTTGCTAGCATAATGTCGCGCGTGCAGCGGCCATGCCCTGCACTTCCGCCCTCGCGATTAGAGACGTTAACCATGTCAGCCAAAATACTCATCAGCGCCTGCCTGGCAGGTTTTAAAGTACGTTATAACGGTTCTGACAAGCCGATGGTCGATGCTACGCTGGCTCGCTGGCAGCAGGAAGGCCGTCTGGTGGTATGTTGCCCGGAACTGGCCGCCGGCTTTGCCACACCGCGCCCGCCGGCGGAAATCAGCCCGGCGGCCGACGGCGACGCGGTGCTCGCACAACGGGCACAGGTGATCGAAGCCACCGGCAACGACGTCACGGCGCAATATCTGCTTGGCGCACATCTGGCGCTGGAAACGGCCCGTCGACAAGGCTGTCGTTTCGCGCTGCTCACCGACGGCAGCCCGTCCTGCGGCAGCCAGTTGATTTATGACGGCGCCTTCGCCGGGCGCAGCAAGCCCGGCAACGGCGTCACCAGCGCATTGCTGCGTCAACACGGTATTGAGGTGTTCTCGCACCGTCAGATAGCGGCGCTGATCCGGCGCGTCGAACAGCATGAACGGGCTCAGCGCCCGGCAAGATAACTCGACAGCCGCTGGCGCAGGTGGGGGATCCCTTGCGGATGGTGCACGAATTGCTCAACCGCCATCATCTGCCAGTATTGACCTTCCTCACCAAATTGCACTGCGGCAATTTGCTGTGCCGTGATGGTGCCGACCATAAACCAGGTGGCGGGAGAGCCGGCTTGAATGCCGTGATAACGGCGCTGCCACAGCACTTGCTGTGGCGGTAACAGCAGCCCGAACTCTTCCAGCGTTTCTCGCTGTACGCACTGCAACGGCGTTTCGTTGCCTTCGCGTCCACCACCGGGAAGATCCCACAGGCCAGGCCAGGGGATGTCTGAGCGCTCATCGCGTAAATAAACCAGTAGCCGATCCTGATGCAGCAAGGCAATTTTTGCCCCACCGAAACTCTGCGCTTGCATGCCTGCTCCCCCTGACGCCCTGCGCCGTCGATGATAGTCAGCCGCTAGAAATAAACCTCGATGGCATTTCAAGCCATACAGCCCTGATGCAAGCCGAATAATTTAGGGTATAGTAAAAAACGGTTTTTCTACAGGCGAACAGGATCGATGAACTCTCCTTTTTTAGTGACTCCTCAATGGCTTGAACAACACCTTAACGACAGCGATCTGCGGGTGGTCGACGTGCGTATGTCGCCAGTCGGGCTGGTGCCGAAAAAAGACATGCGGGCAGAATTTGCCGCCGGCCACATCCCGGGCGCAGTGTATTTCGACATCGACGCGGTCGCCGACACCGCCACTACCCTGCCGCATATGCTGCCTGATGCCGAGACCTTTGCCGCCGCCGCCGGTCAATTGGGCATCAGCGAAAACAGCACCATTGTGTTTTACGACCAGGGCAATCAGTTTTCCGCACCGCGCGGCTGGTGGACCTTTCGCAGCTTCGGCGCGAAACAGGTTTATGTGCTGGACGAGGGGCTGGACGGCTGGCAAGCGCGCGGCAACGCGTTGGCAACCGGTGATGGCGCTCGCGCGCCGACCCAGTTCAACGCCCGCTTCAACGCCGATGCGCGGGTAAATCTGCGTCAGGTTGAACAGGCGCTGGGCGGCTCGACGCAAATACTCGACGCCCGCGCCGCGCCGCGTTTTTATGGCGACGCGCCGGAACCACGCCCGGGCCTGCACCGTGGCCACATTCCCGGCAGCATCAATATTCCCTATCCGGAGCTGCTGGAAAATGGCCGTTTCAAGTCGTTGGAGGCGATGAGACAACTGTTTAGCGATAAGGGGGTCGATCTCAACGGCCCGATTATCACCAGCTGTGGCTCCGGGGTTACCGCTGCGGTGCTGGCGTTTGCGCTGCTTTCACTGCAAGCGCCGCAGGTACGGCTGTACGACGGCTCCTGGACCGAGTGGGGGAGCGCTGGACGGCAACCAGCCGATAGCCACCCGCTAAAGCGCCAGCCGTTCAACCACGATCTTCGCCAGACGCTGCACCGCGGCATCTGGCTGATCCTCGGCGCGATGCAGCACCACGCCCAACGGGCTGAGCGCCGGCAACTGCCCGGCAGGCAACGGCGTCACGCCTGCCGGCATGCCGGCCTCGGTACGCACCGTGACTCCCAAGCCAGCGCTGACGGCTGCCCATATGCCATTCAAACTGCGGCTGGTGAAGGCAATACGCCAGGGGATGCCAGCACGATCCAACGCCTGCGTCGCCGCGCTGCGCATCAGGCAGGGTGCATCAAACACCACCAGCGGCAACGGCTGCCCACTGGCTTGCCATGGCGCCACGGCAAACTCCGGCGGCGCTATCCAACGCATCATGCGTTGCCCCAGCGCCTGCTGAAAGGGGTACTGACGCCGCTATCCCAGGCCAGCGACAAATCAAGCTGCCCGTTGATCACCCAATCAAGCAATTCGGCGTTGCGGGCAATGCGCGCTTCAATGCGCACCCGTGGATGCGCCCGGGCAAAACTGCCAAGCACCTGCGGCAAGAAGGTTTCGCCAAAATCCTCCTGTAACCCGAGCCGTACCGTGCCGTGCAGATCCCAGCCGCGCACCGCGCAGGCGGCTTCATCGTTCAACTCCAGCAGCCGACGGGCATAGCCGAGCAGCATTTCTCCCGCTTCGGTCATCACCATGCCACGCCCGGATTTGCGCAAAATCGGCGCCCCCACCTGCTGCTCCAGTTTTTTCAGATGCGCGCTGACGGCGGAAGTCGAACGCCCCAGGCGTTGCGCCGCCCTGGCAAAGCTGCCCAACTCAATGCCGGTGACGAAGCTGCGCAAGTCGTCGAGATCAAAGGTGATACGCCCCATGCTGACCATCCTGATTTTATGGACTATTAGTCAAAATAATGTCGATTTTAATCACAAACATCGCGTGTCAGGCTGGAGCTGTCAACGACTTTCAGGAGAATCATCATGCTTGCCATGCAATACCGCTTTACCCTGCCGGCCGACTATCCGATGGAGATTATCCGCCAACGCATCGCTACCGCCGGCCCGCTGCTCGACAACTGTCCACAGCTGATGATCAAAGCCTATCTTTATGCGCTAAAGGGGGAGCACGGCGCGGAAAACCGCTATGCGCCGTTTTATCTGTGGAACAGCAGTCAGGGCATGAGCGCGTTTTTGCTCGGCCAGGGTTTTGTCGGCTTGACCCAGTCGTTCGGCTGGCCGCAGGTCGACCATTGGCTGCCCTGGCTGGCGCACATCGATCGCGCGCAGTTGACGCACGCGCGCTTTGCCAGCATTGAACGCCGGCCAATCGCTCCCTTCAGCGACCTGTCACGCTTGCGCAGCCGGCAACGCGCCGATCCTCAGGCCGTGGCCAGCATCAGCGCGTTCGACCCCGCCGCCTGGCAGTTGCTGCGCATGCGGCTGTGGCGAACGGCGCCGGCACGGTTGAGCGGTGCGGCCCAGTGGTATGCCGTCGGTCACGTCAGCGCCCCTTTTGACAGCTCCGCAGTAGCCAATCCTCTCTAGCCTCCACCGGGGGCTGGCGATCAAATCGCCACCAGTCCCCGTACGCCGTCCCGCTCCATCTCGCCGCCGCTACCGCGCTGTACAATCTGGCCGCGCGACATCACCAGATAGCGATCCGCCAGTTCGGCGGCGAAATCATAGAATTGTTCCACCAGTAAAATGGCCATGTCTCCCTGCGCCGCCAGCTGTGTGATCACCGTGCCGATCTCTTTGATCACCGAAGGCTGGATACCTTCGGTCGGCTCATCAAGGATCAGCAGCCGTGGCCGACAGGCCAGTGCGCGGCCAATCGCCAACTGCTGTTGTTGCCCACCGGACAGATCGCCGCCACGCCGCTGCTTCATCTGTTCCAACACCGGGAACAGCTGGTAGATCTGCGTCGGTACCCGTTTCGCCGCGCCGCCGGAAAAGCGCGCCAACCCATCAGCAGGTTTTCCTCTACCGTCAGGCGCGGGAATATCTCGCGCCCCTGCGGCACATAGGCGATGCCGGCCTGTACCCGCTGGTGCGGTTTACGGCTATTGATGGTTTTGCCCTGCCAGACAATGTCGCCGCTCTTCGCCGGCACCAGCCCCATCAGGCACTTCAACAGGGTCGTTTTTCCCACGCCGTTACGCCCCAGCAGGCAGGTGACTTCACCGATCGGCACCTCAAAAGACAGCCCGCGCAAAATATGACTGCCGCCGTAAAACTGATTCAGTTCGCTAACGTGCAACATGGCTATGTTCCCTCTTTGATTGGCTCAGCGCCCCAGATAGACCTCGATCACCTGCTCGTCAGCCTGTACCTGCGCCAGGGATCCCTCTGCCAGAACCTGCCCCTGATGCAGTACCGTCACGTGGTCGGCAATGCTTTCGACAAACCCCATGTCATGCTCCACCACCATCAGCGAATGGCTGCCGGCCAGCGATTTGAACAGTTCAGCGGTATATTCGGTTTCGGCATCGGTCATACCGGCAGCCGGTTCATCAAGCAGTAGCAGGTGCGGCTCCTGCACCAACAGCATGCCGATTTCCAGAAACTGTTTTTGCCCGTGCGACAGCAGCCCCGCCGGGCGGTGTCGTTCATGGCTCAGCCTGAGGGTTTTCAGCATCTGGTCAATGCGATCGCGCTGTTCGCCGTTCAGTTTGGCACGCAGACAGGCCCACACCGATTTCGGGTTTTTCTGCGCGATCGCCAGATTTTCAAACACCGTCAGCGCTTCGAATACCGTCGGCTTTTGAAACTTGCGGCCAATGCCGCTCTGCGCGATGCGGATCGGATCCATCGTCGTCAGATCGCGCGTTTGATCGTAAAACACCCGCCCGCTGTCCGGCCGCGTTTTGCCGGTGATCACGTCCATCAAGGTTGGTTTTACCGGCGCCGTTAGGCCCGATCACACAGCGCAACTCGCGACGCCGATCTGCAACGACAGATCGCGCAGCGCGTGAAATCCGTCGAAGCTGACGTTGATCTTGTCCAGCAGCAGGATCGGATCGGTCTGCGTGCGACGTTTGTCGGCCGGCAGTGGGTGGGGTAAACAGTGGCTCGCTAATCTGCATCGAACTCATCAGGACTTCCTCCTGCGCAGCAAACCCATCACGCCGCGCGGTAGAAACAGCGTCACCAGGATAAACATCAGCCCGAGGAAATAACTGCCAATATTCCGGTATCGCCATGGTGAACCAGCTTTTGGCGCCGTTGACGATACCCGCGCCGAGCAGCGGCCCCACCAACGTGCCACGCCCGCCGAACGCCACCCAAATCGCCGCCTCGATCGAATTGGTCGGCGACATTTCGCTCGGGTTGATGATACCGACCTGTGGGACATACAGCGCGCCGGCCAGCCCACACAGCACCGCCGACAGCGTCCAGACGAACAGTTTGAATCCCTTTGGATCATAGCCGCAGAACATCAGGCGATTTTCTGCGTCGCGTACCGCCGTCAGCACGCGGCCGAATTTGCTGCGCGCCAGCGCAAAGCCTAACGCCAGACTGGCGACCAGCAGCAGTACCGTGGCCAAAAAACAGCGCCACGCGCGTGCCGGGTAGCGGTGATGGAGAAGCCGAGCAACGTGGTGAAACCGGTAAAACCGTTGTTGCCGCCAAAGCCGGTTTCATTACGAAAGAACAACAGCATGCCGGCATAGGTCAGCGCCTGGGTCATGATAGAGAAATAGACGCCCTTGATTTTGGAGCGGAAGGCAAAGTAACCAAACAGCCAGGCCAGCCCCCCCGGCACCAGTACGATCAGGCACAGCGCCCAGGCAAAGTATTGCGTACCGCTCCAGAACCACGGCAGTTCGCTCCACGACAGGAAGGACATAAACGCCGGCAGGCCGTCGCCGGCCGCCTGGCGCATCAGGTACATGCCCATGGCATAGCCACCGAGCGCAAAGAACAGCCCATGGCCAAGCGACAGCAGTCCGGCATAGCCCCACACCAGATCCAGCGCGACGGCCACCCACCGCATAGCACAGGATTTGCGCCCACCAGCGTCAGTCGTATAGGTGGAGATCGCCAGCGGGTGTTCCGCCGGCAGTAGGCGCCAGAAACGGCATGCTCATCAGCCGCCAGCAACAGCAGTCCGCCGAGGCTCCAGGCGACGCGCGGCGCTTTCTTTGCAGTCCGGTCACGGTCAATGGTTGGCTCATCAGTCAATCACCCTGCCCTTAAAGGCAAACATGCCCTTGAGGACGCTTTTGAATAAACAGAACGATCAGCGCCAGGATCAGGATTTTGCCCAATACGGCGCCCAGTTGCGGCTCGAGGATTTTGTTGACAATACCGAGTCCCAGCGCGGCCACCACCGTGCCGGCCAATTGCCCAACGCCCCCCAGCACCACCACCAGAAATGAATCGATGATATATCCCTGCCCCAGTTCCGGCCCAACGTTACCGAGCTGCGACAGCGCCACGCCGCCCAACCCGGCGATGCCGGAACCGAGACCGAACGCCAGCATGTCAACACGCCCGGTCGGCACGCCGCAGCACGCGGCCATGGCGCGGTTTTGCGTTACCGCACGCACGTTCATGCCGAGCCGGGTTTTATTCAGCAACAGCCAGGTAAACACCAACACCAGCGCCACAAACACCATTACCGCGATGCGGTTCCACGGCAGCACCAGGTTGGGCAACAGTGCGATCCCGCCGGACAGCCAGGCGGGGTTGGCCACCTCCACGTTCTGTGTGCCAAACAGCATCCGCACCAGTTGGATCAACATCAGGCTGATGCCCCAGGTCGCCAGCAACGTTTCCAGCGGCCGGCCATACAAGTGGCGAATCACCGTGCGCTCGAGCGCCATGCCAATCGCCGCGGTCACGGCAAACGCCACTGGCAGCGCCACCAGCGGATACAGCGCCAGCCACTGCGGTGCGAACTGCTGAAACAGCCCCTGAACCAGATAGGCGGCATAGGCGCCGAGCATCAGCATCTCGCCGTGAGCCATGTTGATTACCCCGAGTAAACCGTAGGTGATCGCCAGTCCGAGCGCCGCCAAAAGCAGGATCGATCCCAGCGACAGCCCGGCAAACGCCTGACCGATCAGATCGCCGATCATCAGTCGGTGCTTGATGCTGTCCAGACTCTGCTGCGCGGCGGCCCGCACCGCGGCATCCGGCTCGTTGGCCGCCTGTGTCAGCGTTTGCAGACGCGCCAGGGTTTGCGCATCGCTCGAACTGCCCAGCAACTTCACCGCGTTCAGCCGCACCTGCGGGCTGTCGGCAGCCAGTTTGCAGGTTGGCCAGCGCCACACTCAACGCCAGGTGAACCTCCGCGTTCTGCTCCACCGCCAGCCGTCGGCTTAGCAACGGCAACTGGTCGCTTTGTGCCTCGCGTTGCAGCGCGGTGGCCGCCTGCAATCGCAGTTGTGCATCGTCACTGACCAGGCGGTGCGCCGACAGGGCATTGGCGATCAGGATGCGCAGCCGGTTATTCAGCCCACACTTTTTTCACCGTCCCTGCACTGCGGCATCCCCCTCCAGCGGCAGCAGTTTATCGCCCTGCTGGACGAACGCCTGCCCGGCGCCGTCAATCACCACCTTTTCCTGCTTCAGCGCCTGTAACAATGGCAGCCGCGCAGCGTCCGGCTCGGCGGCCCACGCCTGCAGCAATCGCGCCTGCTGAGCGCGGCTGGCGGCGGCAAAATCACTGGCCGGTCCGGCCTGTGCCCAGAGCGGCAGGCAACACAGCAGCCATAACCACGGCCGCAGTCTGGATAAGCTCAATAATGGCATTGGCTGTCTCTCCGTTGCGCCGGGCGTACCCGGCCTTGGCTTTGCCTGGTCGGCAAACGGCGCGGCACGCCGCGCCACTGCCGACCAATGGCATTACTTACCGCCCTTCACCGGGCTGTCTGGCTTTTTGTCGTTGCCGGCAATAAACGGGCTCCACGGTTGCGCACGCACCGGCTGGTCGGTCTGCCACACCACGTTGAACTGCCCGTTGTCTTCGATTTCACCGATCATTACCGGTTTGTGCAGATGGTGATTGGTGCTGTCCATGGTCAGGGTAAAGCCCGACGGCGCGGCAAAGCTTTGCCCGGCCATCGCGGCGCGCACTTTATCCACGTCGGTGGTGCCGGCTTTTCCACCGCCTGCGGCCCACATATGGATGCCGACGTAGGTCGCTTCCATCGGATCGTTGGTTACGGCACTGGCGTAATTTGGCAGGTTATGCGCTTTTGGCATAGGCGCGCCATTCGGCGACGAACTTGCGGTTGACCGGGTTATCCACCGACTGGAAGTAGTTCCACGCGGCCAGATTGGCCCACCAGCGGCTTGGCGTCGATGCCACGCAGCTCCTCCTCGCCGACCGAGAAGGCGATCACCGGTACCTCGGTGGCTTTCAGTCCCTGATTGGCCAGTTCTTTATAGAACGGCACGTTGGAATCGCCGTTGATGGTGGAGATCACCGCAGTTTTGCCACCGGCGGAGAACTTCTTGATGTTGGCGACGATGGTTTGGTAATCGCTATAGCCGAATGGCGTATACACTTCCTCGATATCTTTATCCTGTACCCCCTTCGAATGCAGGAAGGCGCGCAGGATCTTGTTAGTGGTGCGCGGGTAGACATAGTCGGTACCCAGCAGGAAGAAGCGCCTGGCGCTGCCGCCGTCTTCGCTCATCAGGTACTCCACCGCCGGGATCGCCTGCTGGTTTGGCGCCGCGCCGGTATAAAACACGTTGGGTGACATTTCTTCGCCTTCATACTGCACCGGGTAGAACAGCAGGCCGTTCAGCTCTTCAAACACCGGCAGCACCGATTTGCGCGACACCGAGGTCCAGCAGCCAAACACCACCGCCGCTTTATCCTGCGTCAGTAACTGGCGCGCCTTTTCGGCGAACAGCGGCCAGTTGGAGGCCGGATCGACCACCACTGGTTCAAGCTTTTTGCCCAATACGCCCCCCTTGGCGTTGATATCCGCAATGGTCATCAACGCCACGTCTTTCAATGGCGTTTCAGAAATGGCCATGGTGCCGGACAGCGAGTGCAGGATACCGACCTTGATGGTGTCGGCGGCCTGTACGCTCCAGGCGATTCCCATGCCGATCACGCTGGCGGACAGAGCGAAAGCCTTGATAAAATGACGACGTTGCATAGTGCGACTCCTGGTGAAATGAGATGAATGCCTGCCCTGTCAACGCCGCGCCTGATGCAGCATATGCAGGGTTATTTTTCGTACTTCGGCCTTGCTGACGGCAATGTGATTAGCGAGCAGCGTTTGTGCCTCCTCAGTGCGGTGTTGCAAAATCGCCTGCAAAATCGCGGCGTGTTCGTTATAGGTCGCCTCCGATACGCGGCCCCTGGGTAAAGTCCAGCCGACGAATGATGCGAATCTTCTCGGTGACGTCACGATGAATGCGCGCCATTTCCCCGTTACCGGCGGCAGCGACCAGCGTCAGGTGAAATTGCTCATCGTGCAGCGCCACGGTTTTGCCCTCTTCCAGCCGCGGGTCATGCAGCCAGAACGCCGCCAGTTCCGTCAGCGTCGGCGGCGTTTCCCCCACTGACCGGGCACACAGGCGCTTCACCGCTTCCCGCTCCAGCACGATGCGCAGGTCGTACAGCTCCTCGAAATAGGCAAAATCGAACGGGCGCACCTGCCAGCCGCTGCGAAAATGCACGTCGACATAGCCCTCCCGTTCCAGCCAGAACAGCGCCTGGCGTACCGGCGTACGGCTGACGTCCATACGTGCGGCGACGTCGCTTTCGCTGAAACGGTCGCCCGGCAGCAGCCGAAACTCAAAGATGTCGTCCTTGAGCTGCAAATAGATGCGCTCCGCCAGCCCCTCCGGCCGTGTCTTGTTGTGGTGATTGGCGATTTGCATACGCTTCCTCTCTGTCCCGTGGGTATTCGCCCGGCTCCGCAAAGCCTGTGCGCGTCGCTCAGCTGGCGTGTTCCAGCCACAGCAACGCATCGCCCGGGCCTACCGGCCTACCGGGCTGGCAACTGATGCGCTTGACCACGCCGGCGCGCGGCGCGGTGACCGCCAGTTCCATTTTCATCGCTTCCACCACAATCAGCGGTTGGCCCGCTTCGACCGACTGGCCCGGTTCGACCAGGATTTTCCACACGTTGCCATTCAAATCGGCGCTGACCAGATAGCCGTCGATCTGGCTGTCGTCCTCCACCGGCGGCAAGAGTTGCGCTTCCGGCTCAGCATCTTCAGCCTGCCAGCGCGCCACTTCGCTGCGAAATGCCTGCTGCTGACGCTGCTGGAACTCGGCGATCTGCCCGGCGTTATCCACCAGGAAACGGTTGTATTCGGCGAAGTCGAACTCACCGGGTTCAATGCGGATTTGCATGCGCCCCCTCACGGAACGCCTCGCGCTGCTGTTCCAACTCCTGTTCGCTGACCGGATAAAAGCGCACCTGGTCGAAGAAGCGCAGCAGCCACGGCTGCCCGGTGGAGAACTGCGAGTTTTTCAGGTACTTGTTCCAGATCGGCAGCGTGCGCCCGACCAATTGATAGCCCCCCGGCGAATCCATGCCGTAAATGCACATATACATACCGCCGATGCCTACCCGTCCCTTCGGCGGTATGGGTTCGCGCCGGGCTGTATTTCGAACTCAGCAGGCGATGACGTGGATCGACAGGCACCGCGCAAGGCGCGCCGAGATAGACGTCGCCAAGCCCGAGGATCAGGTAACTGGCGTCGAAGATGATGTCACGCACCCCGTTCACGCTGGCTCAGCCCATTAATCCGCTGAATGAAATCGACGTTGTTGGGCAGCCATGGTGCGCTGGAGCGCACGGTTTGCTGATAGCGATCCACCGCCCCCCAGCGTGGCGGAATCCTCAAACGCCATCGGTAAATACACGATGCGCGTCGGCACCTTCAGGTTGCTGACGTCAGCCAACGCCAGTTCGCGCGTCAGCAGGCGCGCCACCAGATCGCGCTGACCGATAACCCGACTGTCGTAGCGAACCTGCAGCGAGCGAACCCCCCGGCGCCAGCTCTTCCACACCAGCGATCGGCTGCTGCTCCAGCGATTGCATCAGCAGATGAATACGCAGCCGCGATGCCAGATCCAGCACGTTGTCGCCGTACTCCATCAGCAGGTAGCCGTCCCCCGCCTGGCGATACACCACCGCCGGTCGCCCCTGCTCTGCGGGCAGCGCGGCAACGATGGTCGCCGACGCCGTATCGCCCGGCGTCAACGCCGGAGCCGGCAGAGTAATGGCCTTGATCGCCGCCAGCGCTTCAATGCTGCCGAGCTGCGCCTGCTCCAGCGACTGCGCCTGCTTGAAGCCAATCGGATGGAAACGGATGCGATCGCCCGGTTTCACCTGACCGACTTTCCACAGTTCGGCCTTGGCAATGGTTACCGGGCAGACGAAACCACCGAGGCTCGGCCCGTCGCGAGTGAGGATCACCGGGAAGTCACCGGTGAAGTTGATGGCGCCGATGGCGTATTCACAATCATGCACGTTGGAAGGATGCAGCCCCGCTTCGCCGCCGTCCTGCCGTGCCCAGTCGGGTTTTGGCCCGGATAGCCGCACGCCAAGACGGTTGGAGTTGTAATGCACCTGCCATTCGCTGGCAAAAAAAGGTTTCAATCGATTGTGGGGTGAAGAAATCCGGCGCGCCGTGCGGCCCATACAGCACGCCAATATTCCAGACCTCGCCATACTGCGGGATCAGGCTGTCGTCCATCGCCTGCGGCGCGGCGATCGGTGCCGGCGTGCTGCTGGCAGACAGCTCTGGCTGGGCGATGGCCAGCATGTCGGCAACCCGCAGAATGCGGCCGGCATGGCCGCCAAACTGGCCGAGTGCGAAGGTGGAACGGCTGCCGAGATACATCGGCACGTCAAAGCCGTTGCGCACTGCCAGATAGGTTCGGCAGCCGTGGCGCGCCCGGCCGAGCGTCAGTCGCTGCCCGGCACGCACCGCGATCGGTTGCCAATAGGTCAATGGTTCGCCGTCCAGCTCTGCCGGGCAGTCGGCGCCGGTCAGGGCAATGGTGGCCGCGCAGTGAAAACGCAGCGTCGGGCCTTGCAGGGTGAACTCCAGCCCGGCGGCACTCGGATGGTTGCCGACGATGCGGTTGGCCAGACGGAAAGCAAAATCATCCATCGGCCCGGACGGCGGCACGCCGATATCCCAATACCCCAGCCGGCCGGGATAGTCCTGTACACTGCTGTAAGTGCCGGGTTGCAGCACTTCAATGCAGTGCGCCTGGTAACTGAAGTCGTCGAGCATCCTCGTCCAGACGTCGCCGTGACGGAACGCCTCGGTCGCCACGATCTGGCGCAGGTAATCCAGATTGGTGGCAATGCCGTGCAGTTGCGTGGCGCCCAGCGCCTGCTGCATTTTCGCCAGCGCCTGCGCCCGATCGTCGCCATACACGATCAGCTTGGCGATCATCGGATCGTAAAACGCCGATACTTCGCTGCCGGTACTGACCCAGCCGTCAACCCGCACGTCAGGCGGGAAACTGACCTCGGTCAGTACGCCGGGGCTTGGCTGGAAGTTTTTCAGCGGGTCTTCGGCATAAATGCGCACCTCGATCGCCGCGCCCTGCGGAGCGCGTTGCAACGCCGCCCAGTCCAAATCGTCACCCGCCGCCACCTGTAGCATACATTCGATCAGATCCAGGCCGGTTACCGCTTCGGTCACCGGGTGCTCAACCTGTAGTCGGGTGTTCACCTCCAGAAAGTAAAACTCGTCGCGCTCGCCGTCATAGATAAACTCCACCGTGCCAGCGCTGCGATAGTTGACCGATTCACCCCAGTGCAATCGCCGCGCGATGCAGCGCCTGCCGGGTCGCCTCGGGCAGATTTGGCGCCGGCGTTTCTTCCACCACTTTCTGGTTGCGCCGCTGCAATGAGCAGTCTCGTTCACCAAGCGCCAGCACGCGCCCCTGACCATCGCCAAAGATTTGCACTTCCACGTGGCGCGCCCGTTCGACGCAGCGTTCAACAAACGCACCGGCGTCGCGGAAGAACTGTTGTCCCATACGCTTCACACCGTCGTAGGCTTCCCGCAGCGCGGCCTGATCATCGCAGCGCGACAGGCCAATACCGCCACCGCCGGCGGTACTTTTCAGCATCACCGGGTAACCGATGTGTGCCGCCGCTTCAACCGCTGCCTCTACGCTATCCAGCAGACCGGTGCCCGGCGTCATCGGCACCCCGGCGAGCGCCGCCAGTTCACGGGCGCGGTGCTTGAGGCCAAATTCGCGGATCTGCCGGGCGGTCGGGCCAATAAACGCGATGCCGGCCGCCTCGCAGGCCTCGGCAAATTCGGCGCTTTCCGACAGGAATCCGTAACCGGGATAAATCGCCTGCGCGCCGCTCTGCGCCGCCGCAGCCAGGATCTTGTCAATGCACAGGTAACTGTCTGCGGCCTTTTCGCCACCCAGCGCTACCGCGCAATCGGCGTCGGTGACGTGTGGTGCATGGCGATCGGCAGCGGAATACACTGCGACGCTGGCGATCCCCAGACGTTTCAGGGTGCGGATCGCGCGGCAGGCAATTTCGCCACGATTGGCAATCAATACGGTGGTAAACATTATGAAATCCTTATGTATCCAGAACGTTTCCGGCCCCGATCGCCGTCGACAAACGGGGAGCATCCGGCCATCAGCGATGTCAGCAACCGGGAGCGTCGCTTGCACCCACGTCATCGCGGCTCGCCAGTTGGCGGGTGTAATTTCTCCAGCCACCGAAGTCGGTAATATCCACGGCGGCGGTCAACGCAGCCGGCTCGCAGATAAAACCCTTCACCCGGCGACCATCCGCCAGCAGCAGCGTACCGATACCCAACGGCGCCGGGATCTCGGCCAAAAACTCGCCAACGCGCGCCAGCGGGATATCCCACAGTTCAACGTCGATCGCCGCGCCGCTCTGCGCCTTCACCAGCCCCGGTTTGGGTGGCTGGGTGTCAGCCAGCGCATACAGCCGGTAGCACGGCGCGGTGGTGGTTTGCTCCACCCACACCGCCTGGCGCCGGGTTAATTGGCCGTTGAGCGGCATACCGCTAAGGTGAGCGCCCACTACGGCCAGCCGCAGATGCTGTGGGGAAGGCGCCAGCGCCGGCTGCGGCGACATGCCGCGAGCGGTAGCCCCCAGCGGCCAGTCTTGACCTTGCTGCCAGCGCTGGCCAAACGCCGCCAGCGCCCGATCGTGCCAGGCCGGTGCGATCAGCGTGATACCCGCCGGCAGACCGTCGGCGCGCATCGGCGCCGGCAGCGCCAACGCGCAAAGGTCAGCCAGATTGGTGAAATTGGTATAGGTGCCAAACTGTGAATTAAACAGCACCGGTTCCTGCGCCATTTCCGCCAGAGTGCGGATGGTCGGTGAGGTTGGCACCACCAGCGCATCAAACTGCGCCAGTTGCCGGTTAATCTGGCGCGCCAGTTCGGCACGCAGGTATTCCGCCTTGTAGGCGTCGCAGGCGCTGTATTGCTGGCCGTTACCGAGGATGCCGCGCACCACCGGATCGATGGCGTCGGGGTGGCTGCTGAGCAGGCCTTCCACCGCCACGGTGCGTTCTGCCACCCACGGGCCGTAGTAGAGCTGCTCCGCCAGCACGCGAAACGGCGTAAAATCCAGTGGTTCTAGCCGCACGCCGGCGGCCTGTAATTGGTCCAGCGCCGCCTGGAATGCCCGTTCGGCCTGTTTGTCGCCAAAGAACTCCAGCGTTTGCGGCACGGCAAAGCGCGGCGCGTGTGGCAAGTCCGCCGGGGCAGTGGCCGGATTGGCGCGAGAATAGGCGTCGTCGGCGTGATAACCGCCGGCCAGCTCGGCGACCAGCGCCGCATCGGCCACCGTCAGCGCAAAAACCGATACGCAGTCATTGAGTCGACACGCCGGCACCACGCCACGATTCGACAGCCAGCCTTTGGTCGGCTTCAGCCCGACGATGTTATTGAAGCCGGCCGGTACACGTCCGGAACCGGCGGTATCGGTGCCCAGCGAAAAAGGCGTCAGCCCACGCGCCACCACCGACGCCGAACCTGAGCTGGATCCGCCGCTGACGTACAGCGGGTTAATGCTGTTGACCACCGCACCGTGCGGGGAGCGAGTACCTACCAATCCGGTAGCGAACTGGTCAAGGTTGGTCTTGCCGATAACGATGGCACCGGCGGCACGCAGCCTGGCAACCACTTCTGCATCCGCCTTGGCCTGATAGGCGAACGCCGGGCAGGCAGCCGACGTTGGCCAGCCGCCCACGTCGATATTGTCTTTCACCGCGAACGGTATGCCAAACAGCGGCAAGCGGCTGAGATCCCCCGCCACCGCCTCCAGCCGTTGTGCCAATTGGCGATACTGCGCCTGGCGGCGCTCGGCGTCAGCCAGACAGATCCAGGCGTTGTCTTGCGCGTCGAGGCCGTGCAACAGCGCATCGATGGTCAGGCGCACGCAGGCGATACGTTCGGCGCTCGGCTGGGTCTGGTAGTAATGCTGCCATTCGCTGAGGGTAAAACCGTGTTGCTTTACTGGCTGGGTCATCGGCTGAATTCCATCTAGTACACAAGATTGAATTCAGCTGAGCAACCCGCGTGCCAGTTTTTCATCCACATGATTTTAAATGATTAAATAAAAATCCATTACGAAACGGACAAAAAGCATGCACCAGCGGCGCGCAGGAGGCGAACAAAAAAGGTGCAAAAAAAAGCACCTCGAGAGAGGTGCTGGAGATTGCCACGAGCCGATGCGTTAGCGGCCCGGCACGGATTATGCGCCGCGTACGCGCTGCGCCAGCCCTTTCAGGAAGTAGCGCAGCATCTGATCGCCGCATGGGCGGTAGTTCTTGGTACCCTGCTTGCGGAACAGCGCGCTCAGCTCCGGCTTGGAGATACGGAAATCAACGGCGGTGAAGATCTGGAACAGATCGGTGTCTTTCAGTTCAAACGCCACGCGCAGTTTCTTCAGCACCAGGTTATTGGTGATCGGCAGCTCTACCGGCGGTGCCGGGAATTTGTCATCCTTGCCGCGTTTAAAGAACACCAGGCCGTTCAGGAAATGCGCCATCACCTCGTCGGGGCATTTTTCAAAGCCCGGTTCGCCTTCTTTGATGACATAAGCGCCCATCGCCGCGACATCAACGTCAAAACCGTCCAGTTTGACGATCTCAACCATTTTTGCGTCGTTAATGCTCAGCATGTAGCGCACACTGCGCAGGACGTCATTGTTAATCATGGAATTGCCTTTAGCTGGTAAAGCGGGAAGACGCGCGGCGCGACATGGAAAGGCTGCCGCACGCCTTGAATATGTGCGGCAGTATAGGGATCGGTAAGGGGTTTCTCAATCGATTTGGCTTTTTTGCTGATACAGCGGAATGTCTTCGCCAATAATGTATTTGTTGCGCAGTACCGAAGAAACCTTGTCCATGGTCATCACCACCGCCACCAGCAGCAGCGTGATAAACATCACCACGTCCCAGTTCCACAGCCGCATGTTTTCGGCATACACCAGCCCGATACCGCCGGCGCCGACAAAGCCCAGCACCGCCGCAGAACGGGTATTGGATTCAATCTGATACAGGCTGAGTGCCAGAAAAGTAGGAAACGACTGGGTAAAGATGCCGTAGCGATGTTTCTGCAAACCGTTGGCGCCCACTGCCGTCAGGCCACGCCCCGGCGACTTGTCCACCGCTTCATGCCCTTCGGCATACAGCTTGCCCAGCAAGCCGACGTCCTGCACCACAATCGCCAGCACCCCGGCCAGTGGCCCCATGCCGACGGCGCGCACGAAAATCAGCCCCCAGATCGCCATATCGATGCCACGTAGCAGATCCAGCAAGCGGCGCACCAGCGCAGCGATCGGCCGCAACAGCGGCGTCGACATCACGTTGCGTGCCGCCAGGAACGACAGCGGCAATGCCAGCAGCGTCGCGGTCAGCGTACCGGCAAACACAATGCCGATGGTGATGAAGATCTGCTGGAAATAATAGCCGAACGGCCAGTTGACGAAGTCATGCCAGACGAACATACGCATAAAATAGCGGCCGATTTGCTGGCAGCCATTCAGCAACTGCGGCCAGGAAATGCCGAAGAACAGAAAGAAGAACAGATAATATACGCCGATCGCCGCAGCAATCAGGCCCAGGGTACGCAGGTAACGGCGCTGCTGCGAAAAAATGACCGTATGCTGCCGTTGCAAGGTCTGTAACCGTTCTGCGGAAACCGTTTGTCCGAGCATCATTTGCCCCCCTCCACCACGCGTTTGCGCAGTTCGCCGGAGATGTAGTCCAGCAATGACACCACCACGATAATCAGCAGCAGCGTCATGCTGACCTGATCGTAACGGTCCAGTTTGATATTGGTCATCAGTTCCTGACCGATGCCACCCGCCCCCACCAATCCCAGAATGGTTGACTGGCGGAAGTTGATTTCCAGGCGCATGAAACTGTATGACAGAAACACCGGCTTGACCTGCGGCCACAGGCCAAAACGCATGCGTTGCAGCGGCGTCGCACCACAGGCGACCAGTCCACGCACCGGTTTGTTGGAACTGGTTTCCAGCGCTTCATAAAACAGCTTGGTCAGGCTGCCGATGGTGTGCAGCGCCAGCGCCATAAAGCCCGGTATCGCGCCAATGCCAAACGCCATCACAAACATCACCGCCCAGGCCAGCTCCGGCATGGTACGCAAAAAGGCCACCAGTGTGCGAATGGCCATGCGCAGCGACGCCGGGCTATGGGTGTTGTTGGCAGCCAGAAACGCCAGCACGCCGGCAACCAGCACCGACAGCAGGGTTGCCGCCAGCGCCAGATTCAGTGTCTCCCACAGCAACGGCAGCTGGATATGCAGGCGGTAGCCCCAATAGGCCAACGAGCCTTCGGTATGGCCATCGGCGAACAGGCGATCCCAATGCAGGATCGGCAGCGTTTCGGCAAGGTAATCAAAGAAATTCGGTAGCGATACCCATACGGTATGCAAATTGAACTCGGCCAGCTTGCCGGCGCCAAGATAGAGTACCGCCAGCGTCAGCGACCATATCAGCGTTTCACGCTTTTGTTTGCTGCGAACCCGCTGGTAATAATGCGCAAAATCTGTATTCAAAATAACTCACCGTCAGAGACTGAACCGCACGGTCCACGTTAACCTGTTGATGCCAATCGGGCGCGGCGTACCGCGCCCCGTGCTTGAACCTCCGGCGCTGGTTTAACGTTCGCCTTTCGCCAACGCGCGCTTCAGGTCAATCACCGGCTGGTATTCCGCCAGCGTGGTTTCGCCAATGTGCTGCTTACCGCCCATCGCCTTGATAAAGCAACCGTGATCTTCCTTATCCAGCTTTTTGATCGCCGCCACGACCTTGGCCTTGAAGTCGGCCGGCAGTGCATTGCGCACCAGGATCGGGCCGTTCGGGATCAGCGGGGATTGCCAGATGATACGGATCTTTTTCATCAGATCCGGCTGATCCATGCGAATCATGCGGGTGAACGCGCCACTGGTATAACCGGTGTTGTAATCGCCAATCAGCGATGTCCAGGTGACGGCGCCTTCAAACTGGCCGTTCAGCACGCCGAGAATGTCCTGCTCATGGCCGCCGGAAAAGGTCACGCTAGAGAAAAAGCCGTTGTATTTATTGTCCGAGTTACCGCCAAACAGCTGTTTGAAGCTGTGATCTGGCATCAGGAAGCCGGAGGTAGAATCCGGATCGGCAAAACCGAACGATTTGCCTTTCAGATCTTCCAGTTTCTGGTAAGGACTGTCGGCTTTGACCACCACCACCGAATGGTAACCCCGCGACTGATCGACATCGTCGACGGCAATGCCGACCAGATCGACCGCCTGCGGATCCTTGATATACACCGAGGCGAACGACGCTGGCGACATGCTGAGCACCAGGTCGATCTTGCCGCCCAACAGCCCCTGGATCACGCCGGAATAGTCGGATGAGTTACGCAGTTTGGTATCAACTTTCAGCTCCTTGTCAAAGAACTGCTTTACGCACTGGTTGTCGCCAATCTGCTGGGTGGCGTTCTGACCGCCGAGAATGCCTAAATTAAGCTCTTTGGGCGCGTCCGCAGCGCCAGCGTTAAATACCATCATCGCGCCGGCCATCATGGTGGTCAGACTGAATACTTTTTTCATTGCTGTAGCCTTTTAAATTAATGTATTTGATTAACGTCTTCGCCGTACAACTGGTGCAAAATCCGGTCATTCAGCTGTGATGGATGACCGTCAAAAACAATTTTCCCCTGCGCGATACCAATCACCCGCGTGCAGTATTCCTGCACCAGTTCCACCGAGTGCAGGTTCACCATCACCGCGATGTCGTTCTCGCTGACTTTCTGCAATGCGTCCATAATGCGGCGGGTGTTCTTCGGATCCAGCGAGGCAACCGGCTCGTCGGCCAGCAGGATCTTCGGGTTCTGCATCAATGCGCGGCAAATCGCCACGCGCTGCATCTGCCCGCCGGACAGGTTTTCGGCCCGCTGCAGCGCATGCGGCAACATATTGAGCCACTGCAACAGTTCGATGGCGCGCGCACGATCGGCGTCGTCGAATACTTTAAAAAAGGATTTGAGCGTAGAGGTATGGCTGAGCCGCCCGAGCAACACGTTGGTAATCACGTCCAGACGCGGCACCAGGCAGAAATCCTGGAAAATCATGCCGCAACAGGCCCGCCATTGGCGCATCTGGCGGGCGGAAAGTTGCGCGATGTCCTGCGCCACGCCGGCTTCGTCAAAGTGCAGCATTTCACCGCAGCTGGAAGGAATGGTGCCGTTGAGCGTGTGCAGCAGCGTGGATTTGCCGGCGCCAGAGCGGCCGATCACCGCGACAAATTCGCCGGCGTGCAAATCGAAATTGATATCGTCCAATACCCGCTGCTGGGATTTATAGGCTTTACCCAGCCCTTTGACCGCCAGGACTTTGCGCAGTGGGATCGGCTGTTGCCCTGGGAAATCGGTTGTTGCAAGTTTTAACTGTGCCTGAGCCATAAGCCATCTCTCATTGGTTAGGTTGGCTATTCGTTATCGGCACCTATTAAGGGATAAGTTTATGACATCTGGATGATGGTTTTATGGCCGGAAAATGACGGCCGAGCGACGGGTGCCGTATGCTGCGCCCGTCGCTGGCAAGCGGGAAGGCATTATTCAGCTGAAATGAATTACGCCTTTAATCAATGATTTATTGTTGATCACGTCGCTTTCATAACGTTGTGCCAGGGTGTCGAAGTCAAAATGATGCGACAGCATCATGTCAGCGGTGATGCTGCCGGCTGCCATCAATCGGCCTACCTTGACGAAGTCCTCATGGGTGGCGTTGCGGCTGCCCATCAAGGTGGTTTCCTTTTTATGGAACTCCGGATCGGAGAAGCTGAATTCGCCTTTGAACAGCCCAACAAACACGATGCTACCGCCATGGCGAATCAGGTTAACGGTGTTATTCATCGCCCGCTGATTGCCGGTGGCATCAATCACCTTTGCTGCCAACCGGCCATCAAACTGCTCGCGTAGCGCCGCGTCGAACCCTGCCTGCGCCGGATCCAGCGTGGCGACGCCGAGCACCTGCGCAACATGCGCCCGCCGCTGTTCACTGGTATCGGCCACCACGACCCGGGCGCCGTCCGCCAGGGCAATCGCCGCCACGCCAAGACCAATCGGCCCGGCTCCGACCACCAGCAGATGATCGTCGGCAACGATGGCTGCCCGTCGCACCGCATGGGCGGCGATGGCAAACGGTTCGATCAGCGCCGCGGCCTCCGGCGCGATATCCCCCACCGGCAATAAATTGCTGGCCGGTACGCTAAGATACTGGCAGAAACCGCCGTCCTGGTGCACGCCGATCACCGAAATGTTTTCACAACAGTTGCTGCGGCCGCTGTGGCAGGCCCCGCACTGGCCACAGGACAGATACGGGATCACCGCCATGCGCTGCCCGACACGCAAACTGCTGACCTGGCTACCCACGCTGACGATATCGCCACATATTTCATGGCCCAATACTCGGGGATAGCTGAAATAAGGCTGATGACCCGACCAGGCATGAATATCCGTGCCGCAGATACCCACGGTAATCATTTTAATCACTGCCTCATCCGCCGCCGGCGTCGGTATCGGCCGCTGCTGATAAACCAATTGTGTGGGTTGCTGGCAAATCAATGTATTCATTGTGGTCATTATGGTTCCTCCAGTTATCTGGAGTTGGTTATTAAATAAAAATAACCGGCTGGCGTTTTAATTATGATGATTTGTGATTCAGCGCCAAATAAACCGTTTTAAATTGGTTTTAAATTCATAAAAAACAGCTGAGATACGCCATGAGCCGAAGCCAAAATTTGCGACAAAATGTGATTAACCAGATGATCGATGGCCTGATTCACGGACATATCCGCTCGCCGCTGCCCTCCCAGGCGGCGCTGGCCGAAATGTACAACATCAGTCGCACCACGGTACGCCATGCCCTGGACCACTTTCAGCGCTGCGGGGTGTTGGCAAAGGTGCAGGATAATTATGCGATCCTGCGTTTGCCGCAGGCGGAAGACGGTTTCGACTGCATGGCACAGACCCTGGACGCGCAAAGCACGCTGTTTGAAAAGGCGTTTTATCAGATGATTAACCAAAAACAGCTGCGCGCCGGCGACTGTTTCAGCGAACTGCAACTGTCGCGGCTGGTCAACGTCAGCCCGGTTGTGGTCCGGGAATTTTTGCTGCGCTTTAGCCGCTACAATCTGCTCGACAATGTCAAACGCGGCCAGTGGCGCATGAAGCAGTTCGATCGGCACTACGCCGAGCAACTGTTTTGAACTGCGGCAGATGCTGGAAACCCACGCCCTGTCACGCTTTTTGAATCTGCCGTCGCATGATGAACGCTGGTTGCAGGCCAAAGAACTGCTGAGCCGTCACCGTGAGCTGCGTGAAACCATCAGCAGCAATTACCGGCTGTTTTTCGCAACTCGATCGGGATCTGCACGGGCTGATCCTTTCTGCCGCCAACAACCCGTTCTTCAACCAGTCGCTGGAGATTATCTCGGTGATTTTCCACTTTCATTATCAATGGGATGAAACCGATCTCAAGCAGCGAAACATCATTGCCATCGAGGAGCACATGGCGATCCTCAGCGCGCTTATCTGCCGTAACGATCAGGAAGCCATCCGCGAGCTGCACCATCATCTCGACACCGCCAAACAATCGATGATTCGTTCGATTAATCAGTCCGTCGCCTGACGCCCTCCCTTTTATTTACCATCGGCATATTTAAAACCGATAAAAAACAGTAAAAGCCTATCCGGCGCACGGAATGCGCATTAATCACACCACCAAATCGCAGCGCCCTCTATACCGATTACTTGCAGTCACATACAAAATACACATCTGGAGATAAAGATGGAAAAAGTGAGCCCTGCCAGCACCAGTGATGGAAAACAGGAAAATTACACGGATACCATTATTCCTATGCCACCTGACGGTGCCATCGTTCGTTCAGCCAGAATAAAAAAAATCCAGACCACCTCAATGATTTTATTATTCTTGGCGGCAATCATTAACTTTCTCGATCGCAGTTCACTGTCGGTTGCCAACTCGACAATTCGCGAAGAAATGGGGCTGAGCGGTACCGAAATCGGCCTGCTGCTTTCGGCGTTTTCATTGGCCTACGGCATAGCGCAACTGCCCTGTGGCCCGCTGCTGGACCGCAAGGGGCCGCGTATCATGCTCGGACTGGGGATGTTTGTCTGGTCGCTGTTCCAGACCCTGTCCGGCATGATCCAGAGCTTTACCCAATTTATCTGGGTACGCATCGGTCTGGGCATTGGCGAAGCGCCCATGAACCCGTGTGGCGTAAAAGTGATTAACGACTGGTTCAACATTAAAGATCGCGGGATGCCGATGGGCATCTTCAACGCCGCCTCGACCATTGGCCTGGCCATCAGCCCGCCAATCCTCACCGCGATGATGATCGCGTTTGGCTGGCGTGGCATGTTCATTACCATTGGCGTGCTGGGCATCGCGCTGTCGATCGGCTGGTACATGATTTATCGCAACCGTCAGGATCTCGATCTCAGCGCACAGGAGCAAACCTACCTGAACGCCGGCAGCGTCAGCGCGCGCCGCGAACCGATGAACCTGAAGGAATGGCGTGCGTTGTTCAAGAATCGCACCATGTGGGGCATGATGATCGGCTTTAGCGGCATCAACTACACCGCCTGGCTGTATCTGGCCTGGTTGCCCGGCTATTTGCAAACCACCTACCATCTGGATTTGAAAAGCACCGGGATGCTGTCAGCCATTCCGTTCCTGTTCGGCGCCGCCGGCATGTTGTCTAACGGCTTCGTCACCGACTGGCTGGTCAAGCGCGGCATGGTGCCGCTCAAGAGCCGCAAGATCTGCATCGTTGCCGGCATGCTGCTTTCCGCCGCCTTCACCTCGGTGGTGGCGCAGGCCACCACCACCTACAGCGCGGTATTGCTGATCGGCATGGCGCTGTTCTGCATTCACTTTGCCGGCACCTCCTGCTGGGGGTTGATCCATGTGGCGGTCACTTCGCGCATGACCGCCTCGGTGGGCAGCATCCAGAACTTCGCCAGCTTTATCTTCGCCTCGTTTGCGCCGGTGATCACCGGTTGGATCCTCGATACCACCAACTCGTTTAGCCTGGCGTTGACGCTGTGTTCCTGCTTTACCCTGATTGGCGCCCTGTCGTATATCTTCGTGGTCAAACACCCGATTACCGATAGCCCGGCCTAACCCGCAACGCCGCTGCCATTCCCGTTGCCGATGCGGCAGGAATGGCGCTTGTCGCCTTAGAGCACCAGAGGCAATACCTGTTGCTGATACTCCGCCGCGTGCCGCACCGCAAGCTGGATGAAATCGTCGATCAATGGCGATGCCTGCCGGTAGGCCAGAGCCAGTGAATACGCCACCGGCGTACCGATACCGCTAAGTTCGCGGAATACCACCCCGGGCGGCCGCAACGCCGCAAACAGCGACGGCATCAGCGCAACGCCCTCCCCACCGGCCACTAACCCGCCAATGGTTTGCATTTGCCGCGCCTGCTGTACTACCCGCGGAGTGAAACCGGCCATCGCGCATGCCTGTAGAATCGCCGCGTGCATCCCCGGCCCATAATGCGCCGGGAACAGCACCCAAGGTTCCTCCGACACGTCTGACAAACCGATCTGCGCGGCGTTCGCCAACGGATGGTGTTCCGGCAACGCCAGCATCATGCGCTCCAACAGCAACGGCGTTAACTGTATGCCCTCTTGCGGTGCAATCGGCAGCACCACCAGACCGACATCGGCGCGATCGTCACGCAAGGCCACCAACTGTTCCGCCGTGGCGGCTTCCTGCAGCTGAAAATCTATCTGCGGATAACGTTGACGAAACTGACGCAGCAGCCCTGGCAACAGTGCATTGACCGTGCTGTCGACAAAGGTCAGCCGCAGCGACGCCGTTTGCCCCTGCGCAGCACGCTGGGTATGTAACAGCGTGCGCTCGAACTGCGCCAGCGTGCGCCGCGCTTCGAGCAAAAACACCTGCCCGGCGTCGGTAATACGCGTAATGCGGTTGCCACGCTCCAGCAGCCTAACCCCCAGTTCCTGCTCGATTTTACGGATTGCCGCCGTCAGCGGCGGCTGCGCCATATGCAAGCGTTGTGCGGCGCGGTGAAAGCTCATCTCTTCAGCCACGGCAATAAACTGCCGCAATTGGCGTAGTTCAATCACGCGATACCTTTTTCATATTATCAAATCATAAAAACAGTATTGGCGGTATCAATGGTAAATACCAATACTTTCCCTCGACATCACCGGCGCAGACGCGCCATCGGCAGTTGGAGGAGTTTCACATGACACAACCTACGGTCGTGATTAGCGGTGGCTCAAGCGGCATTGGCCTGGCCACCGCGCAACGAATGGCGATGCAGGGCTACCGTGTCGCCATCGTGGCGCGCAGCCTGCAACGTTTGCAGGCTGCGGCGCAACGGATCGGCAGCGGCACGCTGCACTTTTCGGCGGATCTCAGCCAGCGCGCCGAGATTGACGCACTGATGCCGCGTCTGATCCAGGCTTTGGGCACGGTAGATGTGCTGATCAATAACGCCGGATTTACCCGCGTTATCAGCGTCGATACGCCATTGGCGCAGGCTGAACAGCAGTGGAATGCGGTGATTGACGGTAACCTGAAGAGTACCTTTCTGTTTACCCAGGCCATGCTGCCGCACCTGCGCAAGCCGGGCGGACGCATCGTCAATATCAGTTCAATCGCTGCGCAATGCGGCAGTGGCAACCCCGGCGCGCTGGGCTATTCCGCCGCCAAGGCCGGCGTGGTTGGCCTGACCGTCAGTCTGGCGCGTGAACTGGGGCCGCAAGGCATTACCGTTAACGCCATTGCGCCTGGTTACATCGCCGATACGCGTTTTTTTTGGCGATGGTCTGCCAGCCAGCGTTATTGACGCCATTACCGCCGACACGCCGCTGGCGCGTACCGGTCGGGTGGAGGACGTTGCCGAAGCGGCGTTGTGGCTGGCGTCGCCGGCAGCGGCATTCATTACCGGTACGCTGTTACCGATTAACGGTGGAGCCCGCGTCGGCAGCTAGGGACAGGGAGCGCCGGTCTGGCGCTCCGAGGGATCAGAAACGGATATCTCTGCTGGCAACCGCGCGGATCGGCACGCCGAAACTCTCCATGCTCGACAGCGCGGCGTTATGGTGCTGACGTATCCACTCACCGCTGGCGTGCGCCTTGTCATGGCTGGTGTGGGCATCGGCTGCCAACACCACCGGATAACCGTGCCCGGCGGCGCGGCGAGTGGTGCTGTCAACGCAATATTCGGTCGAGTAACCGCAAATCACCAGTTGCGTAACGCCGTGCTGTTGCAACAGCGCTTGCAGATTGGTACGCAAAAAAGAGTCCGGCGTGGTTTTTTCTACCCGCAAATCCCCTGCGACCTGCTGTAAGCGCGGATCAACCTGCCAGGCATCGCTGCCATGGGCCAGTTCATCATCGGCGGTCTGATGCTGGATGAAAATCACCGGCACTTGCGCCTGGCGCGCCGCGGCGCTCAGCATGTTGATCCGATCAATCACCGCATCGGCATCGGCCGGTGGCGGCATAAACAGGCCTTTCTGCACATCAATAATCAACAGCGCTGCGGTCATTGGGGTCTCCATCGATAAGTTTCACATCAGCATAGCGGTTGGCGCGGACGAAAGATATGGTCAACCCCCTGCTCACGCAGGCCAGTCACCAGCTCATGTCCGCCGTTCGGCGTCGCCTGAGTCTGGATGCGTTCGTTTTCAAATACCGGGCTGGCCCAGTAAAGATTGACCGGATCGCCGTACTGGGTCGGCAACGTCAAATGCTGCTGATAAGGGTAGAACCGCGAAGACAGCACATAGCCTGCATAACCCTGTGGTGCCACTTCCGACGCCAGGGTGTGCCCTTCCCCCATCCAGGTGATCTGCGCCCAGGGCACGTGGGCAAAGCCCGCCAGCGCACTGGCCATCTGTATCGCGTTGTCTTCGGTCATGTACTGACCGTCAATGGCGATACCCAGCTCCATGCGCCGGTACTGCGTGGCGTCATCATTGAACAGGATCTCGACCCACGGCATCGGTCGGATGCTGATCCCCATGGTCAGAAAATAGTAAATGCCGTCGCGTTCATGTTGGCTGATGGCCATCGGCGGCCACTTGCCCTGATCGATCGCGTAATATTTAACCGACGGACCGAAATGCTGTTCATACTGCGCCAGATAGTCGCGCTGCATTTTCGGCCACGGGTTGCCTTCTTCGCGCTGCCAACTGCGCCAAAACTGGCGGGTGTTTTCCGCCAGCGCATATTGCGTATTGGTCGATGCGGAGCCCAGTGGATAAGCTAACGGGCTTTCCTTGATGCAGCTGGCGGAATAACACACCGAATGGTCGATATACAGGCTCCAACCGGGGATCACCGACAGCAGCTGGCCGTAATACCACAGCGCGGCGCCGTCATCGCTTTCACTCCACACCACCTGCAACCCTTCCGGATTCAGCGGCGCTTCCCCCTCCAGGTTGCGGCAAAATTCCGCGGCCAGCATCGGCGGCTGGCCAAGTTCCAGCGCGGCGCGATCTTCCTGCTGCGGCGCAGCCGCCAGGTTACGCAACCAGCAGGCGCGTACCTGAAAACGTTCGCTGAACGCCTCCGCGGGATAAATATAAAAATAGGCTGCCCGGTGATCTTGCTGAACCACCGCCACCAGCGTTTGGTTTTCATTACTGACTTCAGCAAGTACATATGACTGGTTCATATCGCCTCAATAGGGTCACTGCGCAGACAAGGAAAATAATCCTGCGCGAAATAGAAATCTGCTTTTTGCCAGTGTAAAACGCATTCGCCAACCGGATCACGCGTAAAACTCTCAAAATTCCGCTAAGCAGTCGATTTTTTACCGTTTTTCACCGCCCGGTTGCGCACTCTGGTCGGATACGGCAAGTAACGACGCCATGGCGCTGGCGAATTCCCGCCTGCTCAGAGCATGCCGCGCAGTATAGGGTGACGGGGCGTTCCCCGTGGTTCGGCTTTGTTATAGAGTAGCCGGTGGGCTAATACAGGAGGTAGAAAAGATGATTATCAGAGCCGGCACCCCCGACGATTACCCACGATTGCTGGCGGTCTGGCTGAGTTCTGTGCGCGCAACCCATCATTTTCTGACGGAAAGGCAGATTGCCGATCTGCGTCCGTTGATCGCCAATGACTATCTGCCCACGCTGGCCGTTTGGGTCGCTCAGGATCACACCGGTCGGATTGGCGGCTTCATCGGCATGAACGCCAACAAGGTCGAGATGCTGTTCGTTGCCGCCGAACAGCGCGGCAAAGGCATCGGCAAATCGCTGTTGGCATTTGTCGAGCAGCAACATGATGTGCTGTTGCTCGACGTCAATGAACAGAACCCACAGGCCATGGCGTTTTATCGGCATTACGGCTTCAGCGTTATCGGCCGCTCAGAGCGTGACGGTCAGGGTAAGCCGTTCCCGCTGCTGCACATGAGACGTGGCACACCTTAGCGAGGCCTCGATGACCTGCAAGTTGCCGGCGCTGCCGGCATCAAACCTTGTTGCCCACCTGGCTCAGGCGTGGCCAAATCATCATCAGCGTCTCCACCAGGCGTAGCAAATCGTCACGGCTGGCTCCTTCACGCGCCTGAACCGACATGCCTTCAATGGTGCACATAATGTACTTGGCCAGTAACGCGGTGTCGGTTTTCGCCAACAGCTCCCCCTGCTGTACCTTGCGATCGAAACAGGCCTTGAGGCTGGCTTCCTGCGTATGATGTTTGCGACGCAGCATTTCGGCCACGTCGTCGGATGCCGGAGACAATGCCGCGGAAGCACACACCATAAAGCAGCCCGACGGCGTTTGCGGATCGGTAAATACCTCCGCCGATGAGCGCACGTAGGCTTCAACCACTTCGGCTATCGGTAACGTCTGTTCCAGCAACTGGTTGGTACAGGTGGTGTACTTGCTCAGATAACGTTCAACGGCGGCACGAAACAGCCCCTCTTTGTTACCGAACTCGGCGTACAGCGTCGGCGCTTTGGCGCCGGTGACCTCGACCAGATCGGCCAGCGAGGTTGATTCATAACCGTGGCGCCAAAACAGATCGAGCGCACGGTCCAGCGCCTGGTCGCGATCAAACTGTTTCGGTCTGCCGCGCGTTTTCTTCGCACATACCTCTTCTTTGATAGTCATAGACCCTCGCGTGTTGCGCCCCGAATCAGGGCTTGCCAATTAAATTAACGATCATTATAAAAAAATATTGCGCCGGCGTCGAGAAGCGATTACCATTTAGTTATCGATCATTATTTAAATGTAACGACAAAGACAAAATGACTCAATCGAATTCTCGGATAGGAACCAACTTTATGAAAAACTTAAAAATAGCATTAACCGCACTGACTCTGGCCAGCCTCTCCTTCGGCAGTTTCGCCGCAGAACAGGTCAACAGTCAACCGGCAAACCAACAGAAAATCGGCGTCGTCAGCAGCAGCGGCGCGTCGGATATTACCTCTCTGCAAGCCAGCCTGGCAAAAAAAGCCGAGCAACAAGGCGCCTCGTCATACCGCATCATCGGTGCCGGTGGTAACAACCAGCTGCACGGAACGGCAGTTATTTATAAATAACAGTAAGTTAATTTAATTCCAGCGCCGGGAAATGCCGTTTTACCCTTCGCAGAGATACGAAAAACCAGGAATTAATTAACGAACATTAAAAAATAACTTGCAATTCGCCAAACCGGCGTCTAACATTAAATTATCGATCGTTAATTAATTTAACGACCAACAGAACAAACTTCATACCGAACATAAGATAGGAATATGATTATGAAAAACCTGAAAATGACCATCGCTGCTCTTGCTCTTGCTTCTGTTTCATTTGGTAGCTTCGCTGCCGAACTGGTTAACAGCCAACCTGCCGATCTGCAAAAAGCCGGTGTGGTAACGGTAAGCGGTGCTTCTGACCTGACTAGCCTGGAAAACAAACTGGCAGCCAAAGCGGATGAAGCCGGTGCAAAATCATTCCAGATCATTTCAACTGCCGGTGACAACAAACTGCACGGCACTGCGATCATCTACAATTAATCAATTGCTGACACGGCAATTGCGCAAAGAGGCGGCCCTGGCCGCCTTTTGTGTTTTCTGGAAAACCCGCCACCCCGTCGCGTGATGAACTCATCGCCGTAATCCGGCTGCGCGCCAATGCCCCGCCCCGGCTTGCCGTCCCCCAACACCAGCGCCATGGTGCTGAACATTCAGCGCCAGCGAGGCCGGTTCCGCATCTGGTTTGCTAGCGTTGTCTCGACTATCGCTACGCTATGCACCAAACCTGGTGCGCATTGATAGCCGTGGGTGATTTTCCCTTTTGCCAATTTTGGCCCATGCTTAAACGAGGCCAGCCGCGGCAGGTAAACGGTCAGTTGCGGACGCCCTCCTCTTTACTTTGGCTAAGCGGGATGCCGGCTCATGACGAAAAAAACCACTTTATTGCAGTTTTTCCATTGGTATTACCCCGATGGCGGCAAGCTATGGCAAGAAGCGGCGCAACGCGCTGCGCAGATTGCCGAGATCGGCATCACCGACCTGTGGTTACCACCGGCCTACAAAGGCGCATCCGGCGGCTATTCGGTTGGCTACGACAGCTACGATTTGTTCGATTTGGGCGAGTTCGATCAGAAAGGCAGCCGCGCCACCAAATACGGCGACCGGGAATCGCTGATCCATGCCGCCAATACTCTGCGTGAGCACGGGGTACGCATCATTTACGACACGGTGTTCAACCACAAGATGGGGGCTGACGAAACCGAACGGGTGCATGTTTACCGCACCGATACGCAGGATCGTAATGACATTGACGACCGCGGTTTTGACGCCACCGCCTACACCCGTTTCACCTTTCCAGGCCGTCAGGGGAAATATTCCGCCTTCGTTTGGGACTACACCTGCTTTAGCGGCGTAGATTACCTGGAAGATCCGCAGGAAAAAGGCATCTTTAAAATCGCCAACGACTACGGCGATGACGGCTGGAACGAGCAGGTCGATGACGAGAAAGGCAATTTCGATTATCTGATGGGCGCCGACGTGGAGTTACGCAATAGCGCGGTGGCAGAAGAGTTGAAATACTGGGGGCGCTGGCTGCTGGAAACCCTGCCCTGTGACGGATTCCGCCTCGACGCCGCCAAACACATTCCGGCCTGGTTCTTCAAACAGTGGGCCGACCACGTGCGAGAAGCGGCACAGCGCGATCTGTTGATCGTCGCCGAATACTGGTCGCACGATTTGGCGTCGCTGCAACAATACATCGACATGGTAGACGGCAGAGTGATGCTGTTCGACGTGGCACTGCATCTGAAATTCCACCAGGCATCGAAACAGGCCGATCAATTCGACATGGCGCAGATCTTTACCGATACCCTGACCGCCACCCATCCCAGCCACGCGGTGACGATTGTCGCCAACCACGATACACAGCCGCTACAATCGCTGGAAGCGCCGGTTGAACCCTGGTTCAAACCGCTGGCCTACGCGCTGATCCTGCTGCGCGAACAGGGCGTACCCTGCGTGTTTTATCCGGATCTGTATGGCGCAAGCTATCAGGATACCGGCCGTGATGGCGGCGAGTACCCGATCGACATGCCGGTCATCACCGAGTTGGAAAAACTGATCGTCGCCCGCCAGCGTTTTGCCAACGGGGCACAAACCGATTACTTCGACGATAGGCACTGTGTCGCCTTCAGCCGCAGCGGTACCGCAGAGGCACCGGGCTGCGTGGTAGTGCTGACCAACGGCGCAGAAAACAGCAAAACGGTGACGCTGGGCAATGCGCTGGCGCATCGGCAATGGCGCGACTTCCTTGGCAACCGCGCAGAGACGATCGAAACGGACCAGGAGGGCCGCGCCGACTTTCCGGTCAACGGCGGCAGCGTCAGCGTATGGGTATTGGCGGAAAATGTCTGACAGGCCGCAGCAACGCCGGCGGCGGGCAAACTAATTACCCGCTTTCTGGTCTAATTGGCAATTCTGACCAGGCAAACCATTCACACCAGAGCCTAAATAGGGTACAAGGCTGCATGAAAATTCCAAAACGACTCCAGCCATTGGTAGATGATGGTTTAATCGACGACGTCATTCGTCGTTTGAAAAGCGGTAAAGAGGCCGACGTGTTTATCGTGCGCTGCGGTAACGACATCCGCTGCGCCAAAGTGTACAAAGAAGCGGACAAACGCAACTTCAAACAAGCGGTGCATTATCAGGAAGGCCGCAAAGTGCGTAACAGCCGCGATGCGCGTGCGATGAGCAAAGGTTCCCGCTTTGGTCGCCAACAGCAGGAAGAAGCCTGGCAAAACACCGAGGTCGATGCGCTACACCTGCTGGCAAAGGCCGGCGTGCGCGTGCCACAACCGGATATCTGCCTTGACGGCGTGCTGCTGATGGAGCTTATCACCGATGAAGAAGGCCTGGTGGCCCCGCGCCTGAGCGACATCACGCTGGAGCCGGCGCAGGCGCTGGCCGATCATGCATTGATGATGAACTACGCGGTGCGCATGCTGTGCGCCGGGCTGGTGCATGGCGATCTGTCGGAATTCAACGTGCTGATGGATAAAAACGGCCCGGTGATCATCGATCTACCGCAGGTGGTCGACGCCGCCGCCAACAATCACGCCAAAAGCATGTTTGAACGTGATATCAACAACATGACGCAATATTACGGCCAGTTCGCGCCGCAGCTGCTGGGCAGCAAATACGCCAAGGAAATCTGGGCGCTGTATCAGGAAGGCAAACTGACGCCAGAAAGCACGCTGACCGGCCACTATCAGGAAAGCAGCAAAAGCGCCGACGTGGGGTCGGTGCTGGACGAAATACAGGCCGCCAGCGACGCCTACCAGCGCCAGCAGATGGCGCGCAACGAAGAGTAAACACGCGCCGTCTGCGTTGGTTATTTGCCGGCAGCGGCGACCGGCCGCCAACGCGGCAAGCCAAACATATTGACTGCCATGCCGGCCAGCACGCACAGCGCACCGGCAATTTGCAGCGTGGATAATGTTTCCCCCATCAGCAACCAGGCACTGAGCAACCCAACCAACGGAACCAATAGCGCCAGCGGCGCCACTCGCCAGGTTTCATAACGCGCCAGCAGGCTGCCCCAGATAGAATAGCCGAACAGGGTGGCGGCAAACGCCAGATAGGCAATCACCAATACGCTGCTTAAGCGCAAATGACGCAGGCTGTCGATCGCCAACTGACGGTCGTCGAACAGCCAGCTACAGGCAAAAAATGGCAATATGGGAATCAGCGCGCTCCATACCACCAGCGGCAGGATACCCTGCTGGCGAAAGGTGCTCATGATTTTCTTATTGGCAACATTACCCAGCGCCCAGGACAACGCCGCGCCGAGCGTCAGCAACAGTCCGGCCAGCGGCACCGCGCCGCTCCCCTGCTGTTGCAGGCTGGCCTGCGCCAGCAACAGCATGCCGGCGGTGGCGATAACGATCCCCACCAGGTGGTTGGCGCGCAGCCGGTCTCCCAGCAACAGCATCGCCAATAACAGCGTAAAGAACACCTGCGCCTGTAGCACCAGCGACGCCAGCCCGGCCGGCATGCCGACCTTGATGGCCAGAAACAACAGCGCAAACTGGCCAAAACTCATGCTCAGGCCGTACAGCATCAGCCATTTCCACGGCAGTTGCGGGCGGGGAATAAAAAATATCGCCGGCAGCGCCACCAACAGGAAACGCAGCCCGGCCAGCAGAAAAGGCGGCATGCTCTGTAAGCCGTACTTGATAATGACGAAATTCACCCCCCAGATAATCACCACCAACAACGCCAATAACCGATCGCGGACTGCCATGTTTGCTCCAGAGCAACGGGATAGTTGATAGGTATAACGTTAGCGGTGATGTACCCTGCAACTCAATTAAATTTTCTGCGAGCCGACGACGCGCGGCGATAAAGGCTACGCCGGCATCACGCCGATAAACGAGGTTTTCTTGCGCGGCTCGGTCATCAGCGCCTCCAGTTGCTCTACGCATTGCAGGTAATGCGGCGTTTTTTTATGCGCCTCCACCGCGTGCCGATCCTTATAGGCTTCATAGATATAAAAGCGCGTCGGGATGTTCTCATCCTGCAGTACGTCAAATCGCAGGTTGCCCGGCTCGGCAATGGCGCCAAGATGGTTGGCGCGAAACACCGCGAGAAACTGCTCCACTTGGTCGGGTTTGACGTTGATTTCGACTAACGTAACCTGCATAACGGCTCCTTGCTGACACGGGGATATCCCCCAATGCTAGGCGCTATTGGGCGGATTTCCGCCTCAGCTCGGCGTTTTTGCAGCCCACCTCACAGTTCTTAAACCTCACGCCCGCGTCGCCTGCCTCGTCAATCCCACCCGCCATCTATAGTTAAGACTGGTCTTCCAGAGAGTGTGAACTATGCGCAATTTATTGATGGCATTGGACGCAGGTACGGGCAGCATTCGAGCGGTCATTTTTGATCTGGAAGGCCAGCAAATCGCCAGCGGCCAGGCGGAATGGCGCCATCTGGCGGTGCCGAACGTGCCCGGTTCGATGGAGTTCGATCTCAGCCACAACTGGCAACTGGCCTGTCAGTGCATACGACAGGCGTTGCAGCAGGCCAACGCCGAGGCGCAGGAGATCCGTGCGCTGGCATGCTGTTCGATGCGTGAAGGTATCGTGCTGTACGATAGCGACGGCGCAGCCATCTGGGCCTGCGCCAACGTCGACGCTCGTGCCAGCCGCGAGGTCAGCGAGCTCAAGGAGCTGCATAATCACGGCTTTGAGCGCGAGGTTTATCGCTATTCCGGCCAGACGCTGGCGTTGAGCGCCATGCCGCGCCTGCTGTGGTTGGCGCATAATCGCCCTGACATCTATCGCCGCGCGGCGACGGTCACCATGATCGGCGATTGGCTGGCAAACTGTCTCAGCGGTGAACTGGCGGTGGATCCGTCCAATGCCGGCACCACCGGCATGCTGGATCTGACCAGCCGCAACTGGCGTCCCGAACTGCTGGATATGGCCGGTCTGCGCGCCGATATGCTGTCGCCGGTAAAGGAAACCGGCAGCCTGCTGGGCCAGGTCACCGCGCTGGCGGCACAACAAAGCGGGCTGCTGGCCGGCACGCCGGTGGTGATGGGCGGCGGCGATGTGCAGTTGGGCTGTCTGGGGCTGGGGGTGGTGCGCGCCGGGCAAACGGCGGTGCTGGGCGGAACCTTTTGGCAGCAAATCGTCAATCTGCCCCAGCCGCTGACCGATCCCGAGATGAACATTCGCATTAATCCGCACGTTATTCCCGGCATGGCGCAGGCGGAATCCATCAGTTTCTTCACCGGCCTGACCATGCGCTGGTTCCGCGATGCATTCTGTGCAGAAGAAAAACTGCTGGCGCAGCGGCTGGGGGTCGATGCCTATGCGCTGCTGGAGGAGATGGCGGCACGGGTGCCGCCCGGCGCCTACGGCGTGATGCCGATTTTTTCCGACGCCATGCATTTTAACCACTGGTATCACGCCGCGCCGTCATTTATCAATATGTCGCTGGATCCCGAGCGTTGCAACAAGCAGACGCTGTTTCGCGCATTGGAAGAAAATGCGGCGATCGTTTCCGCCTGCAATCTGCAGCAAATTGCACGCTTTTCCGGCGTACAGCCGCAATCGCTGGTATTCGCCGGCGGCGGTGCCAAAGGCAAGCTGTGGAGTCAGATCCTCAGCGACGTCACCGGCTTGCCGGTGCAGGTGCCGCTAGTGAAAGAGGCGACCGCACTGGGCTGCGCCATTGCCGCCGGGGTTGGCGTCGGGCTGTATCCCTCGCTGGCGGAAACCGGTGAACGGCTGGTACGCTGGGAGCGGCAATATCAACCGGATATGGCCCTGCATACCTTGTATCAACGGCAGAAGGAGACCTGGCTGGAAGTGTATGCCGATCAACTGACGCTGGTGGATCACGGCCTGACCACCTCGCTGTGGAAGGCGCCGGGGCTCTAGTCTGGCCGCCGTACGGCACGATTGTTCCTGTACAGAAACAGTGTAATTACCGCAAACGGATTTATCTGGCGCACAACGCTGCGTAAATTGTGATCTCTGTCACTCGCTGCCGGTGCGAGCGAATCACAATATCTCCTGAGACGAGCGGTATTATGCTGAATAATAAAGATAAACCTGCATCATCAGCCTGGTTGGCCATTTTTTCACTGACGGTCGCCTGTTTTGTTATGGTGACAACAGAATTCCTGCCGATCGGTTTGCTGACCAATATCGCCCCTTCCCTGAACGTCAGTACCGGTACCGCCGGCCTGATGGTGACCATGCCCGGCATCGTCGCTGCGGTCGCCGCGCCGGCGCTGAGTCTGGCCTCCGGGCGGCTCGATCGTCGCCTGTTGATGCTCGGTCTGTCGCTGCTGTTGATCGTCTCCAATCTGGTTTCCGCGCTGGCGGTCAACTTCCCGATGATGCTGCTCGGCCGCGTGCTGCTCGGCGTTTGCGTCGGTGGCTTCTGGTCATTCGCCGCCAACTATGGCCGCCATCTGGTGCCGGAAGCCAGCCAGGGTCGGGCAACGGCGCTGATCCTGAGCGGTATTTCGGTCGGTGCAGTATGCGGCGTGCCGGCGGGTGCGCTGATTGGCGATATGTTCGGCTGGCGCGCCGCCTTCTTTGGCAGCGCCGTGTTGGCACTGGCGGTGCTGATCGCGCAAGCGCGCCTGTTGACCTCGGTGCCGCCGAGCCGCGCGGTGACGCCGCGCGATCTGTTGTTGCCGCTGCGCCTGCCGTTGGCGCGCATTGGCCTGATCGCCATCGTACTGCTGTTTATCGGTCACTTTGCCGCCTACACCTATCTGCGACCGCTGCTGCAACAGGTGTTTGTGCTGAGCCCATCGGCCATTTCGATGCAGTTGCTGGCCTACGGCGCGATCGGTCTGCTGGGCACCTTCGCCGGCGAGCGTCTGGCTGAATACAGCCTGCGCGCCACCTTTATCCTGATTGCCGTTATGCTGGCGGGCATTCTGATTGTGTCACCACTGCTCAGCGGTATCCCTGGCGCAACGCTGATGGTACTGATCTGGGGACTGGCGTTTGGCGCAGTGCCGGTTTGCGCCACCAACTGGATGTTCAACGCCGTACCGCAGGCACCGGAAGCCGGTCAGGCGTTACTGGTGTGCGTCATTCAGATCGCCCTGGCCTCGGGCGCGCTGCTCGGCGGTGAAGTGGTTGACTGGCAAGGCGTCAGCAGCGCCATGCTGTTCGGCGGTGCGCTGATCCTGTCCGCGGCGCTGGTGTTCGGTTTGTCCTTGCGCTCCGGCATGGTTGACGCTAAACAATCCTAGAAGCAGAGTGAAAATCTCCCCGGCTAGCGCCGGGTTCTGGGCCTTGGGAGCATTATGGATCATCATTTACTTGCCATCCGCGTGTTTACCCGCGTGGTTGAAACCGGCGGATTTACCCGGGCGGCAGACTCGCTGCGCATGCCGAAAGCCACCGTCACCAAGCTGGTACAAAATCTGGAAAACCACCTGCAAACCAAGCTGTTCCAGCGCACCACCCGCAGCGTATCGGTAACGCCGGAAGGCGAATGCTATTACCAGCGCACGGTGAAATGGCTGGCAGAGCTGGAACAGATGGAGGGCAGCATGACGGAATCACAAAGCGCGCCGCAGGGGGTGCTGCGTATCGACGTCGGCGGCGGTTCTGCACGCCAACTACTGTTGCCTGCCCTGCCGGATTTTTTTTGCTCGCTATCCGCAGATTCAGATCGATCTGGGGGTTGGCGATCGGCAAATTGATTTAATCAGCGACAGCGCCGACTGCGTGCTGCGCAGCGGGCCACTGGCGGATTCCAGTCTGATCGCCCGCCGGCTGTTGGCGCTGGAGTGGGTCACCTGCGCCACGCCGAGCTATCTTGCCCGCCACGGCACACCTCGCCATCCGTGCGATCTGGAACAAGGCTTTCCGCTGGCGCATTATCGCCACGCGGTGAACGATCGCATTCAACCACTGCATTTTGTCGACGGCGGCAAAGCCATCGATATTCAGCATCGTTATCAAATCAGCGTCAACGAAGGCAACGCGTTGATCGCAGCGGCGCTGGCCGATCTGGGCATCGTACAAACGCTGCGTTTTATGGCCCAGCCGCAGCTGGACAGCGGCGAACTGGTCAGCATTCTGGCCGACTGGCAGCCACCGGCCGATCACCTGTATGTGGTCTATCCGTCCAACCGCCATTTAAGCGCCAAACTGCGAGTGTTTATCGAGTGGGCAGTGGAGCGGTTCAGTTAACGGCCAACCGTTGTCAGCAGAAACTTTGTGGTATTATTGCGCCAATATCGTTTCCTATCGGCAGGCATACCATGGCATATATCCCAAAAAACTACGCGAAACTGGAAGTCGGCTATCGCGAAAAGGCACTGAAACTGTTCCCGTGGGTCTGTGGCCGCTGCTCACGCGAATTTGTTTATTCCAACCTGCGCGAATTAACGGTGCATCACATCGATCACGATCACAGCAACAACCCGGAGGATGGCAGCAATTGGGAAATGCTGTGCCTGTACTGCCACGATCATGAGCATTCAAAATACACCGAAGCAGACCAGTACGGTTCGACGGTGGTGGCCGGCGAGGATGCGCAGCAGGACGTCGGCATCGCCACGCACAATCCGTTCGCCAACCTGAAAGCATTGATGAAAAAGTAACGCAACGGGCGCTGCGCCAGCGGCGCCCGACCGGCCGGCTGCGCCACACTCGCCATAAGCTGCCAGGCCAATAACGCAATTACTTATTAAGCTAATAACCTAACAACCAACCAGACCCGTAAGCTGCCAACCTCTCCCATGCTTATTCCCAGAGAATTCCTACTTACCTGCCTGGCCGCTTGCCAGCAAAATAATGCGTTAAGTTAGCAGGATAGCCGCTTGGCAAGCTCGGCGGCTTCGGGCATATTGTATCCTGTTAACCTGTTTGATTATCAACCTAATAAGCAACTAACTTAATAAGTTAACAGCTTAATAACTTGAGAGATGGCAGCATGATTGTTTTGATTGGCTCGCAGAAAGGCGGCGTAGGGAAATCAACCAAGGCGGTAAATATCGCCGGGTATCTGATCCTCAAGGAAGGCAAAACAGCGATAATCGTTGACGCCGACGACCAAAAATCGATCATGACCTGGTACAACGATCGGCAAAACGGCGATGGGCTGCCACATATTCCGGTGGTGGCGGCGTCCGGCAAAATCAAGGAGACCTTGCTGGAGCTGAACCGCCATTACGATTACGTTATCGTCGATACCGCCGGCCGCGACAGCGCCGAACTGCGCTCCGGCCTACTGGCCGCCGACCTCTTCCTGTCGCCGCTGCGTCCGTCGCAGATGGATCTCGACACCGTCGGCTATCTGTCAGAGATGTTCTCCACCGCGCAGGAATACAATGAAAAAGTGAAGGGCTACATTGTGCTGAACATGTGTCCGACCAATATCTTCATTAACGAAGCCAATGAAGCGGCTGCGGTGTTAAGCGAATACCCGCAATTCACGCTGGTGAGCAACCGCTTGTGCGATCGCAAGATTTATCGTGACGCCTGGGGCGAAGCAAAGACCATTCATGAAGCGCATAACCCCAAAGCGCAGCACGAAATCGAAAGCCTGGTAAAAGAGGTGATCTTATGAAAAAGCGGACGCCGACCCACCGCATGTCGGAAGACGAGTTTATCAACAGCGCCACATCGCATACGCTGATCCCTACCGCCACCGCCAGCGAAACCAAAACCCAGGGCCGTAAACGCACCTATAAAGCCATTTCTGTCAGCCTGACCGACAGCCACGTCGACGCTATCGACGACATCATCGTACTGGCGGCGCGCAACGGTCTGGTACGTATCACCCGCTCCGACATTATCAAGCTGGCGATCGACGGCCTGGCCGACAACACCGAAGCCCAGTTGCTGGCACTGCTGAAAAAGAACTGAGCAAGCCATCAAGATAATAGCTTACTAAGCAAGTAAGCTATTAAATCAGCAAGCTAATAAGTTAATAAAATGAAGATAACCGATTAAAATAAAAGGTTATCTTCAGAATCCCTACGACCAGTGGGAATGCCACGCGGGGCGCAGGATCAGACTGCGCCCCGTGCGGCGGATTACTTCAGCGTAAAGCTCTGCTGTTGTACGTTATCGGAATCCAGTCCAACAAATACGTTGAACTTGCCCGGCTCGGCACCCCATTGCAGCTTGGCATTGTAGAACTTGAGATCGTCTTCAACGATCGGCAGTTCCACCGTCTGCGCCTGGCCGGCTTTCAGCATCACCTTCTTGAAGTTGCGCAGCTCCTTCACCGGGCGACTGACCGTTGCCGTTTCATCCTGAATATACAACTGCACCACGGTGGCGCCGTCGTACTTGCCGGTATTTTTCAGCGTGACGCTGGCGGTGATTTTGCCGTTGCGCGCCATGGTGGGGCTGGAAAGCGTGAAGTCCGACAGCGCAAAGCTGCTGTAACTCAGGCCATAGCCAAACGGATACAGCGGGCCGTTCGCCGAGTCGAAGTAACGCGAGGTGTACTTGCCCGGATTTTCTTTATTGAACGGACGACCGGTGTTCAGGTGGTTGTAATACATCGGGATCTGCCCCACTGAACGCGGGAAGGTCATCGGCAGTTTACCGGACGGGTTATAGTCGCCAAACAGCACGTCGGCCACCGCGTTACCGCCTTCGGTGCCGCTGAACCAGGTTTCCAGCATTGCATCCGCCCGCTGGCTTTCCCATTCCAGCGCCAGTGGTCGGCCATTCATCAGCACCAGCACCAGCGGTTTGCCGGTGGCTTTCAACGCCGCGATCAGATCGCGCTGGCTCTGCGGGATAGTGATGTCGGCACGGCTGGAGGCTTCATGCGCCATGCCCTGCGACTCCCCCACTACCGCCACTACCACGTCGGCCTGTTTGGCGGCATTGACTGCTTCATCAATCATTTGCTGCGCAGGACGGGGGTCGAACTCCACCGCCGGCTCGTACAGATTCAGATAATCGATGATGCTCTTGTCCTGGGTGATATTGGCGCCTTTGGCGTAGATGATTTTCGCCTTGTCGCCGACGGCGTTTTTCATGCCTTGCAGCAGCGTTACCGATTGTTTGGCGACGCCCGCCGCCGACCAGCTGCCCATCACGTCACGCTGACTGTCGGCCATCGGCCCCACCAGCGCAATGGTGCCCTGCTTGTGCAGCGGCAGCGTCTGATGTTCGTTCTTCAGCAGTACCATGGTCTTACGCGCCACCACTCGCGCTTCGGCACGGTGCAGCCGGCTTTCGGCATTGGTATCCTGTGGATCGGACCCCACCGGCCCCAGATGGGTGTACGGATCTTTAAACAGCCCCATGTCGTACTTGGTATTCAGCACGTCGCGGCAGGCACGGTCGATATCGCTTTCCGACACCAGCCCTTCCTTGATCAGCCCCGGCAGGTATTTGTCGTAATACTCGTCACTCATGCTCATATCGACGCCGGAGGTGATCGCCAGCCGCACCGCATCGCGCGCATCCTGCGCCACGCCATGCTTGATAAGTTCCTTGATCGCACCGTGATCGCTGATGGTAATGCCGCTAAAGCCCCACTGGTTGCGCAGCAGATCTTTCAGCAACCACGGGTTGGCGGTGGCTGGAATGCCGTTAATCGCATTGAGCGACACCATCACCCCGCCGCTACCAGCGTCAATCGCCGCCTTGTATGGCGGCAGGTAGTCTTGCTGCATGCGCAGCGGACTCATGTCAACGGAGTTGTAGTCACGGCCGCCTTCGGTGGCGCCATACAGCGCGAAATGCTTGACGCTGGCCATCACCGAGCCTGGTTTGGACGGGTCGCCGTTCTGGTAGGCATCCACCATCACCCTGGCGATTTTCGACACCAGCCAGGTATCCTCGCCATAGCCTTCCGACACCCGCCCCCAGCGTGGATCTCGGGTGATGTCGACCATCGGCGAAAAGGTCATGTTCAGGCCGTCGTCGCTGGCTTCCTGCGCCGATACCCGGCCGCTGAGCGCGATGGCTTCCAAATCGAAACTGGCCGCCAGCCCCAGGCTGATCGGGAATACGGTACGCTGACCGTGCAGCACGTCATAGGCGAAGAATAACGGGATTTTCAGGCGGCTGAGCTGCATCGCCTGATCTTGCATCACGCGGATATCCGGCCGGGTGACGGTATTGAAAATCGCGCCGATTTGCCCCTGGCGAATGCCTTCGCGAATGGCTTCTTTCGGGTTGTCCGGTCCAACGCTGATCAGCCGCAACTGGCCAATTTTTTCTTGCAGCGTCATTTGCTTCATCAGATTACTAACGAACGCATCGCGCTGTTGCGCGTGGATTCCTTGCGTTGCGCTGGAGGTGTCCTGCGCAAATGCCGGGCTGATGGCCAGACCGGACAACAGACTCACTACACAAAGCCATTTCATATTGTTATCTCAGGCATGTTCCCGCCACAGACACGGCAGGAAAATTAAACAGGAAAACGGATGCGGTTGATGGCAAAGCGAGCTGTCCGCTCGCCTCCGGCGCACTCGGCAGACAAACGAAGCGCGTTTCATCCCCTGGGCCAACCACCGGGAACACACACTGGCTACCGGCAAATGCAATGGCGCTGCATGCCGCTGTAACCCCAGCGCAGACGCTTGTCATGCGCCGGCTTTATCCGCTGTCTGACAGTGTGCCACACTCTTTTTCTCAGCAGAAACAATTCGTAACGTTAATGGTTACAAGCTGTTAGAGGTGGTAGACAGGTAGCGATTGAGCCTATTGCGACTGTGTTGTGCTTCCTCGGTCAAGAAATCCACCAATTGTACTAATGTCGTCGGCAGTACCGCATGTTCAGGATAGACCAAATAATAGCCGCTACCACTGGCGACGCTAAGCGGGAATGGCGTGATGATGCGACGCGCCTGCAGATCGTCTTCCAGCAGGCACAGATCGCCAATGGCGATACCAAAACCTTGCAGCGCCGCACTCATCGCCAAATCGAGGGTATCGAAATGCTGTGATTTGGCATCCGGCAACGGTGCCTGCCCAGCCGCCGTTAGCCAGCGTAGCCAGTCGCGTCGGTCACGGGTCGGATGCAACAGGGTTTGCTCCGCCAGATCGGCGGCAGTCAAAGGCTGGCTGGCGGCGGCCAGATAATCCGGCGTACATACCGGCGTCAGCACCTCGTCAAACAGCGGATGGACGCTCAGGCGTTTGCCGCGCGGCACGCCGAACACCACTGCGGCATCGAACGGCTCGCTGGCGAAATCCAGCCCGTGCGACACCGAGGCGGTTAATTCGATACGCATTTCCGGCCTGTCGTTCTGCAGGCGAATAATGCGCGGCAACACCCAGCGCATCGCGCAGGTCGGGCATTTGATACGCAGTACGCCGGGCTGCGCAGCAACGCGTTCCAGCGCCTGCGCCAGTTGCTCCAGCGTCTGCTGTACCGGCACCAACAGCTGCGCCCCCTGCGGCGTCAGCGTCAATCCACGGGCACGCCGGCTGAACAGCGCATAGCCCAGCTGTTGCTCCAGTCCCAGCACCTGGCGGCTCACCGCCCCCTGCGTCAGATGCAGCTCCTGCGCGGCATGGGTGAAGTTCAGCCGTTGCGCTACCACAACAAAGGTTTTTAAAACGTCGAGTGACGGCAGTGATGTTCGCATATTGGCCTCTCCAGCCATGATCAAAACGCATGGCAAGCATGACAAAGTTTCTCTTGTCGCGCCATGCAGACTGATGCTTAATCACTCAATCTCTCACCGTTGCCAGGAGACGCCATGCTCAGCGCCTGCTCGCCGCGTTCGAAATTACCCGACGTCGGCACCACCATTTTCAGCGTTATCGGCCAATTGAGCGCCGAACATCAGGCGCTTAACCTGTCACAGGGCGCCCCCAACTTCGCCTGTGCCCCACAGTTGGTCGCGGATGTGACGCAAGCCATGCGCGCAGGTCATAATCAATATGCGCCCATGAGCGGCGTGGCGGCATTGCGCGCTGCATTATCCGACAAAGTTGAACGATTGTATGGCGCACGTTACCACCCTGACGATGAAATCACGGTATTGGCCAGCGCCAGCGAAGGTTTATACTCCGTCATCAGCGCACTGGTGCACGCCGGCGATGAGGTGATTTATTTCGAACCGGCGTTCGACAGCTATGCGCCGATCGTGCGCCTGCAGGGCGCCACCGCGGTGCCGATCGCCATGTCACTGCATAACCTGCAGATTGACTGGGAGCGGGTGGCTGCCGCCATCAACGGCAAAACCCGTATGATTATCGTCAACAGCCCGCATAACCCCCACCGGTAGCGTGTTCGACCAGCATGACATCGAGCGGTTGACGGCGCTGACGCGTGACACCGATATCATCATCCTGTCGGATGAAGTCTACGAACATGTGGTATTCGACGGCGAAATCCACCACGGCATGGCCCGCCATCCACAGCTGGCCGAACGCAGCGTGATCGTCTCCTCCTTCGGTAAAACCTACCACGTCACCGGCTGGCGCGTCGGCTACTGCATGGCGCCGGCAGCGTTGATGGAGGAAATACGCAAAGTACACCAATTCATGGTGTTCTCCGCCGATACGCCGATGCAATACGCCTTTGCAAACGCCCTGGCAGATCCGCAACAGTACCTGGGGTTGGCGGCGTTTTATCAGCAAAAGCGCGATCTGCTGGCGACCGCGTTACAGGGTTCGCGTCTGCAGCTGCTGCCAAGCCGCGGCAGTTTCTTTATGCTGGCGCGCTTTAGCGGCTTCAGCCAGGAAAGCGACAACGATTTTGCGGTGCGGCTGATCCGCGAAGCCAAAGTCGCCACCCTGCCGCTGTCGGCGTTTTATAGCGACGGCAGCGATACCGGCATCATTCGACTGAGTTTCTCCAAAGATAACGAGACCCTGCTGGAAGGCGCCCGTCGCCTGCACCGCGTATAACCGACCGTATCTCACCATGGGAAAGGGGCACTGATGAAAACGACTTTGAAAACGCTGATCGCCGCCGGCTGCCTGTTGGCCGCCGGTTCTACCCTGGCCGCCGAGCATGGCCTGCGCTTTGGCGTAGAGGCGCTGTACCCGCCGTTTGAGTCAAAATCCGCCAGCGGTCAGCTGGAAGGATTTGATATCGATCTGGGCAATGCGGTGTGCGCCGCCGCCAAGCTGCAGTGCAGCTGGGTAGAAACCTCGTTCGACAGCCTGATCCCGGCGCTGCAGGCGCGTAAGTTCGACGTCATCAACTCGGCGATGAACGTGACTGAACAGCGCAAGCAGGCTATCGACTTCACCAAGGCGATTTATCAGGTGCCAAACCGCCTGATCGCCAAAGCCGATAGCGGCCTGACGCCAAACGCCACCGCACTGGCCGGCAAACGCGTCGGCGTGCTGCAAGGGTCGATTCAGGAAAACTACGCCAAAGCTCATTGGCGCCGCAGGGCGTGGAGGTCGTCGCTTATCAGGATCAGAACCAGGTCTATCTGGATCTGACCGCCGGTCGCCTCGACGCTACGCTGATCATGGCACCTGCTGGGCAGAGCGGCTTCCTGGCACACCCAGACGGCAAGGGCTTCGCCTTTGTCGGCGACGCGGTACAGGACGAGAAAATCTTCGGTTCCGGCATCGCCTTCGGTTTGCGCAAAGACGAGCGGGAATTGAAACAGCGGTTGGATGCGGCCATTACCCAGGTGCAGCAACAGGGTACGGTGCAGGCGTTGGCGAAGAAGTATTTCGGCGACATCGACGTCACGGTGAAGTAGCATTTTGCCCCTCGGCCAGCGACCGAGGGGCGACATAGCCGCGTTATGCGCGCTCAAACACCGAGCTTTGCAACCCGCGATCCTGCTGATGGCGCTCCAGCGCCAGTTCGATAAGCCTGGTGATCAACTGCCGGTAGTCCACGCCGCTGGCGGCCCACAGTTTCGGGTACATGCTGATGTTGGTGAATCCAGGCAATGTGTTGATTTCGTTAATTATAACGTTATCGTCCGCCGTCAGGAACACGTCGACACGCGCCATACCGAGGCAGTCCAGCGCACGGAACGCCTTGAGCGCCACCTGACGGATCTTGTCGCTGGCCGCCTCGGAAATGGCCGCCGGCACCACCACCTGAGCGCCCTGCTCGTTGATGTATTTGGTGTCGTAGGAATAGAATTCATCGTTCAGCACAATCTCGCCGCACACGCTGGCTTGCGGTTGATCGTTGCCCAGCACCGCGCATTCGATTTCACGCCCGACGATCGCCGACTCCACCAGCACTTTATGATCGAAGCTGAACGCCAGCGCGACTGCCGCCTCATACTGCTGGCGATCCTGTACCCGGCTGACGCCAACCGACGAGCCCTGATTCGCCGGCTTGACGAACAGCGGCAATCCCAAGCGTTCGCTCAACTGCGCAAAATCGTATTTGTTGCGGTTGGCGCGCGTCAGCGTAACAAACGGTGCTACCGCCAGCCCGGCGTCGCGCAGCAGGCGCTTGGTGACGTCTTTGTCCATACTGACCGCCGAACCGAGCACGCCCGCGCCGACGAACGGCAGGTTGGCCATGCGCAGCAGTCCTTGCAGCGAACCGTCTTCGCCCAGCGTACCGTGTACGATCGGGAACACCACGTCAAGCTGACCAAGCGCACCGGCGCCGTCGGCGGCGATCAGTTGCCGGCTTTGCTGACCGGGCACCAGCGCCACATTGTTATTGGAATGGTTAAGCGCGATCAGCGCCGGGTTTTCCGCATGCAACAGATAATTGGACGCGTCGTTGATATGCCACTGCCCCTGCTTGTCGATCCCCAACAGCGTGACCTCGAATTTTTCCTTGTCGATAGCATCGACAATGTTTTTGGCCGATTGCAGTGAAACCTCATGCTCCGCCGATTTACCGCCAAAAATTACCCCAACACGCAGTTTAGTCACGCCAGAAATCCTTCTAAAAAAGTGATGCCAATACCTCGACAAACACAATAGACGCATTGCCAGGCCACGGCAATCGGCGCCGAGCAGAAAATTCCGACGCCACAAACGGCCACACCGCCACCATACGAAGCGTATACAATTCGTATATTTTCCACTGAGGGAGCACCGAGATGGGGATTGTGAAAATCACCGACGCCCTGCACGACGATCTGCGCCTTGCCAGCCTGACCATGACGCGTTCCATCAACGCGCAGGCCGAATACTGGATCAAGATCGGCATGCTGGCCGAATTCAACCCGGAACTGACCTATCCACAACTGGTCAAGAAAATGATGAAAGATAACGCGCTGACGCTGAAGGAGATTGTCGGGTGAAACAGATTGTGATCAAGACGCCGGAACAGATTGCCAAAATGCGGCACTCTGGCGCACTGTTGGCCAAGGTGTTTGCTATGCTTGATGGCGCGATCCGTGAAGGCATCTCCACCATGGAGATCAACGACCGCGCCGAGGCGTTCATCGTCAATGAGCTGAAGTCGCGCCCGGCCAGCAAAGGCCAGTACGATTTCCCTTATGTGCTGAACACCTCGATCGACGAAGTAGTGTGCCACGGCATCCCGTCCGCCAGCAAAATCCTGCGCAGCGGCATGATTGTCAACGTCGACATCACGCTGGAAAACGACGGCTATATCGCCGACTCCAGCAAAATGTATTGCATCGGCCAACCGTCGCCGGTTGCCAAACGGCTGGTAAACAATGTCTATCAGTCGATGTGGGCCGGCATCCGCGCGGTGAAGCCGGGCGCGACGCTGGGCGATATCGGCCATGCCATACAACAACACGCCGAACAGGCCGGCTACAGCATCGTGCGTGAATATTGCGGCCACGGCATCGGTCGCGAGATGCACGAAGAGCCGGCGGTGCTGCACTTCGGCCAACCGGGTGCCGGCATGACGTTGCAGGAAGGGATGGTATTTACCATCGAACCGATGATTAACCAGGGCGATCGCCGTATCAAACAGAAGAAAGACGGCTGGACGGTGATCACCCGCGACAAAAAACTGTCAGCCCAATGGGAGCACACCGTGGCGGTCACCGCCGACGGAGTGGAAATTCTGACGCTGCGTGAAGAAGAACGTCAGAACGGGTTTTCAGAACGCTATTAATCCGAACGCCAAGATAACGTGACAGGGAGATCGGCATGACGCAGTCCGCCAGCAGCGAAAAGCAGGCTTTTATCAGTCAGTTGAAAAACATCGTCGGCGGCCCGCAGCTGCTGACCGACGCACGCAGTACCGAACGCTACCGTAAGGGGTTCCGCTCCGGCGTTGGCAACGCGCTGGCGGTGGTGTTTCCCACCCGATTACTGCAACTGTGGCAAATCCTCCAGGCCTGCGTCGCTGCCGACAAGATTGTCATCATGCAGGCGGCAAATACCGGTTTGACCGAAGGCTCTACGCCGAGCGGTAATGACTACGATCGCGATGTGGTGATCGTCAGCACCCTGCGGCTCGATCATGTCCAGGTGCTGGATAATGGCAAGCAGGTGGTCGGCTTTCCGGGCAGCACGCTGAACCAGTTGGAAAAGTTGCTAAAGCCCTATGGCCGCGAGCCGCATTCGGTGATCGGTTCGTCCTGTATCGGCGCGTCGGTGATCGGCGGCGTGTGCAACAACTCCGGCGGTTCGCTGGTCAAACGCGGCCCGGCCTACACCGAAATGGCGCTGTACGCCCAACTGGGCGCCGATGGCCAGTTGCGGCTGGTCAACCATCTGGGTATCCGGCTTGGCGATACGCCGGAAGAAATTCTCACCCGGCTGGAACAGGGCGATTACCGTCCGCAGGACGTGGAGTACGGCGAGCTGCGCGCGTCGGATAACGAATACGCCGAACGGGTGCGCGACGTGGATGCCGACACCCCTTCGCGCTTCAACGCCGACCAGCGCCGGTTATACGAAGCCTCCGGCTGCGCCGGCAAACTGGCGGTGTTCGCGGTGCGGCTCGACACCTTCGAAAAGGAAACGCAGGAACAGGTATTTTATATCGGCACCAACGACACGGCGGTACTGACCGAACTGCGTCGCCATATGCTGAGCCAGTTCGAAAACCTGCCGGTGGCCGGTGAGTATATGCATCGGGACATTTTTGACATCGCCGAAACCTACGGCAAAGACACGTTCCTGATGATCGACAAGCTCGGCACCGACCAGATGCCGCGCTTTTTTACCCTCAAGGGCCGCGTCGATGCCACGTTCAACAAACTGCCGCTGCTGCCGCACAACCTGACCGACCGCCTGATGCAGGGGTTGAGCCATCTGGCCCCCAGTCACCTGCCGAAACGCATGAAGGCATATCGCGAGCGGTTTGAACACCACCTGCTGTTGAAAATGTCCGGCACCGGCACCGAAGAGGCCTATGCCTATCTGAAGCACTACTTTGCCAGTGCCGACGGCGACTTTTTTGTCTGTACCGCCGACGAAGGCAAAAAAGCCTTCCTGCATCGCTTTGCCGCCGCGGGCGCCGCGGTGCGTTACCACGCGGTACATGCCGATAAGGTGGGAGGATATTCTGGCGCTGGACATCGCGCTGCGCCGCAACGACAACCAATGGTTCGAAACGCTGCCGCCGGAAATCGACAGCCAACTGGTGCACAAACTGTATTACGGCCATTTTATGTGTCACGTGTTCCATCAGGACTACGTGGTGAAGAAAGGCGTCGACACGCACCAACTGAAACAGCAGATGTTGGCAATCCTCGATCGGCGTGGCGCGGAATATCCGGCCGAGCATAACGTCGGCCACCTGTACTACGCCAAACCGGCGTTACAAACCTTCTATCAGCAGGCCGATCCCACCAACAGTTTCAACCCTGGTCTGGGTAAAACCAGCAAGCTGAAAAACTGGGGCAGCAATACCCGGTAACATCTGCGTCTGCCGCTGTAACCCGGTGATACGGGGCAGCGGCAGCAATTTGCCGATGCTCGCCAGTTTCCCCCTACGCCGTTGACCTAAACTTGATGATGGACGCGGCAGCTATTCCTGCGTCATTGCGTTTGCGCCATTCTGCACGACGAAAGGAGCTATTTCATGGCATACCAGACCATCAATCCGTTTAACAATCAGTTGATCAAAGCATATACGCCGCACAGCGACCAACAAATCGAACAGGCGTTGGCGCAGGCCGACGCACTGTACCATTCCACCTGGGCGAAGGGCGATATCGAGCAACGCCTGCCGGTACTGCATAAACTGGCCGATCTGATCGACAGCCGGCAGGAAGCACTGGCGAAGATCGCCAGCGTGGAAATGGGCAAGCTGATTAAGCAAAGCCGCGGTGAAGTCGCCCTGTGCGCGCAAATCGCCCGTTATTACGCGGAGCATGCCAAGCAGTTCCTGGCACCGGTACGCTATGACTCCAGCCTCGGCGAAGCCTGGGTGGAACATCATCCGATTGGCGTGCTGATGGCGGTGGAGCCGTGGAACTTTCCCTATTATCAACTGATGCGCGTACTGGCACCGAACCTGGCCGCCGGCAACCCGGTGATGGTCAAGCATGCCAGCATCGTGCCTAACTGTGCCGTTGCGTTTGAACAGTTGCTGCTGGATGCCGGAGCCCCTCAGGGTGCCTATACCAATCTGTTTATTTCAGCGGATCAGGTGGCCAATATCATCGCCGACCCTCGGGTACAGGGCGTGGCACTCACCGGCTCGGAAAAGGCCGGCAGCATCGTTGCCGCACAGGCAGCGAAAAAACTGAAGAAGGCCACGCTGGAGCTCGGCGGTAATGACGTGTTTGTGGTACTCGATGACTGCGACCTGGACAGAGCGGCAACGGTGGGCGCCCAGGCGCGGCTGAACAATGCCGGACAGGTGTGTACCGCAGCGAAGCGTTTTATCGTGCATCAGCAGGTCGCCGAGGCATTTTTGCAAAAACTTACCGCGCGCTTCCGCGCGGTCACCCTCGGCGATCCCCTGGATGAAGCCACCACACTCGGGCCGTTATCGTCAACATCGGCGCTCGACGGGCTGATCGCACAGGTGAAAAACGCCGTCGATCATGGTGCAACGCTGCATTATGGCGGCGAGGCGCCGCAGCATGACGGCAATTTCTTTCAACCCACCATTCTGACCAATATCAGCCGGGAAAATCCGGCCTATTTCGAAGAGTTCTTCGGCCCGGTGGCACAGGTTTACGTGGTGCAAGACGATGACCACGCGGTGCAACTGGCCAACGACTCGCACTACGGCCTCGGTGGCGCGATATTCAGCGGCGATATCGAGCGCGCCAAACGGCTGGCCTCGCGCATTGAAACCGGTATGGTGTATATCAATTCGCTGACCGATACCGCACCAGAATTGCCGTTCGGCGGCGTGAAACGCTCCGGCTTTGGCCGTGAACTGTCGGATTTGGGCATCAAGGAATTCGTTAATCAGAAACTGGTGGTGGTCAGTCGCCACTAACCGCCCTCTACGGCACTCTCTTTGCGGAGCGTGCTGTTAATTTATTGTTGCAAACCAGCGCCAGAACGCATAATTTACTTTAATCACCGCTGGTGGTGTTCCGGGTCTAGCGCTATTCCACGCTTCGCCTTGAGACACCGTCGGTTGTTTACCTGGTTAAATCCATCCTGACGGGCATCTCAATGAACGCTTTCACACCGGCAACCGATCCAGCATCAGCGACCTTCCCGGCCGCCGTTGTGCCCTGTGTTTGCGTCTCCCCTCCTGCCGTTTCATCTGTCGTGGTCGCCGTCACGGCTGGCGTGGTTTCACCGCCGCGCCGCGTGGTAGTGCGTTAAATCCACACTGAATTTATCCCTCCGGTTACCTGATTGCGTATGACCTAACGCGTCGTCTGCGCCGGAGTCTGTTATTCCCTGACAGGTGAAATTGAATGCGAATTATCTCTCAGCCGGCCAATGCCGGCCTGGCAACGCTGTTCGTGCTGCTGTGGAGCAGCGGTGCCATCTTCTCGCGTATGGGGCTGGAGCACGCCTCCGCTCTGGCATTTCTAAGCCTGCGCTGCGCGATTGCGCTCGCGCTGCTGATCGCGCTCGGCCTGTGGCAACGGCGGTTATTACCGGCGCCCGGCAGCCGCTGGCGGGTCGCGCTTGTCGGCCTGCTGATGATCGGCAGTTACCAAACGGCCTATCTGCTGGCGCTGCAATTGGGCATCACCCCCGGGGTGCTGGCGACCCTGCTCGGCGTCCAGCCGATCCTCACTCAGGTCATTACCGAACGGCGCTGCGCCGGGCTGCGCGCAGTTGGCCTGCTGCTGGCGCTGGGGGGATTGACGCTGGTGGTATATCAGAGCGTGATGGTGGCGCATTTCTCGCCGGCCGGCATCGCCTGCGCGTTTATCGCCCTGGGCTGCATGACCGCCGGTACGCTGCTACAAAAAGGGATGGATCAACCGCCGCTGGCGGTGCTGCCGTTGCAGTATGCCATCGGGCTGCTGGTGTGCACGGCGGCAATGCCGTTTACGCCGCAACACATCGACTGGCAACCGGCGTTGCTGGTAGCGCTGCTGTGGATGGCGGTGGTGATTTCGGTACTGGCCACGCTGCTGCTTTACCGGCTGATCCAGCGTGGCAATCTGGTGCAGGTCACCAGCCTGTTTTATCTGATCCCCGCCGTCACCGCGTTGCTGGATTACCTGCTGCTCGGCCACCGTCTGGCAGCGCTGAGCCTGGCCGGCATGGCGGCGATTGTCTGCGGCGTGATGCTGGTGTTCCGTAAGGCATAAGCAACAAGCCGCGCATGCCAAACCGGCATGCGCGGCGATTCACCGGCAGGGAGTAACGGTCAAAACAGCCAGACACCGTAGCCCCACATCAGCACCGTCAGACCCAGCAGCAGTTCCAGCAACAGAATGCCGATGGCGAAGGTGGAACTCGAAAAGATAAACCCTTCCCGGCTGTCGATGCCCAGGAAATGCGGAATGCCCAGATACAGCAGATAGCCAGAATAACACAGGCCGACAACGCCGACGAACAGGCATAGCCATACCACCGGATACAGCGCCACCAGGCCGCTGAGGAACATCGGCGTGGCAACATAGCCGGCAAACACCATGCAGCGATGCAGGCTCGGGCGGGATTCATAACGCCGAGCCATCCAGTGGATCACCTTGCCCATCACCGCCACACCCGCCAGCATCAGCAGATAAAAGGCCACCGCGGTATACAAGGCGGTAAACATATCCAGCTGAATGGCATGTCCGTCACCGGATAGCCAGCCCAGTTGGGTGGTGCCGATAAACGCGCAGATTACCGGAATGGCTGCCATTAACAGCACGTGGTGGGTATAAAGATGCGAGACGCTTTCGTTCTCGCGCTGAATTTCCTTGAACTCGGTGTTGGGATGAGTCAACAGCCCCCAAACATGATTAACCATGAAACACCTCCTCATCTCGCCGTAGGCCGCACTCGGCGAGGAGAAACACACCTCTGACGGACATTGATCCGCTTGAGGACAGCGGCCACAGGGCTCTCCCCCTGACAATATTATAGTCTTTTGTTGAAAAAACGTTCGCGGGCGCGGGTTCGTCGGGCCGTTTACTCTATAATCAAACTGTTAGCACTTTGGGAGGAAATACCATGACGCCAAAACTTCGTACCCGCCAAAGCGGTATTGCCGACGTTGAGGTCGGGCAAAACGTAATGGTGGTTGAACCCAGCAATTTGTACGGCTGCTATCTGGGGGACGACGTATTTGTCGGGCCGTTTGTCGAAATACAAAAAAACGTCTCCGTCGGCGCACGCAGCAAAAATTCAATCGCACAGTTTTATTTGCGAATACGTCACGCTTGGCGAGGACTGTTTTGTTGGTCATGGCGTGATGTTTGCCAACGATCTGTTCAAGCAGGGCGCGCCGGACGCCAATGCCGAGAACTGGCGACGCTCGCAGATTGGCAATCGGGTATCTATCGGTTCCGGTGCGACCATTTTAGCGGTAGATATCTGCGACGGCACGGTGATCGGCGCAGGCGCGGTGGTAACAAAAAATATCACGCGCAAGGGTATCTATGCCGGCAATCCGGCCAAACTGCTGCGGGAGTTGCCGTAATGAGCGAGATCGTGATTGAACGCATCACCGACTTGCCTATGGGTTATCTGGAAGATAACGATTTTACCTTTTACGTCGAACAGTACGCCCAGCCCTGCTTTGACACACCGCTGGAACAGTGGCCAATGCTGCCGGTGGTACCGTTTCGCAAAAACTACCCGCTGGCGCCGTTCGTCAATGACGAAGGCGATACCTTTCTTGCCCGTCAGCGCGGCGTAGCAGTCGGCCATATTACGCTGAGCAAAAACTGGAACGATTACACGCTGATTGAAGAGGTGGCGGTCAGCCGCCAGGCACGGCGGCGCGGCATCGGTACCGCGCTGCTGAATGCGGCGCAGCAATGGGCGCGCGAGCGCGACACCGCCGGTCTGATGCTGGAAACGCAAAATAACAACCTGACCGCCTGCCGCTGCTATCAGCGTTACGGTTTTACCCTGGGGGGAATCGATCGCTTGCTGTACCGCGGCCAGCCGGATATCGCCGACCATGAAATCGCGCTATTTTGGTATTTGCCCTTCAACAATCAGGTCGGATATTAGCCTCAGGTGGTATCAACGCACGGTGGTTTGGTCATGGTGTAGACTTTATCCGTCACGGTGGAGTGATAATTACCATCATTCGACACCACAGGCCACCGGCGGGGGATACATGGGCAAGGCAGCACAATGGATGTTAATGCTATTATTGGGCGGATGCGCCGGGCAGCCACCGCTTGCCCCCCACGCCCCGCAACCCACACAATCCACGGACAGCCAGGTGAATATTGACCCTTTAACGCGTGCCAAGATCGACGCCATACTCGCCCTGCGCAATTCGCAGCCCTCGCTGAACGATGGGCAACGCATTGCCCTGATTTCACAACAGTTTCTCGACACACCTTACCTGGCGGATAGGCTGATCGGCTCCGCCAGCAACGTAGAACGGCTGACGATTGATTTTCGCGCGCTGGATTGCTTCACCTTGCTGGATTACGTTGAAGCGCTGCGCAACGCCGAGGATTACCCGCAGTTTATCCACCAGCTGACCACTGCGCGTTACGTCAACGGCGAGATCGGTTTCCTGACCCGCAAACATTTCTTCAGCGACTGGTCACAGCCGCCGCACGCCAGCGCCAAAGACATTAGCGCCCAACTCAGCCCGCAGGCGGTCACGCTGCACAAGACGCTGAACCACAAAGCCGACGGCGGCCAATACCTGCCCGGCTTGCCAAACGTCACACGTGCCATCAGCTATATCCCCAGCGGTTACGTTGACGACCATCTGCTGAGTCAGTTGCGTACCGGCGACTATATCGGCATTTACAGCAATCTGCCCGGGCTGGACGTCAGCCACGTCGGTATCTACGTCATGACCCCCAGCGGTCCGGTACTGCGCAATGCCTCCTCGCGCGAACATAACCGCCGGGTGGTGGATTCACCTTTTATCGACTATGTGATTGCCACCCCCGGCATCGTGGTTCTGCGGCCGCTTTAAACGGTTATATTTTATAAGCGAATGTGCTGAGGCCGGGTTTGACTTCCCAACGCGGCTGCGCTTATCTGTCAGGACAAAACGACTGATTTTCTTGTTTTTTTCAGGGAGTGACAGATGGCGATTAACTGGCGGTACGGCGCATTGGCGGCCGCATTGGCGGCAACGGTGTTACTACAAGGCTGTGAGCAAAAGTCCGATCAAAACCATATCAAGGTCGGCGTGATCAACGGCGCCGAGCAGGACGTTGCCGAAGTGGCCAAACGGGTGGCAAAGGAAAAATACGGCCTGGAGGTCGAACTGGTGGGATTCAGCGGTTCGCTGCTGCCCAATGATGCCACCGACAAGGGCGAGCTGGATGCCAATGTGTTCCAGCATCGGCCGTTCCTGGCACAGCAGAACCAGGATCATGGCTACAAGCTGGTCGCGTTCGGCAACACCTTCGTCTTCCCGATGGCCGGTTATTCGAAAAAATACGCCTCGGTCAGCCAATTACCGGACGGCGCCACCATCGCCATTCCCAACGATCCCACCAACCTTGGCCGCGCGCTGCTGCTGTTGCAAAAAACCGGCCTGATTACGCTCAAATCAGGTAAAGGGCTGCTGCCGACCGCTTTGGACATCAGCGCCAACCCGCACAATTACCGCATCATGGAACTGGAAGGTGCGCAGCTGCCGCACCTGCTGGACGATGCCAAGGTGGCGGTGGCGATCATCAGCACCACCTATATCAATCAAATCGGCCTGTCGCCCACCCGAGACAGTATTTTCATTGAGGATAAACAGTCGCCCTACGTGAATATCGTGGTAGCGCGCGAAGACCATAAAAACGCGCAAAACGTGCAAAACTTCGTGAAAGCCTATCAGTCGGACGAGGTCGCCAACGCCGCGGCCACCCTGTTTAACGGCGGCGCCGTCAAGGGCTGGTAAACCGCAACGCCCGATCGGCTATCGGGGTGGCATTCAGCCCCCCGATAGCCGGACAAAAAAAATGGCGATCCTCCGCTTGACCCTGACGTTACGTCAGGCTGTAGTCTTTCTGCACGCATAAGGGAGGAATACAGCATGTTATTGAAAGTCGGTGAACTGGCACGCCGCTCCGGTATTACCGTTCGCACCCTGCATTATTACGACAATATTGGCCTGCTGGTCCCTTCGGCGCGTTCCGACGCCGGTTATCGTTTGTATAACCGTGCTGATGTCACCCGTCTGCATCAGATACAGGCGCTGCGCCGTATGGGCGTTACGCTGGCGGAAGTCGGGACGATTCTGGCACGTTCGGAGCTGGCTTTGCCGGCGGTGATTGAAAAGCAGATTGCCATGCTCGATCGGCAACTGACACAGATCGCCACGCTGCGCCATCGCTTGCAGCAGTTGCACACACAGCTGACCGTTGGCAATGAACCGGCGCTGAACGACTGGCTGACCACGTTGGAGTTAATGACCATGTACGACAAGTATTTTACCACTGACGAATTGACGCAACTGCCGTTCTACCACCCTGACGCCGAGCGTCAGCAGGAGTGGGCATCCATGGTGGAGCAGGTGCGCCAACTGATGCAAAACGGCGTTGCGGCGCAGGATCCGCAGGCGCAGGCCATCGCACGGCGCTGGATGGTGACGCTGGAACGCGACACCGCCGGCAATCCGGCGTTTCTTACCCGCCTGAATACCATGCACGCCGACGAACCGTCCATGCGCCAGCAAACCGGCATTACGCCGGCAATGACCGATTACATTACTCGGGCATTTGCCGAAACCAAATTGGCGATTTACCAAAAATACCTGTCCGCCGAGGAATATGCCTACGTGCGCCGGCATTATTTTGATCGGATGCAGGAATGGCCGGCGCTGATCGCCAGCTTTCAACAGGCGGTTGACGACGGCGTCCCCCCAGATGGCGAGCACGCCCGCCAGTTGGCGTCCCAGTGGCTGGCGCTGTTCCGTTCCTATGCCGGCGACAACCCGGCAACGCAGATGAAAATCCGCCAGGCGATGGAGCAGGAACCAACGCTGAGCGAAGGCACCTGGCTGACGCCGGCGCTGCTGACCTATCTGCGCCAGGCGGTGAACAACCTGATGCGCGGCCAATAGGTTTCCCGCCGTTACTCGCCGTGGCGGGTAACGGCCTCCCCGGCGGTCAGATCGCTTGCTTATAACGCGATAACAAAGAGCAATTTACCTTGTCGTTTGGCAGCACGCATAATGGTTCCCGTCTGATTTCATTCAGTAAACAGGATATACCATGTCACTTTCCGCAATGCCGCAGGCGCTGCTGTCGATTACCGATGCCACGCCGGCAGACCTCGTCGCCGTGGCAGATATTTATCGTCACCATGTGTTGCATGGCGCAGGTTCATTTGAAGAAACGCCACCGACGCTGGCAGAAATGCAACAGCGCCACGATAGCGTGCGGTCTGCCGGGTTGCCATGGCTGGTGGCGAAGCTGGAGGGTCAGGTGGTGGGATATTGTTATGCCACGCCGTATCGCCCGCGCCCCGCCTATCGGTTTACCGTGGAAGATTCGGTGTATATCGCCGCCGGCATGCAGGGCAGAGGCATAGGTAAAGCGCTGCTTGGCGCATTGATTGCCCGTTGCGAACGCGGCCCGTGGCGCCAGATGCTGGCAGTGGTCGGCGACTCGGCAAACAATCTCGGCTCACTGGAGCTGCATCGCAAACTGGGTTTTGCCAGCATTGGCACCTTGAACGCCGTCGGCTTCAAGTTCGGTTGCTGGCGCGATACCCACCTGATGCAGCGGGCACTGGCAGCAGGGAATACCACTCTGGCAGAGTAGGCGACAGCGCACGGACGCGCCCTGCCGCACGTCGGGTCAGTTTTTGAAACGGCCGCGGATCGCGCCAAGGGTCGATACCAGCAACAGCACCACGCCGCCGGCAACAAAGCCGAACGCCACGTTGAGCAGCGAAGGCACCACGCCCTGCACAATGTGATCGAATGATGGCATCACCGTGATATGCGACGCCCAGTCTTCAAACAGGTGATGCACTGACGGCAAGCCATGGGTCAAAATGCCGCCGCCGACCATGAACATGGCGATGGTGCCGACGATCGACAGGGTTTTCATCAGATACGGCGCCGCACCGACAATGGCCCGACCAACCGCCTGCGCCAGCGAGCTGGTCTTGCGGCTGAGGTACAACCCCAGATCGTCCAGCTTGACGATGCCGGCAACGATGCCGTACACGCCGACGGTCATGACAATGGCGATGCCACACAGCACGATCACCTGCTGGCTGAAGCTGGCAGCGGCTACGGTGCCGAGCGTAATGGCGATGATTTCCGCCGACAGCACAAAGTCGGTGCGTACCGCCCCTTTCACCTTGCGCTGTTCAAAGGCCGCCACGTCTTCATTCAGGTTCAGCGGTTCACTGTGCTCCCCTTCGCCCTTTTTATGCGTCAGGCTATGGAACACCTTTTCAAAACCTTCGTAACACAGGTAGGCGCCACCCACCATCAGCAACGGCGTAATCGCCCAAGGCGCGAAGGCACTGATCAGCAGCGCCAGCGGTACCAGAATCGCCTTGTTGATCAATGAGCCTTTCGCCACCGCCCATACCACCGGCAATTCACGATCGGCTTTTACCCCGGTGACCTGCTGCGCATTCAGCGCCAGATCGTCCCCCAACACCCCGGCGGTCTTTTTAGCCGCCATTTTGGTCATCAGCGAGACATCGTCCAGCAACGAAGCGATGTCATCAATCAGAGTCAGTAAGCTACTTCCGGCCAATTTGGGTCATCCTTATCAAAAAGAAAATCAAATGCGACAAAGCCAGACTGCCGACAACGTCAAAGAGTCGGGAGAACATGCCGTTGGGCGCGTTGCGGCATCAACCGTCGGACAAATTTGCCGGGAGCAAACTTGAACCACCGGCACACCGGGATCTGTCCCAGCATGCCCCTGGCTACGTCAGGTCCGGGTATCTCGCCCCAACGGTCGACTTTGTCACCAATCTCACAAAGCAATACCTTGTAAGCATAACGGATTTAACAACGGATGCGTGGCTATCTTATGAATCAGCCAGCGTTTGATTAAGCATAGAACATCTTGCGGCAGGAGATGGCCGGCCCGTGGCAATCCGGGCCGGGATACGGCTTATTCGGCGGCGTTGCTCGCCAGACGTGCATCCTTCTGACGGCGGTAATCGCGCGCGGCGGCCGGAATTGGCGTCACCTTGCCGGTTTCAATCCAGCTGCGCAGTCGGCTGGCATCGGCAAAGTGGGTGTACTTGCCGAACGCGTCCAGCACCACCAGCGACACCGAGCGGTTGCCGATCATGGTACGCATCGCCAGACAGTGACCAGCCTGATTGGTAAAACCGGTCTTGGTCAGTTGGATATTCCATTTCGGGTTATACACCAGATGGTTGGTGTTACGGAACGGCAGCGTGTAATTGGGATCCTTGAAGCTCGCCATGCGTTCGGTGGTGGTGCTGAGCTGGCCGATCAGCGGGTACTGCTTGGTGGCCAGCAGCAGCTTGCTCAAATCGCGCGCGGTAGACACGTTGTGAATCGACAGACCGGTCGGTTCAACGTAATGAGTTCGGGTCATCCCCAGCGCCTTGGCCTTGGCGTTCATCGCGCTGATAAACGCGTTATATCCGCCAGGATAGTGGTGCGCCAGACTGGCGGCAGCACGGTTTTCCGACGACATCAACGCCAGCAGCAACATATCCTTGCGGCTGATTTCACTGTTCAACCTGACGCGGGAATAGACGCCTTTCATTTCTGGCGTCTGATGAATGTCCACCGTTAACATCTCATCGAGCGGCAAATGCGCATCCAGCGTCACCATGGCGGTCATCAACTTGGTGATCGAGGCAATCGGCACCACTTCATCCGGGTTACGCGCATAAAGGACTTTATGACTGCTCATGTCCACTACCATCGCGCTGCCAGAGGCCAGCTCAGGCTGGGTGGCATGCAGAGCGGTAGCACTTTCGCTGGCCAGTGCGCGTGGCGCCAAACCCACGCCAGACTGCAATGCCAATAGGGTCAGAACCAAAACTCGGATTTTCACATGAATTACTCTGTCACAGATAGAGGGGATAGCTTGAGAAACTGCGAGGAAGTATAAATTAGCACTAGGGTCTTGGCACTGTGAATATGCGCACCTATTTGTGACAAATTCTGTCGGCGGCAAACAGGCACAAAGCGCCAGTCTGGCGGGCTTGTCGGCCTGCGTTAAAAAGTGACAGCGCCGCTGGCCGCAGTCGATCAAGCCCAGTCGCTGGGCCGATGGCGCACCGTCAATCTGCCCGGTTGTCACACTGACGCGTATACTTAACGCCAACTGTCGGCAATACAAGGAGTCTGGGATGAACGAACTGGCCCACTATATTACGGATTACGGTTACTGGGCGTTATTCATCGGCTGCCTGGCGGAAGGGGAAACCATTACCATGCTCGGTGGCATGGCCGCGCATGAAGGGTTGTTGCAACTGCCCTGGGTGTTGGCGGTGGTGGCGCTTGGCGGCACGTTGGGGGATCAACTGCTGTATTTCGCCGGCCGGCGTTTTGGCGGCAAGGCGATCGCCCGCTTGAAGAGCCAGCAGCAGCGCATTGAGCGCGCGCAAAAACTGATCGCTCGCCATCCGATGCTGTTTGTCATCGGCGTGCGTTTCATGTACGGCTTTCGCATTATCGGCCCGGTATTGATCGGTGCCAGTCGATTACCGCCGTCGCGTTTTATCCCGTTGAATCTGCTCGGGGCACTATTATGGGCAACGATTTTTGTGCTGATCGGCTACTTTGGCGGGCAGGCAATGGAAGGCTTTCTTGCCGGCATCGACAAAAAGTTCTCCGCTCTGCTGCTGGTGGTCGTGGCGGTTGCCCTTATCTGGCTGCTGCGCTATTGGTGGCGCCGCCGCCATGCAAATGAATAGTCATTTATTCAGCATCAGCGTCAGCCCGAGTCATGCCAGTACATAATCGGATAACGCCGGTGAACCACCGGCCGGTTATTGCTGACGCATCAGTGCCACCAGCTCGCGGGCGGCTTTATCCAGCGGCTGATGCTTCAACCAGATCAGGTGGATCGGCAACCGCAGCGCGTTCTTGGTATTCTTGAATTTCAGGCGTGTCAGCCGCCCCTGCGCCAACAGCGGAGCGATCAGCGACTGCGGGAAGTTACCCCAGCCCAACCCGGCTTCCACCATGTTCAGCGCCATCTGCAAACTGTCGGTCCGCCAATAGGATTCCGCCACCCGCGGCCGCAGATCGGCCATCGGCAAGTCGCGGCTGGCGATGATGATTTGCCGCACATTGACCAGATCCTCCAGGTACAGCGCCGCATCGGCATGCCGCAACGCGCTATGTTGCGCCGATAGCGTGGCGATCAGCGATTCACTGCCGACAAAGTGAAACTGCTCGTTGATATTGACGTTCAAACCACCGAACGCCAGGCAAACGCCCACCCGCCCCTGATGCAACATATGCAACACGTCGTCCTGTGGCGCAGTCAGCACTTCGATATTCAATAGCGGATAACGTTCGGCAAGCGTGGTTACCGCCGTCAGCAACGCGCTGCTGTTAATGTCAGACGCCACGCCGATCGACAAGGTGCTTTCCAGCCCTTGCGAAAGCTCGATAGCGTGGATATGCAACTGCTTCAGCTGGTCGGCAATCAGCCGCGCATGCGGCGCCAACGCCAGAGCCATCGCCGTCGGCACCGGTTCGCGATGCGAGCGGTCGAACAGCTGAAACCCCAGCTCTGCCTCCATGTTGGCAATGCCCATGCTGACCGCCGATGGTACGCGTCGTAGCGCCCGGGCGGCTGCGGAAAACGAACCGCGATCGAGCACCGCCAGAAACAGCTCAATATTGTCACTGGAAAAATTCATAACAGCCAATCTATCAGTAAATCTGACAGCTCCTGACTTTTTCTATCAATAGCATTGACGCTATCTTAGCCGTCCGTTGGCCGGCCGTCACCCGGCGATCCGCTTATTGGCCAAAAATAAAGGAGCAAGGCACCATGCAAGGCGTTAAACGCAAACTGGTTTATGTCACCGCCTATGAAATCATCGGTATGGCAATTTCGGCGCTCGGGCTGGCGCTGCTGTCCGGCAGCGCCCCCAGCAGTACCGGACCGCTGGCAGTGGTGATCACTACCATCGCGGTCAGTTGGAATTTCATCTACAACTGCCTGTTTGAATTCTGGGAAAGTCGCCAGGCGTCGCGCACCCGTACGGTCAAGCGCCGCATTGCCCATGCGGTTGGTTTTCAATTGACGCTGGTGGTGTATTTGATACCGCTGATTGCCTGGTGGATGGAGATTTCACTGTGGCAGGCGCTGCTGCTGGATATGGCGCTGATTGTCATTATCCCCTGCTACACCTTCGTCTATAACTGGGCATTCGATAAACTGTTTGGCTTACCGGCGTCGGCATTGCCAGCAGAAGAAACCGCCTGAACCACCGGCCGTGGCGCAGCCAGACGATGCGCCACGTCTCGGTTAATCTGCCAAGCCCGCGCGACTCACCGCCACCGTTGCCCTGCTTGCCAACATGAACTGACGGATCCCCCTCTCTCTCCAGCAGAAACTGCTGATTACTAAGATGGCTAATATTCTCCCTTGTCACCAGTTTTAAATATCAGACAAATATATTTTATAACAAGCATCCTACTGCCACCGTATTATTTCCCCGACGAAAATGCGGTTTATTTTTGCGATACTCATCACATTATTCTATTTATCGATAATATTTTTATACATATTTCATCCTTTTGATAAATATATCATTTCATTCAATTAACAAATAATAAACACAATTATTCACGATTTCGTGCAGGGAACTTTTGCCTCATTTAAACAGAAAAGGTAGCATGCTCCGCCGTTATTTAATGGCAGATGTACAAACAATAAACAGCAGAATGACGCCATGACCTCATTCTCATGCGATTGCCAATAGCAATCGTTTGCTTGCAGTCAGAGCAAACTCAACGATAGACAGGAAAAACAGGACGGATGATGAAATCACACACAAAGTCGGCGCATGACAAGCACGCGGCGAGAAGACGTTGGTTAGACTCACATGAATCCGGTTATCACAAAAGTATGGGCAACCGGCAAATACAAATGATCGCCATCGGCGGCTCCATCGGCACCGGTTTGTTCCTTGGTACCGGCGGGCGCCTCGAAATGGCCGGACCGGCGTTGGCGCTGGTGTATCTGGTATGCGGGATCTTCTCGTTCTTTATTTTGCGTGCGTTGGGCGAACTGGTGCTGCATCGCCCTACCAGCGGCAGTTTTGTGTCTTATGCTCGCGAATTTCTCGGCGAAAAAGCCTCTTACGTCGCCGGCTGGATGTACTTCCTCAACTGGGCGATGACCGGCATCGTCGATATCACCGCGGTGGCGCTGTACATGCACTACTGGGGTACCTTCGCCGACGTACCGCAGTGGCTGTTTGCGCTGTGCGCGCTGGGTATCGTCGCGACCATGAACATGATCGGCGTGAAATGGTTTGCCGAAATGGAGTTCTGGTTTGCCTTGATCAAAGTGGTGGCGATTGCGCTGTTTCTGGTGGTGGGCGTGGTGTTCCTCGGCGTCGGTACGCCGATTGACGGCAACAACACCGGTCTGCACCTGATTACCGATAACGGCGGCATGTTCCCACACGGCCTGCTACCGGCGCTGGTATTGGTGCAAGGAGTAATCTTTGCCTTTGCCGGTATCGAGCTTATCGGCACCGCGGCCGGTGAATGCAAGGATCCGGAAAAAATGTTGCCCAAAGCGGTCAACAGCGTGATCTGGCGTATTGGTCTGTTCTATGTCGGTTCGGTGGTGCTGCTGGTGATGCTGCTGCCCTGGAACGCCTATCAGGCCGGTCAAAGCCCGTTCGTCACCTTCTTCAGCAAGCTTGGCGTGCCGTACATCGGTACCATCATGAATATCGTGGTGCTGACCGCCGCGCTGTCCAGCCTGAATTCGGGGCTGTATTCCACCGGGCGCATTCTGCGTTCACTGTCGATGGGCGGCTCGGCGCCGAAATTCATGGCCCGGATGAGCAGCCAGCAAGTGCCGTATGCCGGTATTCTGGTGACCTGTGGCATTTACGTGATCGGCGTACTGCTGAACTATCTGGTGCCGTCGCGAGTCTTTGAGATCGTGCTAAACATTGCCTCGCTGGGCATCATCAGCTCATGGGCATTTATCATCGTCTGTCAGATGCGTTTGCGTAAGGCTATCAAAGAAGGCAAAGCCAAACCGGTTTCCTTCAAGATGCCGGGGGCGCCGGTCACCTCCTGGCTGACGCTGCTGTTCCTGCTGGTGGTGGTGATCATGATGGCCTTCGATTACCCGAACGGCACCTGGACGGTTGGTACCATTCCGGTGTTGGCGATATTGCTGATTCTGGGCTGGTTCGGTCTGCGCAAACGCGCAGCGGAAGTCAAACTGGAACAACAGGCGCACGAAGAGCAGCCCCAGCAGTAAGCGCCGGGTTATCCGGGGCGCCGCCATGGCGCCCCATTATTTTTGCGCGCTAATCACCCGCGCAATATCGGCTGACGTCGCCAATGCGCGAACCTCGGCAAACAGATCGCTGGCCTCGGCGTATTCCTTACGTAAATAGCCCAACCACTGCTTGATGCGCGCCACGTGATACAGGCCGGTATCGCCCTGCTTTTCCAACCGTACGTATTTTTTCAGCAACTGCACCACCTGCGGCCACGGTAGCCGTGGTTCGTTGTATTTCACCACCCGGCTCAAATTGGGAATGTTAAGCGCACCGCGTCCGAGCATCACCACGTCGCAGCCGGTGATCTGCATACATTGCTGTGCACTGGCGTAATCCCAGATTTCGCCGTTGGCAATCACCGGGATCGTCAACCGTTGGCGAATCTCGCCAATCGCCGCCCAGTTGATGCGCTCGGCCTTATAGCCGTCCTCCTTGGTACGGCCATGTACCGCCAGCTCGCTTGCACCGGCCTGTTGCACCGCGTCGGCGATTTCAAGGCTGTGCTGGGGCGAATCCCACCCCAGCCGCACCTTGACGGTTACCGGCAGCTCCGCCGGCACCGCTGCGCGCATGGCTTTGGCGCCCTGGTAGATAAGTTCGGGATCTTTGAGCAGCGTCGCGCCGCCACCGCTGCCGTTGACCGTTTTCGACGGACAGCCGCAGTTGAGATCCACGCCGTAGGAGCCGAGTTCTACCGCGCGGGCGGCGTTTTCCGCCAGCCATTCGGGGTACTGACCCAACAGTTGGATACGCACCAGCGTACCGGACGGTGTGCGACTGGCATGGTGCAGTTCGGGGCACAGGCGATAAAACGATTTCACCGGCAGCAGTTGATCGACCACGCGTAGAAATTCGGTGATGCACAGATCGTAATCGTTCACTTCGCTGAGCAATTCGCGGACCAGGGAGTCGAGAACGCCTTCCATCGGCGCCAATAAAACGCGCATTAACACCCACTCCAGTTAAAAAAGAGGCGCCATGATACGGGGGAACCCCGGCGCCAGACAACGTAATCTCAGCATAAAAAAAGCCGCCGATAAACGGCGGCCTGATGATTTACACGGTGAGCTTACTCAGCCGGTTTACTGCGACGTGGGCGACGCGCCGGTGGCGCACCACGACGTTGGCCATCGCCCTGTGGCCGCGCGTTGCCATTGCCACGGTTTTCACGCTGACCGCCGCCGTTGCCATTGCGCTGGCCGCCGCCGTTGCCGCGTGGCGCACCGCGCCCGCCGCCTTGACGACCGTTGATGATCGGCTCCGCCTTGATGGTCGGATCCGGTTCATAACCCGGCAGGGCAATACGTGGAATTTCACGCTTGAGCAGGCGTTCGATGTCGCGCAGCAGTTTATGTTCGTCGACGCACACCAGTGAGATCGCTTCACCGGTACGCTCGGCACGCCCGGTACGACCGATGCGGTGCACGTAATCTTCCGGCACGTTCGGCAGCTCGTAGTTCACCACGTGCGGCAGCTGGTCGATATCCAGACCGCGTGCGGCGATATCAGTGGCGACCAACACGCGAATTTTGCCGTCCTTGAAGTCGGCCAATGCACGCGTACGCGCACCCTGGCTTTTATTGCCGTGGATCGCGGCGGCGGTGATGCCGTCCTTGTTCAGCTGTTCAGCCAGGTGGTTGGCACCGTGCTTGGTGCGGTTAAATACCAGCACCTGACGCCAGTCGCCTTCGCCGATCATCTGCGACAACAGTTCCCGCTTACGCTTCTTGTCAACGAAATGCACGCTTTGTTCGATCTGTTCGGAGGCGGTGTTGCGACGTGCAACTTCCACCGACGCCGGGTTGTGCAGCAGCTTGCTGGCCAGCCCTTTGATTTCGTCAGAGAAGGTGGCGGAGAACAGCAGGTTTTGGCGCTTCGGCGGCAGCTTGGACAGCACGCGACGGATATCATGGATAAAGCCCATATCCAGCATGCGGTCGGCTTCGTCGAGCACCAGAATTTCGATTTTGGACAGGTCAACGGCGTTCTGATGTTCCAGATCCAGCAGACGGCCCGGCGTTGCCACCAGAATGTCCACGCCGCCACGCAGTTTCATCATCTGCGGGTTGATGCTGACGCCGCCAAACACCACCAGCGAACGCAGACGCAGGTGTTTGCTGTAGGCTTGCACGTTTTCGCCGATTTGCGCCGCCAGTTCGCGGGTTGGCGTCAGGATCAACGCACGCACCGGACGACGGCCTTTGACCGCATGGTCATGCTTGCTCAGCAGTTGCAATACCGGCAGGGTAAAACCAGCGGTTTTGCCGGTACCGGTCTGGGCGCTGGCCATCAAATCACGGCCTTCAAGCACCACAGGGATCGCCTGACGCTGGATTGGCGTAGGTTCGCGATAGCCCTGTTCTTCAACAGCGCGCAGGATTTCAGCACTTAAGCCGAGGGTTTCAAATGACATAGTAGAGAAAGACTCCAGATCCCCCCTAACCTAAACAAAGTTCGGTGCAGTTTCCGGGGAGGACGATCAGACGGGACATTAAGCATGACCACGAGGGATTGGCACAAACTGCAGTGCACCAAGCGGCCGATTGTAGCAGAAGTCGAACAAGAAAAGGCAATTTTAGCGCGCGATAGCACATTATGCCGGAAAACTGGCCAGGCGACGACCCATTGACTTACTAAATGAAGGGGTATAGTGCTTGCATTCTCACGCAACCCGCCTAAAGTTAATCATACGATTGATTAACTTTTGCAGGCGATGCCGTATGCCTCTTGCTGAAAGTACGCCCCCGAACAACCGCCCACGCGGCGAACAGGCGCGCGAACAGTTGATTAGCGCTGCCATCGACGTGTTTGGCGAATTCGGCATTCAGGGTGCCACTACCCGCGTTATCGCCCAGCGAGCCGGCCAGAATATCGCCGCCATTACCTACTATTTCAGCTCCAAAGAAGGACTTTATCTGGCGGTCGCACAATGGATTGCCGATTTTATCCAACAGGCTTTCCGACCGCTGGCCGACGAAATCGACCGTTTCTGGCTGCTGCCAGCAACGGAACGCTTGCCGGAACACTATCTCTACCACCTCAAGCGCGGACTGCTGGCCTTCAGTGAACTGATGACCCAGCCGCATACGCTCAATCTCAGCAAAATCATGTCGCGCGAACAGCTCTCCCCCTCAGACGCCTATCCGCTGATCCATCAGCAGGTCATCGCGCCGCTGCATGACAAACTGTGCCGACTGCTGGCGGCCTACAGCGGTATCGACGCGCAATCCACCAAAATCGTGCTGCATACCCATGCGCTGCTCGGAGAGGTGCTGTCGTTTCGCGTGGCGCGCGAGACCATCCGCCGTCAGGCCGGCTGGCAGCATATTGGCCCGAATGAAGCGGCGCAAATCGCTGAGGTACTGGCTGAACATATCGATCTTCTGGTTAATGGCTTACGCCACCGTTATGGCGCATAAACTTTGGCAGGGAGTGTTATGAACAACAAAAGAGTCATTTTGATGCTGGCGATTGTGGCACTGCTCGCCGCCGCAGCCGCCGGGTGGTGGTATTACCAGCAGCAACAGCACAAGCCCTTGACGCTGTATGGCAATGTGGACATCCGCACCGTCAATCTGGGCTTTCGCGTCAGCGGGCGGTTGTCCTCGCTGACGGTGGATGAAGGCGATACCGTGCAACCCGGTCAACTGCTCGGCAAACTGGATGACGGCCCTTATCGCAATGCATTGCAGCAGGCCAAGGCCAACGTTGGCAGCGCTCAGGCCAGACTGGCGCTGTTGCTGGCCGGCTATCGCGCCGAAGAGATAGCCCAGGTGCGATCCGAAATGGCGCAAAAACTCTCCGCCTTCAACTATGCCGACAGTTTTCTAAAACGCCAGCAGGGATTATGGGCGAAAAGCGCCACGTCCGCCGATGCGCTGGAGGATGCACGCACCGCGCGCAACCAGGCACAGGCCAACTTGCAGGCGGCAAAGGACAAACTGGCGCAATATCTCAGCGGCAATCGGCCGCAGGAAATCGAGCAGGCCAAAGCGGAAGTGGCACAGGCGCAAGCCTCACTGGCTCAGGCGCAGTTGGACGTCCAGGACACCGGCTTGTTGTCACCGTCCGCCGGCACCGTACTGACTCGGGCGGTGGAGCCGGGCACCATGCTCAGCGCCAGCAGTACGGTATTCACCCTGTCGCTGACCACGCCGGTGTGGGTACGCGCCTACGTCAGTGAAGCCAGTCTCGGCCAGGCAGCGCCGGGGACCGAACTGGAAATCTATACCGATGGGCGTCCGGGCAAACCGTATCACGGCAAAATCGGCTTCGTGTCGCCAACCGCCGAATTTACGCCGAAAAGCGTCGAAACCACCGACTTGCGTACCGATCTGGTGTACCGCCTGCGGGTGATCGTCACCGACGCCGACGACGGATTGCGCCAGGGCATGCCGGTCACCCTGCGCTTTGCCAACGGCCAGCAACCCTAGGACATAATCTGTTGGGAATGGTGATGGAACAACAACGGGCACATACCATCGATCTGGAGGCGTTGGAAAAACGCTTCCCTGCGCTGGATAAACCGGCGGTAGCCAGCCTGACCATCCAGTTGCGCAGCGGCGCGGTGACCGGGCTGGTGGGGCCGGATGGCGCGGGTAAAACCACCCTGCTGCGCATGCTGGCCGGTCTGTTGAAGCCCAGCAGCGGCACGCTGCGCGTCGCCGGGCTGGATCCGATCGCCCAGGATCGTCAATTGCACGCCATTCTTGGCTATATGCCGCAGAAATTCGGCCTGTATGAAGATCTGACGGTGATGGAAAACCTGACGCTGTATGCCGATCTGCGCGGCGTTATCGGCGAACAGCGCCGCACCACCTTCGAACGCCTGCTGGCGTTTACCGATCTGACGCGTTTTACCGATCGCCTGGCCGGCAAGCTGTCTGGCGGCATGAAGCAAAAGCTGGGGTTGGCCTGTACCCTGGTTGGCGAACCGCAGGTGCTGCTGCTGGATGAGCCAGGGGTCGGCGTCGATCCGATTTCGCGCCGCGAACTGTGGCGCATGGTGCACGAGCTGGCTAACGACGGCATGCTGATCCTGTGGAGCACCTCCTACCTCGACGAAGCCGAGCAGTGTCGCGAAGTTTTGCTATTGAACGAAGGCGAACTGCTGTTCAGCGGCGCTCCCAAAGAGCTGACCCAGCGCATGGCCGGGCGAACGGTACTGATCGCCGTACCGGCCGGCAGCCATCGCGCGCTGCTGCAACGGGCGATCTGCCTGCCGACGGTCACCGACGGCGTCATCCAGGGCAAGTACCTGCGGTTGATCCTGAAACCGCATGTCGATCATCGTCAGGTGCTTGACGATCTGGCGGTTGCCGATGCGCAACTGATGGAAGCGGAACCGCGCTTTGAAGATGCGTTTATCGATTTGCTCGGCGGTGGGCCAAACAGTCGTTCGGCGCTGGCGGATATCATGCCCAGCGTCGAGGGCAACAGTACGGAGACGGTGATCGAAGCGCAGAGCCTGACCAAAAGGTTCGGCGACTTCGCCGCCACCGACCATGTGGATTTCAAGGTGCAGCGCGGTGAAATCTTCGGCCTGCTGGGGCCGAACGGTGCCGGCAAGTCCACCACCTTTAAAATGATGTGCGGCCTGCTGGTGCCCAGCGACGGCAAGGCGCTGGTACTGGGGATGGATCTTAAAACCGGTTCCGGCAAGGCGCGTCAACATCTGGGCTATATGGCGCAGAAATTCTCGCTGTATGGCAACCTGACGGTGGCGCAGAACCTTAAATTCTTTTCTGGCGTCTATGGGTTGAGCGGCAGGCGACAGCGCGAGAAAATCAACGAAATGTCCAGCGCCTTCAATTTCGCGCCCATCCTCAACCAGACGCCGGATGCGCTGCCGCTCGGTTTCAAGCAGCGTTTGGCGTTGGCCTGTGCGCTGATGCACGAACCGGACATTCTGTTTCTCGATGAGCCGACCTCCGGAGTCGATCCGCTGACCCGGCGCGAGTTCTGGCTGCATATCAACGGCATGGTCGATAAAGGCGTGACGGTGATGGTCACCACCCACTTTATGGACGAAGCGGAATACTGCGATCGCATCGGGCTGGTGTATCGCGGAAAAATCATCGCCGCCGGCACGCCGGACGATCTCAAACAACGCATCGCCAGCGACCACAATCCGAATCCGTCAATGGAGCAGGCGTTTATCGAACTGGTGCAGGGTTACGATCGGGAGGAACAGCCGTGAACGACAAGGTGGCCAATAACCGCAATTCGTTGCCGACGGGCGACAGCCGATTCTCCTGGCGACGGCTGCGCGCACTGTGCCTCAAGGAAACGCGACAGATGCTGCGCGATCCCAGCAGCTGGCTGATCGCGTTTTTAATCCCGCTGATGCTGCTGTTCATCTTTGGTTATGGCATCAATCTGGATTCCAGCAAGCTGCGCCTCGGTATTCTACTTGAGCAGCAAAGTGAAGACGCGCGCGATCTGGCCAATGCCTTTGCCGGATCGCCGTATATCGATCCCACCTTCAGTGATAATCGTCAGGCGCTGATCGAAAAAATGCAGGCCGGCACCATCCGCGGTCTGGTGGTGATCCCGGTGGATTTCGCCCAGCGCATGGCGCGGCCGTTCGATCAGGCGCCGATCCAGATCGTCACCGACGGCAGCGAGCCCAACACCGCCAATTTTGTGCAGGGCTACACCCAGGGGGTATGGCAAGTGTGGCAGCAACAGCGCGCCACCGACGCCGGGCGTGAGGATCGGCCGCTGATCGAGGTGCAGATGCGCTATTGGTTCAACCCGGCGGCCATCAGTCAGCACTTTATCATTCCCGGCGCCATCACCATCATCATGACGGTAATCGGCGCGATCCTCACCTCGCTGGTGATCGCCCGCGAATGGGAACGCGGTACCATGGAGGCGCTGCTGTCAACGCAGGTGACGCGCAGCGAGCTGTTGCTGTCCAAACTGGTGCCCTATTATTTCCTCGGCATGATCGCCATGGCGTTGTGCATGGTGGTATCGGTGTTTATCTTTGGCGTGCCGTACCGCGGTTCGCTACTGCTGCTGTGGGTCATTAGCAGCCTGTTCCTGATCGGTACGCTGGGCATGGGACTGTTGATTTCCACCGTTACCCGCAACCAGTTTAATGCGGCAATGGTGGCGCTGAACGCCGCCTTCCTGCCTTCGATTATGCTTTCCGGTTTTATTTTTCAGATCGACAGCATGCCGGCAGTGGTGCGCGCCGTTACCTATATCATCCCGGCACGCTACTTTGTCAGCACGCTGAAAACGCTGTTTCTGGCGGGCAATATCGGCTCGATGCTGCTGATCAACCTGCTGTTCCTGGTTGCTTCAGCGGTGGTGTTTATCGGTCTGACCGCCTGGAAGACCCAGCGACGACTGGATTAAGGGGAAACCATGTTCCATCGGCTTTGGACATTGATTATCAAGGAAATGCAGTCGCTGCTGCGCGATCCGCAGACCCGCGCCATTCTGGTACTGCCGGTCATTTTGCAGGTGCTGCTGTTCCCGTTCGCCGCTACGCTGGAAGTGACCAATGCCACCATTGCAGTGTACAGCGAGGACAGCGGACACGCGTCGGTCGAGCTGACCCAACGCTTCGCCAAAGCGAAAGCCTTCCCGCATGTGCTGCTGTTGCGCAGTCCGCAGCAGATCCGCGATACCATCGATAATCAGCGGGCGCTGTTGCTGATCCGCTTTCCGGCGCAGTTTTCACGCGATATTGCCAACGGCAACCCGGCACCGCTGCAGCTGATCCTCGATGGCCGCAACTCCAACAGCGCGCAGATTGCCGCCAACTACGTTCAGCAGATCGTGCAGGATTATCAAAATGAACTGATTGGTCAACGGCAGAAACCCAATAACAGCGAGCTGGTGGTACGCAACTGGTATAACCCGAATCTCGATTATAAATGGTTTGTCGTGCCGTCGCTGATTGCCATGATCACCACCATTGGCGTGATGATCGTCACCTCGCTGTCGGTGGCGCGCGAACGGGAACAGGGCACGCTGGAGCAGCTACTGGTTTCCCCGCTCAATACCTGGCAGATATTTATCGGCAAAGCGGTGCCGGCACTGATGGTCGCCACCTTTCAGGCCTCGATCGTACTGCTGATTGGCATCTTTCTCTATCAGATCCCGTTTGCCGGCTCACTGCTGCTGTTCTATGCCACCATGCTGATCTACGGGCTGTCGCTGGTGGGCTTCGGGCTGCTGATTTCATCGCTGTGCGCGACCCAGCAGCAGGCGTTTATCGGCGTGTTCGTGTTTATGATGCCGGCCATTCTGCTTTCCGGCTACGTTTCGCCGGTGGAAAACATGCCGGTGTGGTTGCAGAACCTGACCTGGGCCAATCCGATTCGCCACTTTACCGACATCACCAAACAGATCTACCTGAAAGACGCCAGTTTTGCCATTATCTGGCACAGTCTATGGCCGCTGCTGGCGATCACCGTGACCACCGGCAGCGCCGCCTATGCCATGTTCCGCCGCAAGATTGCCTGACGGCACGGCGATGCGGCTCGGTAACCGCGCCCGTCGCCCCCACGGAGAAACGGTGATGAGCGATAATCCGACGATAAAAAACGACGAATTCAACAGTATGATCCGCTTTGCCTTTCGGCTGGCCATCATCAGCCTGCTGATGGTGGTGATTATCTATCTGGCCGGCGTACTGCTGCCGGAGGACAGCGCGGAATGGGTCAATCTGGCGATGCTGGCGCTGGTCGGCGGCAATCTGATCGCCAATCTGGCGGTGTTTTACCTGGCGCTGGTCGGGCTGTTCAAATCGTCGTTGAAATGGCGCGCGCTGCTGTCATTGCTGACTGCGCTGGCGGTGTTCGCGCTCTACGCCATTGCCCTGTTGCTGGTGACCTAGCCGGCAGTGGCAGCCTGGCCATGGGCAACCCGCCTTGCCGATGGCTGGCGCTTAGCGTTGCGCGATGTTGGCCGCTGAGCTTTTGCTAAAGCCTTCAAACGGGTTCCAACCCTGGATACCCTTCGTTTCCTTCAGGTAGTAGGCGTAATTGGCGGTCATTGCGCACATCACCGCATAGGCGATATTCACCCCGCGTACCAGCCCGTCCAGATCGTTGCCGGTCGAATATTCCACCATGCCGATGATCACGTTAACTACGCACATGCCGACGAACAGCACCAGCCCTTTCTTCCACAATCCGAGAATGCAGAAATAGATAATGCCGAAGAAAAAGGCGAAAAAATTCATCATGTACTTCAAGCGGCCAAAGAAACCCAGCTCCTTGATTTTCTGCCGGTATTCGTCAGACGTGATATCGCCGCCGACGCTATCGAACAGCGCAAAAACGCGCCTGCCATTTTAGGCTTAACTCTTTATGCATAAACACCTTTTTACCATCACTGTAATTTTTAAATTATGACCTTTCCATAGAGCTTAGTCATTCAACGAAATAGCCCTATTGATGTCAATAAAACAGCAAAGAATTATTAATGTATTATACGCTGGCGCAAAAAAAGGCGCCGTCGTCAGACAGCGCCCGGGGGCGGTTTTCGATCGTTTGCGCGCCCGCTATGACGCGCTCCGACTATTAGCGGCGGTTGCCGAAAATGCGCAACAGCATCAGGAACAGGTTGATGAAATCCAGGTACAGCGTCAGCGCGCCAACGATGGCGTATTTGCGAAAACCGTCCTTGTCATCCGGGTTGAGCTGCTCGCCCATCGCTTTCAGTTTCTGGGTGTCATAGGCCGTCAGGCCAACGAACACCACCACGCCGATATAGGTGATCGCCCACATCAATGCGGTACTCTTCAGCCAGAAGTTGACCAGCGAGGCCAGCACGATGCCGATCAGCGCCATAAACAGCATATTGCCGAAGCCGCTAAGATCGCGCTTGGTGGTGTAGCCATACAGGCTCATGGCGCCAAACATGCCGGCGGTAACCACGAAGGTGCTGGCAATCGAACTGTAGGTATAAACGATAAAGATGCTGGATAACGTCAAGCCGGTCAGCGCCGAATACAGCATGAAGAGCGAGGTGGCCACCGCGCCACTCAGGCGGTTCACCATGCCGGAAATAACGAACACCAGCGCCAACTGCGCGATGATCAGGCCAAAGAAGGTGATCTGGCTGGAAAAGATGAAGTTGAGTATCGCCGGCGTGTTCGCCGCGTACCAGGAAACAAAGGCCGTTAACAGCAGGCCACAGGTCATCCAGCCATACACCTGCGCCATATAGGTTTGAATGCCGCTGCCGGCACGTTCGACGATCGAACCATTGGAACGTGGATATCGGTCCATGACGGTTACCTTTTACATGTAAAACCAAAGTTCGGGGAAAGCCCCCACCCGGTATTAAGCGTACCACAGAATATGTAACCCGCTGCGGACAAAGGTATGGATTTGTTACCCCAGCCTGCGGCCTACCAGCGTTTTGCCGCCTGCCGATCGCTGTCACGCGCGTCAACCCAGCGTTCACCCCTGTCCGGTGGCTTCACGCTTCCAGAACGGGGCCGCGGGTTCTTCAGATAGTCCATGATAAATTCGGCGGCGTCGAACGCCATGCTGCGATGTGCGCTGGTGACACCAACGAACACGATTTTCATCACCAGGGAACAGTTCGCCCACCCGATGGATGACGCTGACGCGCTGCAGCGGCCAACGCTCGCGCGCTTCCACCACGATGGCGGTCAAGGCTTTTTCGGTCATGCCGGGATAATGTTCCAGCGTCAATGCGCTGACGTCAGCGCCCAGATTATGATTGCGCACCTTGCCGGTGAAGGTCACTACCGCGCCATCATCATCGCACTGCGCCAGCCACTGGTATTCCTCGCCCACGCCAAACGGCGCGCTACCCACGCGAATACGCGTATTTTCCACGCTCATCCTCCGGTTACCGGCGGAAAGAAAGCGACTTCATCACCGGCGTTCAGCGGGTGCTCCGCGCCCACCAGCGACTGATTTACCGCCATCAACAACTTGCCTGACTCCAGCGCCAGCGCCCAGCGATCGCCGCGCTGGCACAGCGCCTGACGCAGTGCTTCGACGTTGGCAAACTCCGCCGGCAGGCTCAGGCTTTCAGTGCCAATCAGTTCACGTACCTGGGCGAAAAACAGAATATCAATCATATCTCACCTCAAAATCGCCGGATTTTCCGCCGCTTTTCGCCAGCAGACGCACCGGGCCCAATCACCATGTCCTTCTGCACCGCTTTGCACATGTCGTAAATGGTCAGCGCAGCCACCGACGCAGCGGTCAACGCTTCCATTTCCACCCCGGTTTTGCCGCTCAGGCGGCAGCGGGTTTCGATACGCACCCGGCTATGCTCCGGCTGTGCTTCCAGTTGGACTTCGACTTTGCTCAACATCAGCGGGGTGGCACAGCGGGATCAGTTCCCAGGTGCGTTTCGCCGCCTGAATGCCGGCAATGCGCGCGGTGGCAAACACATCGCCCTTGTGGTGGCTGCCGTCGACGATCATCGCCAGCGTAGCGGCATGCATCTCGACAAAGGCTTCGGCTCGCGCTTCGCGTACCGTTTCCGCCTTGGCCGAAACATCGACCATATGCGCTTCGCCGGCGGCGTTTATATGAGTTAGCTGCGTCATGGGGTTACTTCTTCAGATGTGGATGAAAATTGCACGGGCGGTTACGCGCATCCAGCTGCGATTCGATAATGCGTTCCCATGCGGTACGGCAGGCGCGGGTAGATCCCGGCATGGCGAAACAGCACCGTCTGGTTGGCAATACCGGCCAGCGCGCGCGACTGAATGGTCGCCGTGCCGATGTCTTCATATGACACCATGCGAAACAGTTCGCCGAAGCCGTCGATCTGACGGTCGAACAGCGGCAGCAGCGCTTCCGGCGTGTTGTCACGCGCGGTGAAGCCGGTGCCACCGGTAATCAGCACCGCCTGCACCCGATGGTCGGCGATCCAGGCGGAAACCTGCGCGCGAATCTGGTAAATGTCGTCTTTGACAATGGCGCGCGCCACCCACCTGATGCCCGGTTTCCAACGCCGCTTGCTGCAAATAGTGACCAGAGGTGTCCTCTGCTTCACCGCGACTGTCAGAGACGGTCAAAATGGCGATACGCGCCGGGATGAATTCGCTGCTGGCATGGCTCATGTCGCTGCTCCTGTACTGTAAGATCCTGATTGCCTTGGGCAAACGCCGGATCAGCCGCCAATGAAAGAAAGGTTCTGGGTAATGCCGCTGTTGCCCTGATGCAGAAAATGGGTCTGTTTCTTGCTCAGCAAGCCGCTCTGAATACGTTGTTTCAGCACCTGCAACTGTCGATCGTCAGCCAGCAGGTCGCGCAGCGGGATCCCCTGTTCACCAAACAGGCACAAATGCAGATTACCGATGGCGGAAACCCGCAGCCGGTTGCAGCTGGCGCAGAAGTCTTTTTCGTATGGCATGATAAGCCCGACTTCGCCCAGGTAATCCGGATGGCTGAACACCTGCGCCGGGCCATCGCTGCGGCCACGCGGTTGCCGCTGCCAGCCTTGCCGTTCCAGTTGCTGGCGCAGCACTTCTCCCGAAACGTGGTGTTTGCGGAACAAATCGCCGCCTTCGCCGGTTTCCATCAGTTCGATGAAACGCAGTTGAATCGGGCGTTGGCGGATCCAGTTGAGGAAGGTGTCAAGCTGGTGATGGTTGACGTCGCGCATCAGCACCGCATTGACTTTCACCTTGCTGAAGCCGGCAGTAAAAGCGGCATCGATTCCCGCCATCACCTGGTGGAACTTGTCCTGACCGGTAATGGCATGAAACTGGCGCGCATCGAGACTGTCGACGCTGACGTTGATGGCGGTCAAGCCGGCGTCACGCCACTGCGCAACGTCGCGCGCCATGCGATAGCCGTTGGTGGTCACCGCCAATTGGCGGATCGCCGGGTTTTCACGCACGGCGGCAATGATGTCGGTAAAGTCGCGGCGCAACGACGGCTCGCCGCCGGTCAGCCGCACCTTTTCGGTGCCGAGTTCGGCAAACGCCCGGCTGACGCGCCGAATTTCATCCAGCGACAGAAAGGCCTTGGGGCTGGCGGTCGGTTTGTAGCCATCCGGCAGACAGTAGGTACAACGGAAGTTGCACACGTCGGTGATCGACAGGCGCAGGTAATAGAACTTGCGCTCAAAAGCATCGGTAAGTTGCGGCACCATAACACCTTTCCAAGTCGGGAGATGCAGACATTTCTAGCTGCACCCTGGTGGCTGACTTCGCCACGGCCCAGGCGCCATATCATTCACGTGGAATAACGTAGGCCCAAGGGCTAGGAGTTTTGATTTCATCTGCCTGCGTCTGGCAAACCGCACCGCCAGTGACGGATGCTGTTTGCCACCTGCGGGGATACGACCATGCACGTAGCCGGAATGAAACCGTGGTTTTCAGCAGAATTCTAGCGCCAATTATCGACGATAGCCAATGTGCAATTTCGCTATATAATTGTCTATACAGCGATTTTAGGCTCTGCCAAACAAGTTAAGCATGATAACCGCTGCTTGTGCAGACGAATTGACCAGAATCAGGCAAATGACACTCTTCTTCGCCTTTTTGCGCCAAATCCGCTACTTTATGCGCTAAACAGCGTGCAGCGTAACGGGCATCTGCCGGTAAACCGTCTCAGAAATACGCCAGTCCAGCGATAGCAAACGGACAGGTATAAGGAATTTTATGCGTAATCGTACCCTCGCCGATCTGGATCGCGTGGTGGCATTAGGCGGCGGCCATGGCCTTGGCCGCGTGATGTCATCGCTGTCGTCTTTGGGATCCCGCCTGACCGGCATCGTCACCACCACCGATAATGGCGGCTCCACCGGGCGGATCCGTCGCTCTGAGGGCGGCATTGCCTGGGGTGATACCCGGAACTGCCTGAACCAGCTGATAACCGAACCCAGCGTCGCCTCCGCCATGTTTGAATACCGTTTCAGCGGCAACGGCGAGCTGTCGGGACATAATCTGGGTAATCTGATGCTGAAGGCACTCGATCACCTGAGCGTGCGGCCGCTGGAAGCGATCAACCTGGTTCGCAGTCTGTTGAAAGTCGATGCGGCGTTGATCCCGATGTCGGAACAGCCGGTGGATCTGATGGCACACGATCACGAAGGCAATCACGTCTATGGCGAAGTCAATGTCGATCAACTGACCGCGATGCCGCAGGAATTGATGCTGTCGCCGCATGTGCACGCCACCCGAGAAGCGGTGGATGCGATTGCGCAGGCGGATTTGATTCTGATTGGCCCGGGCAGTTTCCTGACCAGCCTGATGCCGCTGCTGTTGCTTGACGATTTGACCCAGGCCCTGCGCCGCAGTAGCGCCAACCTGATTTATATCGACAATCTGGGGCGCGAGCTCAGCGTTGCCGCCGCCGCGCTGTCGCTAAAAGACAAGCTGGATCTGATGGAAGAAAAGATCGGCCGTAAAATGATCGACGCAGTGATCGTCAGCCCGGCGATCAATAGCGCTTCGGTGCAGGATCGGGTTGTGATTCAGCAAAACCTTGAGGCCAGCGACATTCCCTACCGTCACGATCGCCAACTCCTGCGCCAGGCGCTCGAAAGGGCGCTGATTGAACTGGCGGCACGCCCTTAGTCTTTGCCCTGATACCATGGATTCTCGCCGATCATGGCGAGATAAAGATCTTCTACCTGCTTGCGCGCCCACGGCGTGCGGCGCAAAAACTTCAGGCTGGACTTGATGCTCGGATCGCTGCTGAAACAGTTGATGCGGATGCGCTCGGCCAGCCCGGACCAGCCGTAGGTCGCCACCAGCCGGTTTAACAACTGCTCCAGCGTGATGCCATGCAACGGATCTTTGGATTTATGTTCGCTCATCGTGCAATTCAACTCATTTGGCTTGGCATATTCGGCCGCACACCTTAATCAGCTTTGCCGGGCGCGACAAGAAATTTGTTACTTTATCGCCCCCGGCTACGGCTGCGTCAGGAGATGGCGATAAACTGCTCGCGCAACTGATGGATTTCATCCCGCAACGCCGCCGCCTGTTCGAACTCCAGATTCTGTGCGTGGGTGTACATCTGTGCTTCCAGCTCGCGGATCTTCTGATCCAGCGCTTTAGGGGTGAGCTGCTGATACTGGGTAGCGTTTTCTGCCGCCTTGCTCTTCCCTTTGCCCTTGCCACGCGATGACGGCTGACCCAGTTGCAGGATATCGGCAATTTTCTTGTTCAGCCCCTGCGGCACAATGCCATTTTCCTGGTTGTACGCCTGCTGTTTGGCGCGGCGCCGCTCGGTTTCGCCGATCGCTCTGGCCATCGAGTCGGTGATTCTGTCGCCATACAGAATCGCCTTGCCGTTCAGGTTACGTGCCGCACGGCCGATGGTCTGGATCAACGAGCGTTCGGAACGCAGGAAGCCCTCTTTATCTGCGTCGAGAATCGCCACCAGCGACACCTCAGGCATGTCCAGGCCTTCTCGTAACAGGTTGATGCCCACCAGCACGTCAAACTCGCCCAGACGCAAATCACGAATGATTTCGACGCGTTCGACGGTGTCGATGTCGGAATGCAGATAACGTACGCGCTCGCCGTGCTCTTCAAGATATTCGGTCAGATCTTCCGCCATGCGTTTGGTCAGCGTGGTCACTAGCACCCGCTCGTTGACTGCTACCCGTTTACGGATCTCCGACAGCAGATCGTCGACCTGGGTCGTCACCGGCCGCACTTCCACTTGCGGATCCAGCAGACCGGTCGGCCGCACTACCTGGTCGATCACGTCGCCACCGGATTTTTCCAGTTCGTATTTGCCCGGCGTCGCCGAAACGTAAATGGTTTGCGGTGCCAGCGCCTCGAACTCCTCAAAGCGCATGGGTCGGTTGTCCAGCGCCGAAGGCAGGCGGAAACCATATTCCACCAGCGTTTCCTTGCGCGAACGGTCGCCTTTGTACATACCGCCAATCTGCGGGATGGTGACGTGCGATTCGTCCACCACCAACAGGCCATCAGCAGGCAGATAATCGAACAACGTCGGCGGTGGCTCACCCGGGCCGCGACCGGACAGATACCGCGAATAGTTTTCGATGCCCGAACAGTAGCCAAGCTCGTTCATCATTTCCAGATCGAACTGGGTGCGCTGCGTCAGCCGCTGCTCTTCCAGCAGTTTGTTATTGGCCAGCAGCACCTGACGACGCTCGGCCAGATCGACCTTGATCTCTTCCATCGCCTGCAGAATGCGTTCACGCGGCGTGACGTAATGCGACTTCGGGTAAATGGTAAAGCGCTGCACCACCTGTTCGACCTGACCGGTGAGCGGATCAAACAATGACAACCGCTCGACCTCCTCGTCGAACAGTTCAACTCGCAGTGCCAGCTCGTCGGATTCCGCCGGGAAGATATCGATCACTTCGCCACGCACCCGGAAGGTAGCGCGCTGGAACGCCTGATCGTTACGGGTATATTGCAGCTCCGCCAGTCGGCGCAGGATCGAACGCTGGTCGATGATCATGCCCTTGGTCAGGTGCAGCATCATCTTGAGGTACAGATCCGGATCGCCCAGACCGTAGATCGCCGAGACCGACGCCACCACCACCACGTCACGCCGCTCCAGCAGCGCTTTGGTCGCCGACAGGCGCATTTGCTCAATATGTTCGTTTACCGAAGCGTCCTTTTCGATGAAGGTATCCGAGCTCGGCACGTAGGCTTCCGGCTGGTAGTAATCGTAATACGAGACAAAGTATTCCACCGCATTCTCGGGGAAGAACTCTTTCATTTCGCCGTACAGCTGCGCCGCCAGCGTTTTGTTGGGCGCCAGCACCATCGTTGGCCGGTTCAGATCGGCGATCACGTTGGCAACGGTGAAGGTTTTCCCCGAACCGGTAACCCCCAGCAGCGTCTGGTGCGCCAGGCCATCTTCCAGCCCTTCTTCCAGCTTGCGAATGGCCTCCGGCTGGTCGCCGGCCGGTTTGAAGTCTGAATGCAGTTTAAAAAGTTTACTCATATACCCTTCATCATTCCCGTCGCCGCAGGGTTGCCTGCGCCTACCCCAACCGCGGATGCGAACCCGTCGGCACAGCGGCCTGTAAGTATGGAAAGTCGCGGCGATTTTCGCCAGTGCCTATGATACTGGATATAAAACCAGCTTCAAGCGGATTAGTGGCTTTGTCATACCCGGCCAAAAACCCGTTGCACCGCCAAGGTTACACTGCGGTGACATTTTTATTGTCAATAACCGTTTTATCCCCAGAATTTGTCGCGAATTAACTTATTGATAGCGGCGAGGCGAAAAATCATACATAGGATTGCCAGCAATGCCTTCGCATATTGCTTTTAATTAAGTACTTGATAAAAAAAGACTTTAGTAAAAAGACGAGAATCCGGACAATGCGAAGACAACCCGCGCCGGCTCTCGCTTTAAACCGCTTTTCTAAATCTAATACACAAGGTTATCCACAGGAATGGTGGATAACTCTCACCGCCCCGCCAGCCACGGGAGTTACAGAAAAATCGTTTTTTCGCTGGCATCGGCTTCGAGGCGGCTTTTTTAGTTATTTTTTGACACTTTTATTGCTTTGTTTATGCCTATAAATACTAAAAATGCCCATTGCCATAAATGCATTTCACTCATTTGCCTCCGACGGTGGCGAAACGCCGACCATCGCCGCCACAGCCTTGCACCATGGTTCAACGAGGTGGCACCGTAACAGTGCAAAAAACGTTCGAATCAAGCTGCGTCGATATTTTGCCCTGCGCAGCGGCCCCGGTCGCCGCAAGCGCTCAGCTTAACATAACAATAACAAGCTGCTTTTTTATTGACCGATAAAAGTTGGCCTGAGAGTTGCAATACTGAGTGGCAGACAAGTGCAGACCGCTTGCTTTTTATTGAGAGACGACAGGAATAACTGTTTGTCGTGACGCCGTCGCCATACAAAGGATGATGGCTCAGAGCGCCAAAAAAAGCGAATAGACGCGTTATTCGGTCATAAAGCACCATTTTTAGCCAAACATCGTTTTTTTAGCCCCAACCTGTACTGCAATTACCGCGCAGCCCAGGCGGCATTTTGTTCTGGACGTTAAACCACTCGGGAAAGAAATCGCTAACCGCGAAGGAAAGGAAAAAGCACGGAGGCACAGGTTGCATGAGTGTGAAACAGGTCTTTGAGGAGAATGCCGAATGTTAAGCCTACGTTCAGTAAATCAATTTTACGGGCAGAACCATACGTTGTGGGATATCAATCTGGAGTTGCCACGTGGCCAATGTACGGTGTTGCTGGGGCGCAACGGCGTGGGAAAAACCACGCTGGTGAACTGCATCATGGGACATTTGCCAGTGGTGAGCGGCAGTATGACCTGGCAGCTGGCCGACGAGCCGCCGCAAAATCTGTTGCAGCAGCCGGTCGAGACTCGCGCGGCGCTGGGCATCAGTTATGTGCCGCAGGGGCGGCAGATTTTTTCGCCGCTCAGCGTCGAGGAGAATCTGCAGGTTGCGCTGATGGCGGGACACGATAGAACCCGCCGTATCCCACCGCTAATCTACAGCCTGTTCCCGAATCTGAAAGCGATGCGCGGCCGCCGTGCCGGCGATCTGGCCGCAGGCGAACAGCAGCAGTTGGCTATTTGCCGGGCGCTGGTGCTGGAACCTGAGCTGCTAATCCTCGATGAGCCGACGGTTGGCATCCAGCCGTCTATCGCGGCGGAGATAGGCAACGTGATCCACAAACTCAACCGGGAACTCGGCATCACCATCCTGCTGGTCGAACACCGACTGCCGTTTATTCGCCGTGTGGCGGATCGTTTCTGCCTGATGGATCAAGGGCGCAACGTCGCTACCGGCACCGTGGAGCAACTGGACGAGGGGCTGATCAGCGCCTATCTGACGGTATGACGCAGCAGCAGGCGCGCTGCTGTGTCATATCATACTGCCGACGACAGCTGCGACAGGTTCAGATACTGCCCCAGCGGCTGACCTTCGGCCTGCGGCAGATGCGGAATTTCCCCCAGCATCGGCGCTGGCAGCATGCGACGCAGCGTGGTCAGATACTCCTGATGGCGTCGCCCCGGCGGCGCCACATCATTGGCGATCCAACCGGCCAGCGTCAAGCCGGCCTGCTGCACCGCCTGCGCGGTCAGTAGCGCATGGTTGATGCAACCGAGCTTCATACCGACCACCAACAGCACCGGCAGTTGCTCCTGCTGTACCCAATCGGCAAAGGTTTGCGTTTCGCTGAGCGGCGTATACCAGCCGCCGGCGCCTTCCACCAGCAGCCAGTCGGCGCGTTGCTCCAGCCTGCGTAAACCGGCAGACAGTCGCTCAAAGACGATCGGCTGTTGCAGCGCCGCGCTGACGATGTGCGGCGAGGTCGGTTCGGCAAAGGTATAAGGGTTGACGTCATGATAGCCCAGCGCAATGCTGCTGTTGGCCTGCAAGGCCAGCGCATCGCTATTGCGCAGACCGTCCGGCGTCATTTCGCTGCCGGAAGCCACCGGTTTGTAACCGGCACAGCGGTAACCGGCCAACTGCGCCGCTTGCAGCAATGCGCTACTGGCCACGGTTTTGCCCACTTCGGTATCGGTTCCGGTGACAAACCAACGCTTAATCGCCATAAATCACTCCATAAACTAACTGATAACTGAGCGGGAATTGTCCCTGTTGGCAGGGATACGCCGCCTGTAACGCCTTCAGGCGGCGACGGGACATCAACCCGGCATCGCGCCCCTGATGCAAATGCGTCGCACCGATGCCTTTCAGCGATCGCATCACGGTCATCACATCCGGATAATTCAGCGTACGGCATACCGCCTCAAGCCGGTGGCGATACGGCGCGCAGGCCGCTTCGATCGCCGACAGCGGCAAAAATTGGTTTACGTGGCGCTCGCCGTCAACCTGCTGCCAGGCATCGCCCAATTCATGTAGCGATCCCTGTGCCAGAGTCGAAAACAGGGTCAGACCGCCCGGCCGCGTGACGCGGCGCAGTTCGGCCAATGCACGCGGCAGATCGCTGCACCATTGCACCACCAGACTGCTGAAGCTGAGATCAACGCAGGCGTCCGGCAGCGGAATATGCTCGATATCGCCGAGCAGATAGTCATCCGCCGCCTGCTGCTGACGGGCGAAGGCCAACATGCCCGGCGCCAGATCGAGCGCGGTGACCTGCTTGCCCAGCTCACGCCAGCGGCGGCTGAAATAACCGGTGCCGCAACCGGCGTCGAGCACCTGCCGCGACGGATGCATACTCCCCATCCCCAGTAAGCGCTCGCCAACCTCACGCTGCAGTGCTGCAGCGGCGTCATAACTTTGTGCCGCACGACTGAACGCCGATGCAACCGCATGTTTATCAATAGTTTTCTGTGCTGATATCATGCAATACCTCCAGCAGGCGATCGATGTCTTGCGGCTGATGCGCCGCCGTCAGGGTAATGCGCAGCCGCGCGCCGCCCGGCGGAACCGTGGGCGGCCGAATGGCGCTGACCCACAGCCCGTGCTGACGCAGTTGCTCTGCCAGATCGAGCGCGCGTTGGTTATCCCCTACCAGCAGCGGCTGGATAGCGGTGTGCGACTCGGTCAAGGTTAACGGCAAGCCGGCAACGCCGGCGCGAAAACGCTGAATGTTGTGGTGCAGACGGCGGCGTAATTCATCCCCCTGCTGCACGCAACGCAGCGCCGCCTGTAGCGCACAGGCCTGCGCCGGTGGCATGGCGGTGCTGTAAATCAGATGGCGGGCAAACTGCAGCAGGTATTCCGCCAACGGTTGGTCGCACAGTACCGCTGCGCCACTGGCGCCGAACGCCTTGCCAAAGGTGACGACCAGCACCTCCGGCCGCACCTGCTGTTGCCAACAGCTGCCGCGTCCCTGCTCGCCATGCACCCCGATGCCGTGGGCATCGTCGACCATCAGCCATGCGCCCTGCTGCCGGCTGAGTTGCTGCAACTCCGCCAACGGCGCCGCGTCGCCGTCCATGCTGAACACGCCTTCGGTCACCACCAACTGCTGCCCGCTACAGGGTTTTGCCAGCAGACCGGCCAATGACGACGGCTGGTTATGTTGAAAACGCCGCAGTTGCGCAGGTGAGTGAGCGGCCGCTTCCAGCAGCGAAGCATGGCTGAGCCTATCTGCCAGAATACGGTCATCAACCTGCATCAACGCCGCCAGCAATGCCTGATTCGCGGCATAACCGGAAATGAACAACAGCGCGCGCGGATAGCCGAGCCACTCCGCCAACTGAGACTCAAGTTGCTGATGCGGCAGGCTAAATCCGGTCACATGGCCCGATCCGCCGCTGCCGACGCCATACTGCTGCGCCCCCTGCTGCCAGGCAGCGATCGCCGCCGGGTGCCGGCTCAACCCCAGATAGTCATTGCCGGAAAAATTGAGATATTGCCGTTGGTCCAGCTGAATATGGCGGCCATTGCCGCCCTGATTCACCTGACGCGAACGATAAGCGGCTGCCTGTCGCCGCTGGGCCAGCGCCCTATCGATCCGTTGTTGCCAGCTCATTACAGCGCCGCGTTGTAATACTCGGCGGTATCGGGCATTCAGCAATTGCTGCGCCAACACCTGCTGTTGCTGGTTATCACCGTGTTCCGTCGCGGTCTGCTCCGGATTAAGGCCCAGCTTGCGGAACAGCAGCAAATCCTTGTCTTCTTCCGGGTTCGGCGTGGTCAGTAATTTGCAGCCGTAGAAGACTGAGTTGGCGCCGGCCATAAAGCACATCGCCTGCGTCTGTTCATTCATTTGCTCACGACCGGCGGACAGCCGCACGTAAGAGCCAGGCATCATGATGCGCGCCACCGCGATGGTACGAATGAAATCAAACGGATCGACGTCGTCGTTATCCGCCAGCGGCGTCCCCTTCACCTTCACCAACATGTTGATCGGCACACTTTCCGGCGGTTTGGGCAGGTTGGCCAGCTGTACCAGCAGGCCGGCGCGATCGCGTACCGTTTCCCCCAGGCCAACAATGCCGCCGGAACAGACCTTGATGCCTGCGTCGCGCACTTTATCCAGCGTATCCAGTCGCTCCTGATAGCTGCGCGTGGTGATGATATTGCCGTAAAATTCTGGCGAGGTGTCCAGGTTATGGTTGTAGTAATCCAGCCCCGCGTCGGCCAGACGTTCGGCCTGGGTACCGTCAAGGGTGCCCAGTGTCATGCAGGTTTCCATCCCCATTGCCTTCACGCCCTGCACCATCTGTTGCAGATACGGCATATCGCGCTCGTGCGGGTTTTTCCACGCCGCGCCCATGCAGAAACGGGTCGAGCCGGCGGCTTTGGCCTTGCGCGCCGATTCCAGCACCTGCTCAACCTGCATCAGCCGCTCAGTTTCCAGCCCGGTTTTATAACGTGAGCTTTGCGGACAATATTTGCAGTCTTCCGGGCAGGCGCCGGTCTTGATCGACAACAGAGTGCTGACCTGCACCTGGCGTGGGTCGAAATGCTGGCGATGAATGGTCTGTGCTTCAAACAACAGCTCGAGTAACGGCTTGTCAAACAGGGCTTGGGCTTGCCCTACGGTCCAGTGAATGCGGTCAGCCATGACGGCGTCTCCAAAACGAAAAAAGTGTCGTCAGTTTAGATATTGTGGATATACTGTCAACCATTCAGTAATTGATTTGGTTTACAAGTATGTCTATCTCCGCCGCCGACCTTGAATTTGATCAACGCCACATCTGGCACCCCTACACTTCGATGAGTCACCCGCTGCCTTGCTACCCGATCGAGGCCGCGTCGGGCGTCGAGCTGCAGCTGGCCGATGGCCGCAAACTGGTCGACGGCATGTCCTCGTGGTGGGCGGCGATCCACGGTTACAACCACCCTCGGTTAAATCAGGCGGCAAACAGCCAACTGGAAAAAATGTCCCACGTGATGTTCGGCGGCATTACCCACCCGGCGGCCATCGCCCTGTGCCGTCAGTTGGTTGACATTACGCCGGCGGCGCTGGAATGCGTATTCCTGGCCGATTCCGGCTCGGTAGCGGTGGAAGTGTCGTTGAAAATGGCGTTGCAATACTGGCAGGCGCGTGGCGAGAAACGCCAGCGGATCCTTACGCTGCGCCACGGTTATCACGGCGATACCTTTGGTGCCATGTCGGTGTGCGATCCGGACAACTCGATGCACAGCCTGTATCAGGGCTATCTGACGTCGCACCTGTTCGCTAGCGCGCCGCAATGTCGTTTCGACGACCAATGGGACGAGCAGGATATCGCGCCGTTTGCCGCGCTGCTGGAACAGCATGCCGGTGAAGTGGCCGCAGTGATCCTGGAACCGGTGGTGCAAGGCGCCGGCGGAATGCGGATTTATCATCCGACCTATTTACGTCGAGTACGGGAACTGTGCGATCGCCATCAGGTGTTGTTGATTGCCGACGAAATCGCCACCGGCTTTGGCCGTACCGGCAAACTGTTCGCCTGCGAGCATGCCGGTATCACCCCGGATATCCTGTGTCTGGGCAAGGCGCTGACCGGTGGCTATATGACGCTCTCCGCCACGCTGACTACCCGCCACGTCGCTGAAACCATCAGTAACGGCGCGGCCGGCTGTTTTATGCATGGCCCGACGTTTATGGGCAATCCGCTGGCCTGCGCCGTTGCCAGCGCCAGCCTGTCACTGCTGGCGGAAAATCGCTGGCAACAACAGGTGGCGGCGATCGAACAGCAACTCAAGCAGCAGCTATTGCCGCTGGCCGCACTGCCCAAGGTGGCTGACGTGCGGGTATTGGGGGCGATTGGCGTGGTGGAGATGCATCAGCCGGTCGACGTCGCGCAACTGCAACGCCTGTTTGTCGAGCGCGGCGTGTGGATACGCCCATTTGGCAAACTGATTTATCTGATGCCACCGTATATCATCCAGCCGCAACAGCTCAGCCGCCTGACCGACGCGATTGGCGCTGCGGTCGCCTAGCCTTACCAGTGCTGGTCCAGATAACGGGCCAGCCACACCAGGCACAGGATCCACAGCACCACGATCACCAGCGCGGCGAAACGCCCCCGCGGGTTGTCAATGCGCTTTTGCGCCTTGGCGCGCAGCTCCGCCATCAGCGGTTTGGGGATTAAACGTACCGCCAACATGATGCCCAGTGGTACGATAATCACGTCGTCCAAATAGCCCAGCAGCGGAACAAAATCCGGTATCAGATCGATCGGCGACACCGCATAGCCCGCCACCAGCAAGGCGATCAGCTTGGCATACCACGGCGTACGGCGATCGCGCGCCGCCAGCCACAGCGCTACAATGTCGCGTTTGATGCCCTTGGCCCAGCGGCGTAGCCAGCCAAACCACGGCGTGCGTTTTTTCAAAGAAATCATGTTTACTTCATATAAGAACGTAAAACCGTCATCAATTGCTCAATGTTCTGCTCACGCTGCTGCTGCGTCGAATCTTCAGCGGCGAGATGCTCGCGCACATGCCCTTCCAGCACCTGCGCCATCAAACCGTTTACCGCGCCGCGAACCGCCGCGATCTGTTGCAGAATAGCAGAACATTCGCACTGATTCTCCAGCGCTCTTTCCAACGCTTCCGCCTGTCCTTTGATTCGTCGCACCCGTGCCAGCAGTTTTTTCTGGTCTTTGATGGTATGGCTCATGCTCAGTTCCCATTGCTACTTACTATACTGGGGTATAGTATAATTGAAAATGGAGTTACGACAGGAAATCTCGCCGCCATGTCTTTATACGCCCCCACCCGCCAGCGTGAACACAGCCACGTTTTTGATGATGGTAACCCATTGGCCGAAAGAAACACACGCTGGGCGGTGCTGTTGACCGCACTGATGATGGTGATTGAAATCGTTGGCGGCTGGTGGTTCAACTCGATGGCGCTGCTGGCCGACGGCTGGCACATGAGCTCGCACGCGCTGGCGCTGGGCCTGTCGCTGCTGGCCTACGCTGCCGCTCGCAGGCTGGCGCGCGATCGCCGCTTCAGCCTCGGGACCTGGAAAATAGAAGTCTTGGCCGGCTATACCAGCGCGCTATTGCTGATGCTGGTGGCGGCGTTGATGCTGTTCCAATCGGCGCAACGGCTGCTCAACCCAAGCGCCATTCACTACAACCAGGCCATCGTCATCGGCATGGTCGGGCTGGTGGTAAATCTGGCCTGCGCCTGGCTGCTGCGCGATAGCGGCCATCACCACCATCATCAACATGGTCATCACGATCATTCCCCGGCACATACGCCGCCGGCTGGCGAACATCGGCAGGATCTCAATCTGCGCTCAGCCTATCTGCACGTTATCGCCGACGCGGCGACCTCGGTATTGGCGATCGTTGCGCTATTTGGCGGCAAGCTGTGGGGAGCGAACTGGCTCGATCCGCTGATGGGGATCGCCGGTGCCGCCCTGGTGGCGGTATGGGCCTTTAGCCTGATACGCGACTGCGGCAAAGTCTTGCTGGATGCCGAGATGGACGCGCCGGTGGTAACAGAAATTCGCCAACAATTGGCCGGCTGTGGCCATGCGCTGACTGTTACTGATTTACACCTTGGGCGCATCGGCAAAGGGAAATACCAGTGCGTCATCGCGCTGAGCAGCGCCGATACCACGCTGACCGCCGATCGGGTGCGCCAACTGCTGGCCGTGCATCATGAACTGGTGCACGTCACGGTCGAGATCAACCGACCGCCGCTGGCGCAGGGGGTTGTATTGTTCCGCTAAAACGATCTAGCTTAGGGGTTCAGCTTTTATCGACAACTGGGAGTCATTATGACTTTTCGTTTGTACAGCAACGATTTGCAAGACGGCACGAAAATGCCGGAGCGCCAGGTATTTAACGGCATGGGCTACCACGGCGATAACCTGTCGCCGCATCTGGCCTGGGATGGCGTGCCAGAAGGCACCAAAAGTTTCGTGGTCGCCGTTTACGATCCCGATGCCCCGACCGGTTCCGGCTGGTGGCACTGGGTGGTAGCCAATATCCCCGCACAGGTGCGTGAGCTGCCTCAGGGTGCTGGCTCCGGCAAGGCGGCACTGCCAGCCGGCGCCATTCAAACCCGCACCGACTTCGGCCAGGCGGGCTACGGCGGTGCGGCACCGCCGCAGGGCGAAAGCCACCGCTATCAGTTCACCGTGCATGCGCTGGACGTGGAAAGCATTGAGGTGGATGAAGGTTCCAGCGGCGCGTTGGTGGGCTTTAACGTGCATTTCCACAGCCTCGGCAGCGCCACGCTGACGGTAAAATACAACTGAGAACGCTCGGGACAGGTGTATCCGCCCCGACGGAAAGTTGATTCGGCGCAGATCATATGAGGCAGCTGCAAGTATCACGGGTATCTATACCCTAAATAAAGTATCTCGAGTATCTATACCCTAAATAATTGGAGCTGCATCAAGGCGGCAAATTTGTGAATCCCCAGGAGCTTACTCAAGTAAGTGACTGGGGTGAGCAAATGCAGCCAACACAGAGGCAGCTTCAAGTATGACGGGTATCTATACCCTAAATAATTGGAGCTGCATCAAGGCGGCAAATTTGTGAATCCCCAGAAGCTTACTCAAGTAAGTGACTGGGGTGAGCAAATGCAGCCAACACAGAGACAGCTTCAAGTATGACGGGTATCTAACACGCTTACCCACATCGGGCCTTTGCCCACCGGATAACGCGCCAGCATAGTCAGCTGACCGCTGGCCTGATCAATTTCATGCACCGCGATGTGATCGGACTTCTGGCCGGACGAAATCACGAAGCGGCCGCTGTGATCGATATTGAAACCGCGCGGTTGCTCTTCGGTCGGCTGATGACCGACGACGGTCAGACGGCTGCCGTCTGCCGATACGCTGAAGATCGACAGGATGCTGGCGGTGCGATCGCTGGCATAGAGGAAACGACCGTTGGGGGTAATATGAATATCCGCCGCCCAGCAGGTGCCGTTAAAATCGGCCGGCATCGCGTCGAGGGTTTGAACGCGGGTATAGCTGTCGCCATGGTCGCCGATCGCCAGCACCTCAACCGTACTGTCCAGCTCATTCACCAGATAGGCATGGCTACCATTTGGGTGGAAGGCCATGTGACGCGGGCCTGCGCCGGCAACGGTGGCTACCGCCGCCTGCGTTTGCTCTGCCAGCGTGCCATCCTGCTGCAGATCGAACAGACGAACGCGATCTTCCTTCAGACAAGGGATCAGTACCCGCTGATTGGTGGGATCGATATTGGCGGAATGCGGCGCCGTCAGGCCATCAATCTGCTGTAGAGGAGCTGTCACCACGCCGTCATGACCAATCGGGCTAACGCTGGCGCAGTTGCCGCTGTAGGAAACCGAGAACACATAGCGGCCCTGTAAATCGGTCGACAGATGGGTCGGGCTGCCCGGGAGCGGCGCCATGCCGGCCTGCTGCAGTTGACCGTCGTGCGCAATGCGGTAGCTGACCACGCCAAACGCCGGGCGTACGCCGACGTACAGGTGGGTTTTGTCCGGGTGAATGGCCATCGGCTGTACTTGCCCTGGGACATCAACGGTTTGCAGTAGCGTCAGCGCGCCGTCATCCGCTAACTGCCAGACGTGAATCTGCTGGCTTTCCGGGCTGGCGACATAAACGATTTGCTTCATTTTGGCTCCTTGAAAGGGAAAAGAGAAACCGGTTGCAGGTTTTTCGGTTTCCCTTAGCTTACCTGACAAAGCTGACATAACAACCCCGGCTTGCAACAGAATTCGGCGCGGTTTTATCCCGCAAGGATCCGGTGTACCATCAGGTTAATTTTCTTGCTAACGATAATGGAACCGCTATGACCTACCGCGTAATCGCTCTCGATTTGGACGGCACCCTGCTGGACAACCAGAAACGCATCTTGCCGCAGTCCCTGGAAGCGCTGGCCGCAGCGCGCGCGGCAGGCATCAAGGTGGTGGTGGTGACCGGTCGCCACCACGTCGCCATTCACCCGTTCTACCAGGCGCTGCAATTGGATACCCCGGCTATCTGCTGCAACGGCACCTACCTGTATGATTTTCAGCAGAAAAAAGTGCTGGCTTCCGATCCGCTGCCCAAACAGCAAGCGCAGCTGGTGCTGCAAATGCTCAAACAGAGCGATATTCACGGCCTGATGTACGTTGACGACGCCATGCTATACCAGGAACCGAGCGGCCACGTGATCCGTTCCCTGGCGTGGGCGGAAACCCTGCCGGTTGCACAGCGCCCAACGCTGTTGCAGGTTGACAGCCTGACGCAGGCGGCCGAAGACGCGCAGGCGATCTGGAAGTTCGCCACCTCGCATGCGGATATTCCGGCGCTGCGCAGTTTTGCCGAGATGGTGGAAAAAGAGCTGGGTCTGGCATGCGAATGGTCGTGGCACGATCAGGTCGACATCGCCAAAAGCGGCAACAGCAAAGGCAACCGCCTGCAACAGTGGGTTACTGCCCAGGGGCTGCGTATGGATCAGGTGGTGGCGTTTGGCGACAATTACAACGATCTCAGCATGCTGGAAGCGGTTGGGCTCGGCGTCGCCATGGGGAATGCCGACGACGCCATCAAACAGCGCGCCGATCTGGTGATTGCCGATCACTTGCAGCCCGGTATCGCAGAGGTGATCCGCACGCGGGTGCTGGGTTAATCCGCTCTGCATTCACCGGGCAGCGAGGCGCTATCCCGTTTCACGGCTGATCGACACGCTTTTTATCTGCGCATACAGCCACTGCCCGGCTTTGATCGCCAGCTCATCACGCGCCCAGGGGGTAATGCGCGCCCACAGTACGCTGTCCCCTACCGCCAGTTTCACTTCGACCTGCCCGGCGCTTTCCAGACATTCGATGACCTTGGCCGGCAGGATATTGCGAATACTACTGTTGCTGGGCGGCTGCAATACCAGTGACACATCGGCCGCGTTAATGCGAATACGCAACGCGCTGCCAATCGGCGCAGCAATTGCGCTGACCCACAGGCGACGATCTCCCAGCCGCAATGCGGTCATCGCATAGCGCGGGTGATGTTCCAGCACGCTGACGCACAGCACGCTGCTCTGGTCCTCGCGCTGCAACCACGGTCGCAACGCACTGCTGGCCCAAACCTCTTCCAGGCCGCCGCAGGCCAGCACCCGCCCACCGTCCAGCACCATCACCTGTCCAGCCAGGCGCAGGATCTCATCCATACTGTGGCTAACGTACAGTATCGGGATGTTAACGTCCTGTGTCAGACGTTCCAGATACGGCAGCAGTTCGCGCTTGCGCGGTAAGTCCAGCGATGCCAGCGGTTCATCCATTAGCAGCAGTTCCGGCGCGGTCAGCAGCGCGCGACCAATCGCCACCCGCTGTTTCTCGCCGCCGGACAGCGTCAGCGGCAGTCGGTTAAGCAAGGGTTCGATGCCCAGCAGCTCAACGATGCCGTCAAACTGTCCACGCATCGACGGCGCCATGCCGTATTGCAGATTGCCACGCACCCGGTAGTGCGGGAACAGGCGCGCGTCCTGGAATACATAGCCGATGCGCCGCTTTTCGGCTGGCAAACACAGGCCGGCAGCGGTGTCCACCAGCGTGCGGCCATTGAGCACGATGCGCCCGCGATCCGGCCGGGTCAGCCCGCCAATGGCGTTGATTAACGAGGTTTTACCGGCACCGGACAGGCCGAAAATCGCCGTGATGCCCTGCGCCGGCAGCTCAGCCTGCACCTCCAGTTGCAGTTCCCCCAGCCGTTGGCTGACATCCAGCGTAAGCATTTCAGCCTCCCATCCGTTTACGGCCCCAACGGGCCAGCCATTCCGACGCCATCAGCGCAACCAGCGACAGTACGATGGCGATCGCACATAAACGGGCGGCGGCGGTCTCAGCGCCGGGCGTTTCGATCAAGGTGTACATCGCCAGCGGAATAGTACGGGTTTCACCGGGAATATTGGATACAAAGGTAATGGTGGCGCCAAATTCGCCCAGAGAACGGGCGAACGCCAGTACCACACCGACGATCACCCCGGGCAACGACAGCGGCAGCGTAATGGTAAAAAACACCCGCCATGGCGATGCGCCAAGGGTGCGCGCGGCCTGTTCCAGACGGCTATCGACCGCCTCCAGCGCCAGCCGGATGGCGCGTACCATCAGCGGAATGCCACCACCGCCGACGCCAGCGCCGCGCCACGCCAGCTGAAACTGAAGCTGAAGCCGAACCAGTCATACAGCCACTCGCCTATCGCACCGCGTCGTCCCATGACGATCAGCAGCAGATACCCCACCACCACCGGTGGCAACACCAATGGCAAATGGATAATGCTGTCCAGCAGCGATTTACCGGGGAAGTCGCAACGTACCAGGATCCAGGCGATCAGAATGCCCAACGGCAAACTGCCTATCACCGCCAGGCTGGCGACTTTCAGGCTCAGTTCAATGGCCTGCCATTCATACTCGCTAAGCATCATTGACGTGGGGAGAACCCATAACGTTGGAAGATTGCCGCGGCTTGCGGACTCTTCAGATAGGTATAGAAAGCGCTCACGCTCGGACTGTCATGGCCTTTGACTATCGCCATCGGATATTCAACCGGTTTGTGGCTCTCGGCCGGGAACACGCCGATCACCTTCACCTTATCGCTGGCGACGGCATCGGAACCGTAAACGATGCCCAGCGGCGCTTCCTGGCGCTCCACCAGCGCCATCGCGCTGCGTACGTTATTGGCACGCGCCAGTGTCGGTTCCAACCGCGGCCAGGCCTTGAGGCTTTGCAGCGCTTGCTTGGCATAAATACCGGCCGGCACGTGATCGGGATCGCCCACCGCCAGTCGGCCGCCGTCCAGCAGTCGAGCCCAGTCGGTTTGCGCCGTGATGGCCACCTTGTCCAGTTTGGCGTCCCTGGCGGCGATCAGCACCAGATCGTTGCCAAGCAGGGTATAACGACTGTCTGCTACCATCTGCTCCTTGTCGATAGCGTAATCCATCCATTGCTGGTCGGCGGAGATAAACAGATCGGCAGGCGCGCCCTGCTCAATCTGCCGCGCCAGGGTGGATGAGGAAGCAAAGGAAGACACCACCTGCACGTTTTTACCCTGCTGATATTGCTCGGCAATATCCTGTAGCGCATTGGTTAACGACGCCGCGGCAAAAACGGTGATTTTATCTGCCGCCGAAGCCTGCATCACCATGCCGGATGCCAATACGATACCGCCGAGCCATTGAGTCCATTGCTGTTTCATCATTCCGCTCTCTTTGCCAATTATACGCCGGGTTAATTTTCGTTATATACAAAATGATATAACGTTGAGCAAAAGCTTGTCATGCGCTTTATGGTCGAATAATGCGTTTATCGGCAGTGGGGAAATTAACTTGAACAACGCCCGCCGCAGGCACGACGGGCGTCAGAAAAAGGGATCAGCTACGTTTTTCTTTTGAAGGGCTGGCTTTGGAGAAGATATTGAACACTTCCGCCAAGCCGTAGATCAGGCCGAGGATCACTGCCATGACGACGGGTACCATCACCACGGCGAACACTAGACTTTTCAATAATTCCAACATGTTAGCCTCACTTATACTGCGTATTTAAACAACGGCTCAACCTTTACTGTAAACTATATTCACGGTAAAAACGCGGGTATTTTAGCGACAGTGTGAAGTTAATCCTCAGCCAAACGTGCTGAAACCGCGCGATTTGGCGCTTATCGTCAGATCGGCGACAATGGCAAAATCAACCTTTTGCAGCCGACAGGATGTGTCATGCAGGCCGAAATTCTTCTTACTCTCAAGCTCCAGCAAAAACTGTTTGCCGATCCGCGCCGCATTGCGCTGCTCAAACAGGTGGCACAGACCGGTTCAATCAGTCAGGGCGCCAAACTGGCAGGTATCAGCTACAAAAGCGCCTGGGACGCGATTAACGAAATGAACCTGCTGGCGGAGCACACCGTGGTGGAGCGCGCGACCGGCGGTAAAGGCGGTGGCGGTGCGCAAATTACCCGCTACGGTCAGCGGCTGATGCAGTTGTACGATCTGCTGGGCCAGATCCAGCAAAAAGCCTTTGATGTGTTGCAACAGGATGACACGCTGCCACTCGACAGCCTGTTGGCGGCAATTTCACGCTTTTCGCTGCAAACCAGCGCACGCAACCAGTTCTTCGCCACGGTGATCGAACGTGATGGCCAGCAGGTGCAGCAGCATGTCCAGCTGTTGCTGGCCGATGGGCACAGCCGTCTGACCGCCGCCGTCACCGAACAGAGCGCCGAGCGCCTGAAATTGTCGCCCGGCAAAGAGGTACTGGCACTGATCAAGGCGCCCTGGGTAAAACTCAATACCGATCCGGCGCTGGCCGGCGCCGCAGACAACGCCCTGAGCGGCAAGGTGGCCAGCATCCAGCCGGGTAGCGATCACAGTGAAGTGCTGGTGACGCTGAACGGTGGCGAAACCTTGTGCGCGACGGTAGCCAACCCGGAGCTACAACAGCTCAAACTGCGGCCCGGCATGGCGGTCAATGCCTTGTTCAATGCCGATCGGGTGATCGTCGCCACGCTGTGCTGAACGCAATGTGTCGTTGCATTTTTGTCAATTGACATCCCATGACGATGCGCTTATTTCTAATCCTAATAATTGCATAAAAAGGAATAGATGATGTCATCGTTGCACATTTCGCAAGGTTCATTCCGGTTAAGCGATACCCGTACCCTGACGCTGGACGAGATAACGATCCGTTGCGGCGACAGTTGGGCGTTCGTTGGCGCCAACGGCAGCGGCAAGTCTGCTCTGGCGCGTGCCCTGGCGGATGAACTGCCGTTACTGCGAGGTGAACGTCGCAGTGACTTTCAGCACGCGGTGCGAATTTCGTTTGAACAGTTGCAAAAGCTGGTCAGCGACGAATGGCAACGCAACAATACCGATATGCTGAGTCCGGACGAAGAGGACACCGGCCGTACTGCCGCAGAAATCATTCAGGAAGAGGTAAAAGATGCCGCGCGCTGCGCACAGCTGGCCGCCCAGTTCGGTATCAGCGCCCTGCTTGAGCGACGCTTCAAGTATCTTTCCACCGGTGAAACCCGCAAAACGCTGCTGTGCCGCGCGCTGATGCCGCAGCCGGATCTGCTGATCCTCGACGAGCCGTTCGATGGACTGGACGTGAGTTCGCGCGCACAGCTGGCCGCTTTGCTGGCGACGCTGTCCCAGCAGGCCTGCACGCTGGTACTGGTCTTGAATCGTTTTGACGAAATTCCCGATTTTGTCCAGCAGGTCGGCATACTGGCGGATTGCACGCTGGCCAGCCAAGGTCCACGTGAGCAGGTGATGCGCGATGCGCTGGTGGCCCAGCTGGCACACAGCGAAAACCTCGCCGGTCTGGCGCTGCCGGAAAGCGACGATCCGCAGCAAACGTCGACGCTGCCGGCGGATCAGCCGTTGATCCTGTTACGCGACGGCGTGGTCAGCTACAACGATCGGCCGATCCTCAACCATCTCGACTGGCAGGTCAATCCCGGGGAGCACTGGCAAATCATCGGCCCCAACGGCGCCGGCAAATCCACCCTGCTCAGTTTGATCACCGGCGATCATCCACAGGGTTACAGCAACGATCTGACGCTGTTCGGCCGCCGACGCGGCAGCGGCGAAACCATCTGGGACATCAAACGTCATATCGGCTACGTCAGCAGTAGCCTGCATCTGGATTATCGCGTCAGCAGCAGCGTGCGCAACGTCATTACCTCCGGCTTCTTTGATTCCATCGGCATTTATCAGGCGGTTTCCGATCGCCAGCGGCAATTGACCGACCAATGGTTACAGCTGCTCGGACTGGACGGCGCACGCGGTGAAACGCCCTTCCACAGCCTTTCCTGGGGGCAGCAACGTCTGGCGCTGATCGCGCGCGCGCTGGTCAAGCACCCGGCGTTGCTGATTCTGGATGAGCCATTGCAGGGACTGGATCCGATCAACCGCCAACTGGTGCGCCGTTTTGTTGACGTACTGATCGGCCAGGGCGCTACCCAGTTGCTGTTTGTGTCACACCATGCGGAAGATGCTCCTCAGTGCATCACCCATCGACTTAGCTTTATTGCCGACGCCGACGGCTACCGGTATCAATCTGCTAGCCTGGCGTAACCTGTATGGATGCGTGGTATTCCACGCATCTGCGACATATTCGGCAACACTTCCCCGCAGCACGTCACATCTGGCCTTTTATGATAAGGGGATGGAGAGCCGTTGCAGGAGAACACATGTCTACCGCACTGATTATTATCGATCTGATCGAGGATCTGATCGGCGCCACCGGGCGCGCCAACCAATGTCACCAACAGGTCGAACAGCATGCGGTTATCGCGCACGTCAATACTGCTGCGGCCTACGCCCGAGTGCGTAAAATCCCGGTGGTCTGGGTACGGGTGGGTTTTGCCGACGACTATCACGACATTCCCCCCCATTCGCCGCTGTTTGCTCGCTTAAAACAGGTAGGCGCTCTGCGCCGGAGCAGCCCCGGCTGCGAATGGGCGAGCGGGTTAGAGATATATGAGCAAGATGTCTGCTTTGAAAAAACCGCCGTCTCGGCGTTTGCCGGTAACAATTTGTTAGTGTGGCTGCAGCAGCATCGTTACCATCATCTGTTGCTGGGCGGCGTCAGTACTCCGCTGGCGATTGAAAGCACCGCGCGACAGGCGCACGACAACGGCTTTCAGGTGACGGTACTGCAGGACTTATGCGCCGCGCCGAGCGAAGAGCTCCACCTGCAAAGTCTGGAAACGTTGCAGAATCTGGCAGAAATTACCCGCTCGCAACGCTGGATGAAGCGCTGATTTCAACATCACGCCAGCCGCCTCGGCCGGCGTTTTATCCTAATTGCTCACTGCACCGACCTTGTCGGGCATTTGCTTATGTTACTATCCGGTTTACTCTCACTTCATTGGCTCATTACATGCCGAGATCGCAATGACTGCCTTCGGTAATGAGCGCCGTGTATTAATTTTAAAGGGATACGATTATGTGGGGCGTACTATCGGCTTCGTTGTTTTTTTTTGCCATTTAATCGCCTGATTGCCTGGTGCATTCTGGCTGCCGCGACGGGCATGGGCATCTATCATCATATACTGACGCCGTCCAGCCTGGCCTGTATGGCCGTTCTCGCCGGGTTGGCCGCGTTGCGCCATCATTACCGCTCACAGCGCGGATTGGCCAGCGTGCTGGAAGCATTGCTGGTCGCCGGCTGCGTCGCGCTGTTCTTTCATCTGCTGCCAGGATTCAATAATCCGCTGGCGATAGAGAACGTGAAAGCCGGCCCGCTCAGCACGCCGTTCAATATGTACTACAACTTTGACAAGGCGCTGATACCGTTCCTGCTGTTTGCCTGTCTGCCCACCCTGTTCAACGCCGGCAAGGCGGAGAAAAACGTCGGCGTTGGGGCCTGGCTGGGGCTGTTCGCCAGCGTTCCGTTGCTGCTGCTGGTGGCGGTGGCGATTGGCGGACTCAAAATAGAACCTCATTTCCCGTACTGGATCCTGACCTTTAGCATGGCCAATCTGTTCTTTGTGTCGATGGCGGAAGAAGCGTTATTCCGCGGCTATCTGCAACAACGGCTGGGCGCGTGGCTGGGAGCCTATCCGGCGCTGATCGTGGCATCGCTGCTGTTCGGTGCGGCACACTTCCCCGCCGGCATGCTGATGGTGACCTTCGCCACGCTGAGCGGGTTAATCTATGGCCTGGCCTGGATGTGGAGCGGCCGTTTATGGCTGCCTATCGCATTGCATTTTGGCCTCAACCTGATCCACCTGCTGTTTTTCACCTATCCGCTCTATCAACATCCATAAACTGTACACGTCGGCAGGGATTTTCCTGCCGATAATATGGATGAAAACGCTACCACCAATCGCTTCGCTATTGCTCACCGTGATGATATACGCCAATTAAAGAATCTGATTGACCTTGTCACACTTGGACGCCAGCCTGTGTAAACGATTCCATTTTTCGCGCTGGATCACCTTTTTATTGCCGCGAGCATGCTATCTTTTCAGCCATTAAATAGACAACGCCATCCGGCCGATGCCGGGCAACGGTGAATTGGAAGCGATTACACACCGCTGTGCAAGCATGCTGAAGGAAACGACATGACGGACTTTAATCCCATCGATCATCCACACCGCCGCTACAACCCGTTGACCGCGCAGTGGGTACTGGTTTCGCCGCACCGCGCCAAGCGACCGTGGCAAGGACAGCAAGAGGCTTCGGCGCCGGAAACGCTGCCGCAGCATGATGCGGACTGTTTCCTGTGCCCCGGCAATACCCGCGTCACCGGCGACCAGAATCCCGACTATCACAGCACCTATGTGTTCACCAACGATTTTGCCGCCCTGATGAGCGATACCCCGCAGGCGCCAGAAAGTGACGATCCGCTGATGCGCTGCCAAAGCGCCCGCGGTACCAGCCGGGTGATCTGCTTCTCGCCGGATCACAGCAAAACGCTGCCCGAATTGACGCTGGCGGCGCTGGAACAGGTGGTGGCAACCTGGCAAACGCAGACCGCCGAACTGGGGCGCGACTACCCGTGGGTACAGGTTTTCGAGAACAAGGGCGCAGCCATGGGCTGCTCCAATCCGCATCCGCACGGCCAGATCTGGGCCAACAGTTTCCTGCCCAACGAGGCCGAACGCGAAGACCGACTACAGCGTGAATATTACGCGCAGCATCGCTCGGCGATGCTGGTGGATTATGCGCAACGTGAACTGGCCGATGGCAGTCGTACGGTGGTAGAAACCGAACATTGGCTGGCGGTGGTGCCCTATTGGGCCGCCTGGCCGTTTGAAACGCTGCTGCTGCCAAAGGCCGCAGTGCAGCGCATTAGCGAACTCAGCCCGCAGCAAAGCGCCGATCTGGCGCTGGCGCTGAAGAAACTGACCAGCCGTTATGACAATCTGTTCCAGTGTTCCTTCCCCTATTCCATGGGCTGGCACGGTGCGCCATTCAACCAGGCGGATAACCGCCACTGGCAATTGCATGCCCACTTCTACCCACCGTTGCTGCGCTCAGCCACGGTGCGCAAATTTATGGTGGGCTACGAGATGCTGGCGGAAACCCAGCGTGACCTGACCGCCGAACAGGCCGCCGAACGCCTGCGCGCCGTTAGCGATATTCATTACCGTGAAGCCCAAGTGAAGTAAGGAACCGCATTAATGAGTTTGAAAAACCTGACACAAACCGTTTTCAGCGAACGCTTCGGTTACGCACCGACCATGACCATCCAGGCTCCCGGTCGCGTGAACCTGATCGGCGAACATACCGATTACAACGACGGCTTCGTACTGCCCTGTGCCATCGACTATCAAACGGTAATCAGCATTGCCAAACGCGACGATCGCCAGATCCGCGTGCTGGCCGCCGACTACCATCATCAACTGGATCAATTTTTCCCTCGACGCCGCTATCGAAGCGCATCCACAGCTGCAATGGGCCAATTACGTGCGCGGCGTGGTGAAACATCTGCAAAGCCGCAACGCCGACGTTGGCGGTGCGGATCTGGTGATCAGCGGCAATGTGCCCCAGGGGGCCGGCCTCAGTTCCTCAGCCTCGCTGGAAGTGGCCGTCGGCCAGGCGTTGCAGGCGCTGTACCAGCTGCCGCTCGACGGTGTGGCACTGGCGCTGAACGGCCAGGAAGCGGAGAACCAGTTCGTCGGCTGTAACTGCGGCATTATGGATCAGCTGATTTCCGCCCTCGGCCAAAAGGATCACGCCCTGTTGATCGACTGTCGCACGCTGGAAACGCGCGCGGTACCAATGCCCGCGGATGTTGCGGTGGTGATCATCAATTCCAACGTCAAACGTGGACTGGTCGACAGCGAATACAACACCCGCCGCAAGCAGTGCGAAGCGGCAGCCCGTTTCTTTGGCGTCAAGGCGCTGCGCGACGTCAGTCCGGCGCTGTTTTTCCCGATCCAGCATGAAATGGATCCGCTGGTGGCCAAGCGCGCGCGCCATGTAATCAGTGAAAACCAACGCACGCTGGCAGCGGCAGAGGCGCTGGCGGCCGGCGATCTGAAGCGAATCGGTGTGCTGATGGCCGAATCGCACGCGTCGATGCGCGACGACTTTGAAATCACCGTACCGCCGATCGACACGCTGGTCGAGATCGTGAAAGGCGTGATTGGCGATCGCGGCGGCGTTCGTATGACCGGTGGTGGCTTTGGTGGCTGTATCGTCGCGCTGATGCCGCTGGATCTGGTGGAAGCGGTTCGTAGCACGGTACAGCGCGAATATCCTAAACTGACCAACGGACTACAGGAAACCTTCTATATCTGCACTGCTTCACAAGGAGCCGGCCGATGCTGAACCATGACGACCTATTGGCCCCCGACGGCCAGCCGTTTACCCTGACGACGCTGCAAAACGCCGGCGGCATGAGCATTACGCTGATGGACTGGGGCGCGACCTGGCTGTCTGCGTTGCTGCCGTTGCATGACGGCTCACAGCGCGAGCTGCTGTTGGGATGCGCGTCACCGGCGCTCTATCCACGGCAGGACGCCTACCTTGGCGCTACCGTCGGCCGTTACGCCAACCGCATCGCCCACGCCAGCCTGACCGTCGACGGCGCGCCTTGCCCATTGGTCGCCAATCAGGGCGAACATCAGCTGCATGGCGGACCGCAGGGGTTTCACGCCCGCCGCTGGCAGATTGCCAGCCAGGATGCGCAGCAGGTGGTCTATCAACTGCATTCGGCCGATGGCGATCAGGGCTTCCCCGGTAATCTGCAGGTCAGCGTCAGCTACCACCTCACCGACGATCACCGGTTGGAAATCCGCTATCAGGCGCAGACCGATCGGGCGTGCCCGGTCAATCTCACCAACCACGCCTATTTTAATCTTGACGGCGCCGGTCAGGATGCGCGTCTGCAAACGCTGCAACTGTTTGCCGATCGTTATTTGCCGGTCGACAGCGAAGGCATTCCCTGCGCGCCGCTCAACGAGGTCAGCGGCAGCGGCATGGACTTCCGTCAGCCAAAAACCATCATGCAGGACCTGCTGCGCGATCGCGACCAGCAACGGGTAAAAGGCTACGATCACGCCTATCTGCTGCATACTGGCTGCGGCGCGTTGGCAAGCCCGGCGGCACACCTGTGGTCTGCGGACGGCAAGGTAAAAATGAGCGTGTTCACCGACGCGCCAGCGCTGCAATTGTACAGCGGCAACTACCTTGGCGGCGTACCGGCACGTGACGGCGGCAGCTATGCCAATTACGCCGGCGTGGCGCTGGAAAGCGAGTTCCTGCCCGACAGCCCGCATCACCCAGAGTGGCCGCAGCCAAGCTGTTGGCTACAGCCAGGGCAAACCTATCGCAGCGCCACCCATTATCAGTTTCTTGCATTATGATCGGCGTCCCCGTGCCATGCGGTGCGGGGCGTACTGTTATAAATCCTTACCGTTTTCCCTGCCCACGCCCCCCTCTGCCGCCTTTCCTTATCGTCAGGCGCACACTAGAATCAGGCTACCGTGATAGGCACAACGTCTTGTGCAACGTCACAATTTTCGGTCTTTATACCGCCCGTCATTGATGGTGCATCGCGGCGGCAGCCAGCTCCGTTTCGGCAACCGCCCGGTTCGGCGTCGAAGCAGACAGGCAGCGCCAGCAACGAGGCAGCGGCAACAACGGCTGTATAGCCCGGTTAATAGCTGAAGGAACACTTATGCGACTGATTACTGCACTCCCATTACTGGCCGGTTTACTGTTGAGCACTACCCTGATGGCAGCCGAAACGCCGGCCAAAACGCCGTCGCCGGCGCAGGCAGCCCAGCAAAAACGCATGACCGATTGCAATCAGCAAGCCACCACTCAATCACTGAAAGGCGCCGATCGCTCCACCTTTATGAGCACCTGCCTGAAGTCGGAAGGCCACAAGACTACCGATAAGGCGCTAACGCCACAGCAGCAGAAAATGAAGAGCTGCAACGCCGATGCCGCCAAGAAGAGCCTGAAAGGCGAAGAGCGCAAATCCTTTATGAGCGGTTGCCTGAAAAAAACCGCCTGACCGCCTTGCCCCTCGGCGCGCTACTGCGCGCCGTCATCCCTGTTTTGCCGCCTGAACGATTCAGCTTTTCCGCACGCCAACCCTTACTAAACGGCAATAAATTCGCTATGGTTTAACACTATCGATTGCCGCGCCGACCATGGCGGCAATATAATGATATTAGTTATCATTGAACTGTCAGATTATTAAGGAGTTAAGCTATGGCTGTAACTAAGCTGGTTCTGGTGCGTCACGGCGAAAGCCAGTGGAACAACGAAAACCGCTTTACCGGTTGGTATGATGTTGATCTGTCCGATAAAGGCCGCACCGAAGCGAAAGCAGCTGGCAAGCTGTTGAAAGATGAAGGTTTCGCTTTCGACTTCGCTTATACCTCCGTACTGAAGCGCGCGATCCACACCCTGTGGAGCGTACTGGACGAACTGGATCAGGCCTGGCTGCCGACCGAAAAATCCTGGAAGCTGAACGAACGCCACTACGGTGCGTTGCAGGGTCTGAACAAAGCGGAAACCGCAGAAAAATACGGTGACGAGCAGGTTAAGCAATGGCGTCGCGGCTTCGCGGTAACGCCACCAGAACTGACCAAGGACGACGAGCGCTACCCTGGCCATGACCCGCGTTACGCAGCGCTGACCGAAAGCGAACTGCCACTGACCGAAAGCCTGGCGCTGACCATCGATCGCGTTATCCCTTACTGGGACGCTGAAATCCTGCCACGCATCAAAAGCGGTGAGCGCGTGATCATCGCCGCCCACGGTAACTCCCTGCGTGCGCTGGTGAAATACCTGGACAACCTGAGCGAAGATGAAATCCTCGAGCTGAACATCCCGACCGGCGTGCCGTTGGTGTATGAGTTCGATGAAAACTTCAAACCACTCAAACGCTACTACCTGGGCAATGCCGACGAAATCGCTGCGAAAGCCGCTGCCGTCGCCAACCAGGGTAAAGCGAAGTAATTTTCGCCCCCATATAAAAAGCCCCCGGTTTGCGCCGGGGGCTTTTTTTATGCCGTCAATTTACAGGCTACGACGGGCTTTTACCGCCGCGGCCAGATTGCGCAGCACGGTTTCGGTATCGTCCCAACCGATGCAGGCGTCGGTAACGCTCTTACCGTAAACCAGCGGTTCGCCGCTTTCCAGATTCTGATTGCCTTCTACCAGATGGCTTTCGATCATCACGCCGATCACCGCTTTCTCGCCGCCGCTAATCTGCTGGCAAACGTCAGCGCTGACGTCCATTTGCTTTTTGAACTGTTTGCTGCTGTTAGCGTGGCTAAAATCGATCATCACGTTGGCCGGCAGACCCGCTTTGCCCAGCCCCTCTTTTACCGCCTTGACGTGAGCCGCGCTGTAGTTTGGCTCTTTGCCGCCGCGCAGAATGATATGGCAGTCGCCATTGCCGCTGGTGTTGACAATGGCGGAATGCCCCCCACTTGGTCACCGACAGGAAGCAATGTGGCGCGCTGGCAGCGTTGATGGCGTCGATCGCCACTTTAATGGTGCCATCGGTGCCATTCTTGAAGCCCACCGGGCAGGACAGGCCGGACGCCAGCTCACGGTGCACCTGAGACTCGGTGGTACGTGCGCCGATCGCTCCCCAGCTCATCAGGTCCGCCAGGTATTGCGGGGTGATCATGTCAAGGAACTCCCCCGCTGCCGGCAGCCCGCTGTCGTTGATATCCAGCAGCAGCTTACGCGCCAGACGCAGGCCTTCATTGATCTGGAAGCTGTTGTCCATCAGCGGATCGTTGATCAGCCCTTTCCAGCCCACGGTGGTACGCGGCTTTTCAAAATAAACGCGCATCACCACTTCCAGCTCGCCTTGCAGTTCCTGACGCAGCGTCAGCAGGCGAGCGGCGTATTCCTTGGCCGCTTTGGTGTCATGGATCGAGCACGGCCCGATCACCACCAGCAGACGATCGTCGCTGCCACGGAGAATTTTATGAATTGCGCTACGCGCCAATGACACCGTTTCCGCTGCCCGTTCGCTGGCCGGGTATTTCTCCAACAGCGCCACCGGTGGCAACAGTTCCTTGATTTCTGTAATGCGCAAGTCGTCGTTTTGGTAGGTCATAACATTTCCATTCGGTATCAACAGGGGTAATTCGCAATGCGTAGATCCAACCAATCTAGCCTGTGCGACTGGCGCTGTAAATCACCTTTGACCAGCTGAATGAGAGCTGTCTGGTTGATCGTCATGACATATAAACTAAACTTACCAATTAACGGCAGCTCAGCGAGCGGCCACAGCATACAGCCGCTCACCATCAGTCACGAATCTGTAACAATGATGGAGAAACATTATGAATAAACTTGCGACCCTGCTCCTGACACTGTGTATGGCCTTGGCCAGCGGCGCGGCGCTGGCAGAAGATAGCGGCTCCAACAGCAATAATGGCCATGCCAATATGACCAAAAGCGAAGGGCTAAAGACGCCATGCCGCCCAATAACGTTGATAACAGCCAAATCAACACCAACGGCGACAGCCAAAGCAATGGACAGAACAACAGTCAGAACATGAGCAAGGATGAAATGCACAAACGTGCAATGTGCAAAGACGGCCGCTGCCCGGATCCGCAAAAAAAGGATCAGGCTGAAAAAGAAGGGATGGATCAGCCGCCCCGGCAATGATCGACGGCGATCCAGGGGAGCATCCGCTCCCCTTTTTCGTTATGCTAACGCTCAGGACTCTCTGACTTGAGCACCATAATGCACTCTCTATTGTTGGTAGATGACCACCCGGTGGTTCATGTCGCATTGGAAGCGGCGCTGATGACTTCCCCCCCACGCCTATGCGCTGCACGCCGTACATAACGATACGCAGGCGCTGAGCGAGCTGGCGGCCAACCGTTTTGATCTGGTGATTCTGGACATTGGTCTGCCGCAGGTAGACGGCCTGCAACTGCTGAAAAAAATTCGCCGTCATTATCCGCAACAGGCGATGCTGATTTACACCGCGCAGGAAGAAGAGGTGTATGCACGTATGGCCTACAGCGCCGGCGCCAACGGTTTCGTCCACAAGGGCAAGCCTTTGGAACAGCTGGTGCAGGCGATCGACGCGGTGCTCGGCGGCGCAAGCGGCTTTCCCGCCGACCTGCCGACTGACGAGACAGCGGCAACCGACAGCCCCCCAGTTGACGCCGAAAGAGCTGCAGGTGCTCGGGCTACTCAGCAAGGGACTGTCGAATCTGCAAATCGCCGCAATGCTGAACATCAGCAACAAGACCGTCAGCACCCACAAAAAGAACATCCTGCGCAAGACCGGCGCCAGTAACCTGCTTGAACTGGTCGCGGTGTTCAAAGAGCTGACGCCATAATGCACCGCTGGCTGCTGCTGTTGCTGTTGTTATGCCTGTGCGGCACCGCGCGAGCCGAGCCGCCGCAGCGCTACCAGTTGATCAGCAATCTGATCCTCCCCACCAATATGCTGATCGCCGGAGAAAAAACGCCTTGGCGTGAGCGTACCGTACGGGTAGGTATCATCAGTGAAAATACCAGCCCTTATAACATTCTGGTGGATGAGGATTTATACGGTTTGAACGCCGATTACCTCGACTATATTCAACAGGTGACGGGCATTCGCTTCGCCATTTATGGCTTTGCCGACCTGCCGCAGCTAAAGCAGGCACTGCAGCGCGGCGACATCGATCTGCTGTACGGCATACCGCAACACGCGGCGCTGCACGGTTTGACGCTTTCGCAGCCGTATTACGTCAGTAATCTGCGCGTGCTGCGCGATCGTGCCAATAAGCGTCAGGTGATGCTCAATTCCGCCGATGCGCGCGTCGCCATCGGCGCCCTGACCGATATGCAGGCCGGTTCGGCGCTCCAGGCGGTAACGTCGCACCTGCAACGTTACGAAAATAATCTGCAGGCGGTGTACGCCTTGCTCAACGGCAGCAGCGACTATTTTATCGCAGACGAAGCCAGCGCCAGTTTTATCCTCGATCAGCTGCAATTGGGGCAACTCTACCAAATCGAAAGCAGCGTCAATCTTGGCAATTTATCGTTTGTGTTTGCGGCAGCCAACCGCTCATTAATAACCACGCTGAATACCGCTATCACCAACACCCCAATGGAGCTGATGAATACCATCCAACGTCGCTGGAGTAAGAAAATCCCCAGCTACCTGGACAGCGGCAATGCCGATCTGACCCAAATGGAGCAGCAGTGGGTCGATCGGCACCGCAGCGTGACCTTTGCCGCCATCGAGAACGATTTCCCGTTTGCCTATCGCGGCTCCGATGGTCAACCACACGGTTATGCCATCGATATCCTCAATATCATTGCGCAAAATACCGGCATGCAGTTTGTTCCCCGCTGGGCGCGCAATGCCGAGCAGGCCGACCGGCTGGTGAGCGACGGCCATGCCAGTTTCCGTATCGCCCTGCCTTTGGCGCACGGGGTGAAGGCACGCTACGCGGCCAGCATGCCTATCCACCGTGCGTTATGGGGCGTGTACATCGGCCAATATGCCAGCGGCGTCTCAGGCTGGAGCAGCCTGCATGGCAAACGCATCGGCTTTGTGCGCGGCGACCTCGGGCAAAGCCTGATCCCGGCCGACGGTGTCGCCATTGCCTTCAATGACGGCAAAGCAATGTACGACGCGCTGGCCAATCGGCAGTTGGATGCCCTGATCGACAATATCATTTCAGCCAATTTCGTTGCCCTTTCGCGTTACTCTGGTGCCATCAAGCTGGCGTTTGCCGCCAATAACGTTGCCTATCCCATCGCCTTCGGCGTTCAGCCGAACCAGCCGTTGCTGCTGGCGATCATCGATAAAAACCTGATGCAGATCCCGGCCGAAACGCTGCAATCGCTGCGCGACGAATGGATCGTCGATCGCAGCAGTTTAATTGACGCAGTGAATGATAACCGCATGCAACCGCAAACTACCTGGCTGCTGGCGCTGCTTGGTGCCTGCGTTGCGTTGTTACTGCTCTTGCTGCTGCGCCGTTATATTCAACAACGCCGCGAACGGCGTGAGCGAGCGCAGCTGGAGTTGGCGCGGCAACAAGCCGAAGCGGAAAACCGCAGAAAGAGTAAATTCCTCGCCACCATCAGCCATGAATTGCGTACGCCGATGCATGCGATCCTCGGCCTGTTGGAACTGGAGCTGAAACAGCCATCGGCGGCCGGCAGCCTGCCGGTGATCTACAGTTCGGCATCCTCACTGCTGAACCTGCTGAATGACCTGCAGGATCACGCCAAGCTGGAAACCGGCTCGCTGACTTTGGCCCCGAAGGCGCTGGCACTGCGGCCCTGGGCGGAGCACCTTGGCGCGCTGTATCGTCCGCTGATCGGCCAACGGCCGGTGACGCTGGAGATTCATCTCGGCGAGACGTTGCCTGTCGCACTGATGCTTGATGGTGAGCGTTTACTCCAGGTAGCGAATAATCTGATCAACAATGCGATCAAATTCACCCCTCGCGGCAACATTGATATCAGCCTGGACTGGCAGCCGCAGGAGGCGCAACGGGGAGAATTACGGCTGAGCGTGTCCGATAGCGGTTGTGGCATCGCCGCCGGTGAAATTGACCGGCTTTTCCAGCCGTTTTATCGCGCGCGCAGCGCCCAGCGCATTTCAGTACAGGGCACCGGGCTGGGATTGTCGATTTGTAAAGAGATCGTCGAGCAAATGGGCGGGCATATTCAGCTGCAATCACAGGCCGGCGTTGGCACCCAGGTGCATGTCGTTATCCCTGCCTCGCTGGCGGAGAGTAAGGCAGACGGTCTGCCACAGGCCACACCGCCGACATTACCCACCCCGTCGCTGCGGGTGGCGTTGATTGACGACCACCCAACCAACCTGCTGCTGATGCAACGCCAGTTACAGCACTTCGGCCTTGCGCCCACGCTATTTGAACGCGGCCATGACCTGTTGAAAGCCCACCGTCAGCAGCCGTTCGCCATGCTGTTTATCGATTACAATATGCCTCGTCCAGACGGCCTGACGTTGGCGCGGCTAATACGCCGCGACGAGCAACGACGTGGACTGGCCGCCAGCCAAATCGTGCTGTGCTCGGCCGACGTGCAGGAGTTTACCCGTATTCCAGCCGAGTCGCTGGCGGTCGATCGGTTGCTGACCAAACCGATCCCGCTGGCGGTCCTTGGTCAACTGTTGTCTCAGGCCGCACCTGGGGTAAGATCGCAGTCAGCCCTTACTGACCTAAAAAACGTACTGTCCGCCATGGCCGGCCACCACCCGGCGATGCAACACAAGCTGGCAACCACGCTAGTGGCCACCCTGCGCGAAGATCGTCAGCGTGCCAGCGAGGCGGCCGAGCGGCAGCAATGGGCGCTATTGGGCCAGGCGGCACATCGCATCAAGGGCAGTGTGCTGATGCTGCAACTGCCGCAGGCGGCCCAAGCGTGCCAACAGGTGATCGATGCCGCACATGCGCAACGGTTAGCGCCAGATGCCTATACTGATATGATGGCGTCGGTGGCAGAAATACTGAGCGGACTGGATAGCCTGCTCAGCGCTGGCGAATCATGTTTTTATCACGCAAAGGGATAACAGATGTCGGAAACCTCTCACGTTCACCTGCCGAAAGACAGTAATAGTAAACGCCTACTGACCGCTTTTCTGGTCACTGCCGTCTTTATGATCGCCGAAGCGATCGGCGGACTGCTTTCCGGTTCGCTGGCGCTGCTGGCGGATGCCGGACATATGCTCACCGACGCCGCGGCCCTGCTGGTGGCACTGATGGCCGTGCACTTTTCGCAACGCAAGCCCAATGCACGCCACACCTTTGGCTATTTGCGACTGACCACCCTGGCCGCGTTTCTCAACGCCGCTGCACTGCTGGTTATCGTGGTATTCATTCTGTGGGAGGCGATACGGCGCTTCTTCGAACCACAGCCGGTAATGGGCACGCCGATGCTGATTATTGCTATCGCCGGCCTGTTGGCCAATCTGTTCGCCTTTTGGTTACTGCATCGCGGCAGTGAAGAAAAAAACATCAACGTTCGTGCCGCTGCGCTGCACGTGTTGGGGGATTTGCTCGGCTCGGTCGGAGCCATTGCCGCTGCGGTGGTCATTCTCACTACCGGCTGGACGCCGATTGACCCGATCCTGTCGGTGTTGGTGTCATGCCTGGTATTGCGCAGCGCCTGGAAACTGCTGAAAGAAAGTTTCCATGAACTGCTGGAAGGGACACCGCAAGAAGTGGATATCGCCAAACTGCAAAAAGACCTGTGCCTGAATTTGCCGGAGGTGCGGAATATTCACCACGTGCACGTGTGGCAAATCGGTGAGCAACGACTGATGACGCTGCATGCCCAGGTTATTCCACCGCACGATCATGACGGGCTGCTGCGGCGTATCGAAGCCTATTTACTGACGCATTACCAGATTGGCCATGCCACCATTCAGATGGAATACCAACACTGTGACGCGCCGGATTGCGGTATCAACCGCGCCCCAGAGCCGAGTGAACACTCACATTCTCATCTGGGGCATCACCATTGAGCCAACGGGGCGCATTGCAGCGCCCCTAGCGGTTTACTCGCCTGAAGACAGCGGTCGGGATTGGTTCCTGGCCGCGCTACGTATCCACAGCCAGGAACCGTTGAGCGCAATCAGCGTCAGGATCACGTATTCCAGCGCCATGGCGTAAACTCCCTGATAGGCAAATATGGCTACGCTGATAACGTCAATTACCACCCACAGCAGCCAGTTTTCAACGTATTTGCGCGTCATCAGGATCATCGCCACAATCGACAGCACCATCATGGTGGAATCCCAGAACGGGAAGGCGTCCGGCTGTAGCTCTGGCTGCTGTACCTGTATACCGAGCATTTGCATCACCGCCACTGCAATCTGCGTCAACCAGGCAAATACCCGGTCGATGTTGAAGGTCATCAGCAAGATACCGAGCACGCATACCAGCGCCCAGCCGAGGGCCTTTGGCAGCGACAGCCAGCGAATTTGCAGCTCCGCCTGATGATCCGCCGTCTGGCGGCTCCAGGCATACCAGCCGTAAATATTGGCGCCAAAAAAGAACAGCTGCAGCAGCAGACTGGCGTACAGCTGGATCTGGAAGAAAATCACCGCAAACAGCGTAACGTTGATCAAGCCGAACAGGTAGTTAATGATTTTTTCTTTGCTGGCATACCAGATGCATAGCAGACCGAACAGGGTACCGATGGCTTCAATCCACGACAGATCGTAGCCACCGGCACCCAACGGGATGTGCACCATGATATTGCTGGTACTGAAAAAGCTCATCTGGCCTTCCTTATCTCGTGGTGAGTTTTATGCGTTCCCTTTAACCTGCATTTTCAGCTGTGCGGCAAAATCTAACATGCGGTTGAGCGGTATCAGCGCCTTGGTGCGCAGTGCGCTATCCACCAGGATCTCATGTTGTACACCGCCTTGCTCTAGCCCCTCGGCAATCGCCTGCAAACCGTTCATCGCCATCCATGGACAGTGCGCGCAACTGCGGCAGGTCGCACCCTCGCCCGCCGTCGGCGCTTCGAACAGCTCTTTGTCCGGACATGCCTGCTGCATTTTGTAGAAAATACCGCGATCGGTGGCAACAATCAGTTGCCGATGCGGCAGTTGCCGTGCGGCCTGAATCAGCTGGCTGGTGGAGCCGACGGCATCAGCCAGTTCTACCACCGCCTGCGGTGACTCCGGATGCACCAGTACCGCCGCGTTCGGATATAACCCCTTCATGCGCAGCAACGCCTGGGTTTTAAATTCGTCATGAACGATGCAGGCACCCTGCCAGCATAGCACGTCGGCAGCGGTTTGTTTCTGTACGTAATTACCGAGGTGGCGATCCGGCGCCCAGAGGATTTTTTCCCCCAGGCTGTCGAGATGTTCAATCAGTTCAACGGCGATGCTGGAGGTCACTACCCAGTCGGCGCGCGCTTTTACCGCCGCGGAGGTGTTGGCGTAAACCACCACCGTACGGCCCGGATGCTGGTCGCAAAAGGCATTGAATTCTGCTTCAGGGCAACCGAGATCCAACGAGCATTCAGCAAACAGCGTCGGCATCAGCACGGTTTTTTCCGGACTAAGAATTTTGGCGGTTTCGCCCATAAACCTTACGCCGGCCACCAACAGCGTCGAGGCCGAATGCTGGCTGCCAAAACGTGCCATTTCCAACGAGTCCGCCACGCAGCCACCGGTTTCTTCCGCCAATGCCTGGATTTCAGGATCGGTATAATAGTGCGCGACCATCACCGCATCGCGCTGTTTAAGCAGCTTTTTTATTTTTTCGCGATAGAAGGCTTTTTCCGCCTGGTCCAGCGTTGCCGGTTTGGGCGGGAAAGGATAAATCGCCGCGTTGACATCAAACATTTCACTCATCACCGTCATCTCGTGCTAGGCTGGGCGCCTGCCGGACCTGTGTTGCTATCCTCTTCGCGCCCTTGTTTTACATACTAAACAAAATACCTAATTCATAGCAAAAAGTCGCTGTAATTTTCATCTATTGGCGAAAAATGTTTATTTTGCAGAACATGAGGCGCCATTTGCAGTCATCACCGAGCCGGTGCTGCCTTACTTAAACAACAATGCGTCAGGGTACTGGCGGCTGGTATCAACGAGCTTGCCGGGTAGCGGAGATGCTGGCGAACCTCAACCTAGGTATCTGGCATGGCATCTTTGCGTATGGTAGGTCGGCGTTCGAGATTACACCGAGCTCAAATGCAAAAAAAAGCGCCTAAAGAGTGCGGTTACGGGTAGAAGAAATCGTGCAGGATGACGCGGCTTGCGCCTTGCCCTTCGGGCCATCACTACGTGATGTTGTCTCACTTGCGCTCGACTCGAACCTTGACGGTTCTCATCCTTTCCGACTCAACGCTTGCCAATCCGTTAAGAATTGGTGGGTCGTGCAGGATTGACTCGGCCGTTGGCCTCGCCCTGCGGGCAACGCTATGTGTTGTCGTCTCGCTTCGCTTATTACTCGTCTCATCCATGAGACTCGCCCTGCGGGCCAGCGCAAGCGCTGTTCAAAATCGCTCCCGGCGATTTTGTCGAACCTGAACGCAGGTCCTCACCCACACGACATCTTTGCTTATGGTAGGTCGGCGTTCGAGATTACACCGAGCTCAAATGCAAAAAAAGCGCCTAAAGGCGCTTTTTTCTAAATTGGTGGGTCGTGCAGGATTCGAACCTGCGACCAATTGATTAAAAGTCAACTGCTCTACCAACTGAGCTAACGACCCATGCAGTGGTGGGTGATGACGGGCTCGAACCGCCGACCCCCTCCGTGTAAAGGAGATGCTCTACCAACTGAGCTAATCACCCACTGACGTGGTTTACTGCTAATCCGTCTGAAGCCGTTGCTTGCCAATCCGTTAAGAATTGGTGGGTCGTGCAGGATGACGCGGCTTGCGCCTTGCCCTTCGGGCCATCACTGGGTGATGTTGTCTCGCTTACGCTCGACTCGAACCTTGACGGTTCTCATCCTTTCCGACTCAACGCTTGCCAATCCGTTAAGAATTGGTGGGTCGTGCAGGATTCGAACCTGCGACCAATTGATTAAAAGTCAACTGCTCTACCAACTGAGCTAACGACCCACTGACGTGGTTTACTGCTTTGCCGTCTGAAGCTTTGCTTGCCAATCCGTCAAGAATTGGTGGGTCGTGCAGGATGACGCGGCTTACGCCTTGCCCTTCGGGCCATCACTGGGTGATGTTGTCTCGCTTACGCTCGACTCGAACCTTGACGGTTCTCATCCTTTCCGACTCAACGCTTGCCAATCCGTTAAGAATTGGTGGGTCGTGCAGGATTCGAACCTGCGACCAATTGATTAAAAGTCAACTGCTCTACCAACTGAGCTAACGACCCACTGACGTGGTTACTGCCAACTACCAGGAAATTTTACTCACCGTTTTGAACTTGCAATTCCAAAACTGGTAGGTCGTGCAGGATGACGCGGCTTGCGCCTTGCCCTTCGGGCCATCACTGGGTGATGTTGTCTCGCTTACGCTCGACTCGAACCTTGACGGTTCTCATCCTTTCCGACTCAACGCTTGCCAATCCGTTAAGAATTGGTGGGTCGTGCAGGATTCGAACCTGCGACCAATTGATTAAAAGTCAACTGCTCTACCAACTGAGCTAACGACCCAATTTCCTTGCTGCTTTAACACCTTGCAAGATGTCTTGGCAACGGCGGCATATATTACTAATTTATCTCAGCAGCGCAACCTAAATTTTGACTCATCGGGTTCAACTGCTTGTTCTTCACACGAATGAGCCCGAAATTCGGCCTGATCGGCCAAATTCCGGGCTCTTTTTTGCTATTAACCTGCAATACGCTTGTTGGCCTGCTTGGCCGCATCGCTGGTTGGGTATTGCTTGATCACCTGCTGGAATACGGCTTTGGCTTTATCCGCCTGACCTTTTTCCTGCATGATGATACCGACCTTGTACATCGCGTCCGGCGCTTTTGGCGATTTCGGGTAATTTTTTACCACTACCGCAAAATAGTATGCCGCATCGTCTTTCTTACCTTTGTTGTAGAACAACTGACCAAGCCAATAATTGGCATTAGGCTGATAAGTAGACTTTGGATACTGTTTTATAAAGCCCTGAAACGCGGAAATAGCCTGATCGTACTGCTTTTTTTCCAGCGCCAGAGAGACAGCGGCATTGTAGTCACTGTTCTCGTCGCCCGTGCTGGCCGGAGCCGCCGAAGCTGCCGCCGGGGCACTGCTGCTAGCGGCGGAAGAAGCCGCCGCGGCAGCGCCTGCCGTAGCTGCAGAATTCTGAGCGCCGCCCTGCCCGAGGCTGTCTATCTGTTCATAGATTTGCTTCTGGCGTTCAACAACCTGGTTCAACTGATATTGGCTTTCCTGGATTTGACCACGAAGTGAGTCGATATCACGCTGGTTATCGGAGGCTTGTTGCTGGAGTTGGTTTAACAGCTGACCCTGAGCATTGGTGATTCGCTCAAGTGAGGTGACACGGTCTTCGACCGAGCCGGAGCCGACATTACTGATTGGCGCTTGGGCAGTAGCGGCCCATGGGACCGCTACGCCAACCAGTAACGACAGACTCAACAGGTGACGTCTGAAGTTACTGTTCATGCGATTCTCTTAGTAAACCAGAACGGCACGACGGTTTTTAGAGTAAGCCGCTTCGTCGTGGCCCAGTACTGCAGGTTTTTCTTTACCGTAAGAAACGATAGAGATCTGATCGGCAGAAACGCCTTTACCTTGCAGATACATTTTAACCGCGTTAGCACGACGTTCGCCCAGGGCGATGTTGTATTCTGGCGTACCGCGCTCATCCGCGTGACCTTCAACGGTCACTTTGTAAGATGGGTTGTTACGCAGGAAAGTCGCGTGCGCATCCAGCATCTGAGCGAACTCAGAAGAGATGTCATACTTGTCCAGACCGAAGTAGACAATGTTGTTCTTTTGCAGTTCTTGCATCTGCAAACGAGCTTGTTCTTCGGAAGACAGGTTGCTGCTGCCGCTTTCCATACCAGTGCCGCCTGCGCCTACACCAGATTGGTCGTTGTCCGCGCTTTTGTTAGAACTACAAGCTGCTACAGCCAGAACTGGCAGTGCCAGCAGAAGCCCTTTCAGCACTTTGTTCAGTTGCATTTCTTTGATCCTTTTATAGTTTGCCATACATATTTACACATGCATCACAGATACGGCGACCAGGCAGGGAATTTGACCTGTCCATCAGTTGCCGGAAGACGCGCTTTGAAACGCCCATCGGTCGATACCAATTGCAGCACGGAGCCCATACCTTGCGTGGAGCTATAGATCACCATGGTGCCGTTTGGCGCGATACTCGGCGTTTCGTCCAGGAACGTGTCCGTTAATACTTGAACGGCTCCCGATCCAAGATCTTGTTTGGCGATATGTTGAACACCGTTGTTAGTGGTCACCATCACCAGGAATTTACCGTCGGCGCTGACTTCAGAGTCCTGATTCTGGCCACCTTCCCAGGTCAGACGCTGTGCGGCACCGCCGCTTGCACTAATTTTATAAATCTGTGGCCGGCCGCCCTGATCGGAGGTAAACGCCAGAGACTGGCCATCCGGGAACCAGGTTGGTTCGGTATTGTTGCTGCGCCCGTCGGTCAGCTGAGTTATCTGGCCAGAGCCCAGGTTCATCACATACAGGTTCAGGCTACCGCTCTTGGACAACGCAAACGCCAGTCGGCTACCGTCCGGCGAGAACGCCGGCGCACCGTTGTGGCGCGGGAACGAAGCGATCTGACGGATGGCACCGTTAGACAGCGTCTGCACCACCAACGCGGAACGACCGCTTTCAAAGGTCACATACGCCAATTTGCTGCCGTCTGGCGACCAGGTCGGCGACATCAGCGGCTGCGGCGAACGATGCACCACAAACTGGTTGTAGCCGTCGTAATCGGCAACGCGCAATTCATACGGGAACTTGCCGCCGTTGGTCTGTACCACGTAGGCGATGCGGGTGCGGAACGCGCCCTTGATGCCAGTCAGCTTCTCAAACACCTCGTCACTGGCGGTATGCGCCGAATAACGCAGCCATTGCTTGGTTACCTTGTACTGGTTTTGTGCCAGCACGGTGCCCGGCGAACCGGAGGTGTCTACCAGCTGGTAGGAAACCAGATAACCGCCGTCAGCGCCCGGTTGAACCTGGCCGACCACGACTGCATCAATACCCAGCGCAGTCCAGGCCGCCGGCGTCACTTCAGACGCGGTGGTCGGTTGCTGTGGCATACGTGCCGCATCGATCGGGTTGAATTTGCCGCTGTTGCGCAAATCCGCGGCGACGATCTTGCCTACGTCTTCCGGAGGCGTGCCTGGACCCGCCCATTTGAACGGCACCACGCCAATCGGCCGCGCAGAGTCGACCCCCTGGGTGATTTCAATGCGAACTTCCGCGTGCAACACGGAGGCCCACAGTATTAAAAAACCTAGCGCTACTCGAAATGCCTGCTTCATCTCATCTCCCTTATCCAGGCGGGATGCCTGCGATAAATTAGCAGAATTTTAACAAACCAACGCAAACAAAACTACGTTTACCCAACGCATTTCAGGCGATAGTCGGGGCGTCAAAAACGCGCTCCTCCGGCGCTTGCGCTAACAAGCCACCGGCGGGCATACACGCGGTCGACGACGCGACGGCTCGAAATCCAAGGGGCATAATCCCTGTTGGTTACCTTAGTACATCCCTGCCGTTTCACTCGGCTAAACAACCATTATTGCGGCTTGAAGGTAAGAGGAGCATTCTTAAATACCTCATAGACCGCCTGACTTGGCGGTTTAGGGATCCGCGCCTGTTTCGCCGCGGCGATGGCCGCCTGGCACAGCGCAGGATCGCCCCCTTCAGCCTTCACGCTAATCAGCAGACCGTCCGGCGCCAGTTTGATTCGCAAATCACACTGGCGACCTTTGTACAGGTCGGCGTCATAGAACTTGCTCTGGATGGCGGCGGTAATCTGCCCCAGATAGCCACTGATTTCTGCACCGCTGGCACCGGCGGTCTTGGCATTGCCCTGTCCGGCCGGCTTACCGTCGCCCTGTTGCTTGCCGCCGCCTTTTGGCGCGTTTTTACCGTCGGCCAGACCACCGAACAAATCTTCAACCTCGGAAGACTGCTTGGCGGCTTCTGCTGCGGCCTTTTTCTTCGCTTCCGCTGCCGCTTTCTTGGCGGCGGCGGCTTTTTCTGCCGCGGCCTTTTTAGCGGCTTCGGCCTTGGCTTGCTTCTCGGCCTCCGCTGCGGCTTTCTTTTCGGCCTCGGCGGTCGCTTTGGCTTCCGCCGCTTTCTTCGCTTCTTCCGCCTGTTTTTTGGCGGCGGCGGCAGCGGCGGCTTCTTTCTTGGCCTCGGCTTGCGCTTTCTTCTGAGCATCGGCCTGAGCCTTGGCTATCTTGTCCGCGTCGGCTTTTGCCTTGGCGGCAGCTTGCTCAGACGCCTTCTGTTGTTCTCTGGCCTTCGCTGCAGCGGCTTCTGCCGCCTTCTGCTGTTCCACTGCCTGCTTTTGTTGCTCGGCGGCCTGTTTTTGCTGCGCGGCCTGGGCCGCTTTTTCGGCTTCGGCTTTCTCTTGCGCCGCCAGACGTTCCTGCTCCAGCGCTTTCAGACGCTGTTGCTCTTCGGTCTGCTGCTGCCGTAGCTCTTCCGCCTGCTGCTCCGCTTTTTTCTGGCGCTGCTTTTCTGCACGCTGCGCGTCGTTGCTCTGCTGTTGCTGGCGGTTGTATTGCTCCACCACCGCGCCAGGATCGACCATCACCGCGCCGACCACCGAGCCGTCGCCGCCACCGCCGGCGCTCATTTCAGCGTTTTCGTGCAGCGATCCCCAAATCAACAGGGCAATCAATACAATGTGCAGAACCACCGAAACAATAACGGCGCGGTTCAGCTTATCGTTTTGCTCAGTTGCCTTTACCAAAATAGATTCCCAAAAACTGGTGCTTAAACGGGGCTCCCGAACCGCAGAACGGGAGCCGGGTTGCCATTCGCCTTACGGTCAGATTGGCTGGGTCATCAACCCCACGGAAGCCACGCCCGCCTGATGCAGAATATTCAATGCCTTGATAATCTCATCGTACGGTACTTCCTTCGCCCCACCGATCAAAAAGACCGTCTTCGGATTGGCTTCCAGGCGCGATTTTGCTTCCGCTGCCACCTGCTCCGGCGGCAACAGTTCCATGCGATCGTGATCAACCACCATGGTGTATTGCCCGACGCCGGACACCTCAAGGATCACCGGTGGATTATCGTCACTGGATACCGTTTTGGAATCGGTGGCGTCCGGCAGATCAACTTCCACGCTCTGGGTAATGATCGGCGCGGTTGCCATAAAGATCAGCAGCAGCACCAGCAGTACGTCCAGCAATGGAACTATGTTGATTTCCGACTTCAGCTCACGCCGTTTACGGCCACGTACTCTCGCCATACAACCTCCTACTTATTTGCTGTCGCTGGAGAAGGCCTGACGATGCAGAATGGCGGTGAACTCTTCCATAAAGTTGTCGTAATTCTGCTCAAGCTTGTTGACGCGCTGGTTGAGGCGGTTGTAGGCCATAACGGCCGGGATCGCGGCAAACAGACCGATCGCGGTGGCGATCAACGCTTCGGCGATGCCCGGTGCAACCATTTGCAACGTGGCCTGTTTCACCGCACCCAGCGCGATAAAGGCGTGCATGATGCCCCAAACGGTACCGAACAGGCCGATATACGGGCTGATGGAACCAACGGTCCCCAGGAACGGGATATGGTTTTCCAGCGTTTCCAGCTCGCGGTTCATTGAAATGCGCATCGCACGCGACGCACCTTCAATCACCGACTCCGGCGCATGGTTGTTGGCGCGGTGCAGGCGAGCAAACTCTTTAAAGCCGGAATGGAAAATCTGCTCTGAGCCGGTCAGGCTGTCTCGACGCGCCTGGCTTTCCTGATACAGACGGGAAAGCTCGATACCAGACCAGAATTTGTCTTCAAAGGCTTCGGCGTCACGCGTGGCCGCATTGAGGATGCGGGTACGCTGGATGATGATCGCCCATGAAGCCACTGAAAAGCATATCAGAATCAACATGATAAGCTTAACCAGCAGGCTCGCCTTCAAGAATAGATCTAGGATGTTCATGTCAGTCACTGCTTAAACTCCGCGACAATAGACTTAGGAAGCGCTCTGGGCTTCATTTGGTGTGGATCAATGCATGCAATCAATACATCCGCCTGACTCAACAGAGTCCCGTCGGCATTGACAATGCGTTGGGCAAACGTAAGGGACGCCCCGCGCATCTGGGGTGATCTCACTCTGTACTTCCAACTGGTCGTCAAGACGAGCTGGCAGCAGGTAATCCACCGTCATGCGCCGGACAGCGAAAGCGATATTCTCACTGAGCAGCTGCTGTTGATGAAAGTTACGTTGACGCAGCATTTCGGTGCGCGCTCTTTCAAAAAAGGCGACGTAGCGGGCGTGATACACCACACCACTGGCATCGGTATCCTCATAATAAACCCGGACCGGCCATCGAAATAACGTATTACTCACTAGACTTCCCAGCAATGCAATTTAACGCTGCTACTATACGCAAGAGCGATCGGGTTGGGAATGGGTTACAAGAGGGGAACGAAAATAATTATGGGCCGCGAGAGCCCATATCATGGGGTGTGACGCATATTATAAAGAAACGTAAAGTAATCCAGCGGCAAGGATCACAATTGCGGGCAATGGCGCAAAAAAAGCGCGCCACAGCAGGCGCTGAGGCCGGAAACCGACGCCATGCACCATCCCGGCACACACCGCCCAAACCAGCAGGATGCCCTGCCAGATCTCCAGACTGCTGGTGCGCGCCGCAAAACGCGTCGGATCCCAGAATACGCTGCCGGCCATAAACAGCGCCAATGCCAGTGAAAGGGCCCGAATCGGGCCCTTGTCGACAACGGCATACAGCCTGTCAGTCAGCGAGCTCATCACTTGCCGTCTTGCTGGGCTTTGGCATCTTCGCTGTGCTCAAGCGCCAGCGCCGTGATGATACCGAAGGCGCAGGCAAGAAGCGTTCCGAGAATCCAGGCAAAATACCACATGGTTTAGCTCCTTATTCTTAGTACAGCGAATGCTTGTTGTTTTCGATGAAGTTCTTATCCAGCCGGCCAAACATTTTGTAGTATGCCCAGCAGGTGTAGCCCAACACGATTGGCACGAAGATGATCGCCACCACGGTCATCACTTTCAGCGTCAACAGGCTGGAGGTGGCGTCCCACATGGTCAGGCTCATGTTCGGGTTAGTACTGGACGGCATGACGAACGGGAACATGGTCACGCCGGCGGTCAAAATGACGCAGGCAATGGTCAGTGACGATGTCAGGAACGCCAGCGCTCCCCTTTCCAGACGTGAGAACAGCAGCGTGAACAGCGGTAACACCACGCCCAGCGCCGGCAGCGCCCACAGCGCCGGATAGTTGTTGAAGTTGATCAGCCAGGCCCCGGCCTGATGTGCCACTTCCTTGCGCAGCGGGTTGGATTCCGCCGCGGTGTTCAGCGCCGAGGTCACCACATAGCCATCGATGCCTTTCACCAGCCAGATACCTGCCAGCAGGAAGCACACCGCCATGATCAGCGTAGCGATCTGCGCCGCAGCGCGTGAACGCAGGTGAATTTCACCGGTGGTACGCATTTGCAGGTAGGTGGCGCCCTGGGTAATCAGCATGGTGAGGCTGACCACACCCGCCAACAGACCGAACGGGTTCAGCAGTTGGAAGAAGTTGCCGGTATAGAACAGACGCAGGTATTCGTCCATATGGAACGGCACGCCTTGCAGCAGGTTGCCGAACGCTACGCCAAACACCAGCGCAGGCACGAAGGAACCAACGAAGATGCCCCAGTCCCACATGTTGCGCCAGCGGCTGTTTTCCAGTTTGGAACGGTAATCAAAACCGACCGGGCGGAAGAACAAGGCGGCCAGCACCAGGATCATCGCCACATAAAAGCCGGAGAATGCGGCGGCGTACACCATCGGCCAGGCGGCAAACAACGCGCCACCGGCGGTGATCAGCCAGACCTGGTTGCCGTCCCAGTGCGGGGCAATGGCGTTGATCATCACCCGGCGTTCGGTATCGGTTTTCCCGATGATGCGCACCAGAATGCCAACGCCCATATCGAAACCATCGGTGACGGCAAAACCAATCAGCAGCACGCCAACCAGCACCCACCAGATAAAGCGTAGTACTTCATAATCAAACATACATGGACTCCTGTTTAGCGCGCTTCCTGCACGGCGGCAGTCGGTTGTTCAAAGTGATAGCGGCCAGTTTTCAGGCTGCTTGGCCCCAAACGCGCAAACTTGAACATCAGGTACATTTCAGCCACCAGGAACAAGGTGTACAAGCCGCAAATCAGCCCCATCGAGAACAGGATGTCGCCCACCGTCAGGGATGAGTTGGCAACCGCCGTTGGCAGCACCTCACCGATAGCCCACGGTTGACGGCCATACTCGGCAACGAACCAGCCGGCTTCTACCGCAATCCATGGCAGCGGCAAGCCGTACAGTGCCGCGCGCAGCAGCCATTTTTTCTGGCCGATGCGGCCGCGCACCACGCTCAGGAACGACAGACCGATGATGATCAGCATCAGCACCCCACAGGCCACCATGATGCGGAAGGCAAAGTACAACGGCGCTACGCGTGGAATGGAGTCTTTGGTTGCCTGGGCAATCTGCGCTTCCGTGGCGTCAACCACGTTCGGCGTATAGCGTTTGAGCAGCATGCCGTAACCCAGATCCTGCTTGGTTTTGTTGAACTCGGCGCGCACGGTCGGGTCCGTGTTGCCAGAGCGCAGCTCTTCAAGCAGTTGGTAGGCCTTCATACCGTTGCGGATACGCACTTCGTGCTGCGCCATCAGGTCTTTCAGACCGGTCACCTGGGTATCGGTAGAACGGGTGGCAATCAGACCGAGCGCATACGGGATCTGAATGGAGTAGGCATTTTCCTGTTTGTCCTGATTCGGAATGCCGAACAGGGTAAACGCCGCCGGTGCCGGCTGGGTATCCCACTCGGCTTCAATCGCCGCCAGCTTGGTTTTCTGCACGTCGCCCATTTCGTAACCGGATTCATCACCCAGTACGATAACCGACAACACGGCAGCCATACCGAAGCTGGCAGCAATGGCGAAGGAGCGTTTGGCAAAGGCGACATCGCGGCCTTTCAGCAGGTAATAGGCACTGATGCCCAGCACGAACATCGCGCCGGTGGTGTAGCCGGACGCCACGGTGTGAACGAACTTCACCTGCGCAACCGGGTTAAGCACCAGTTCGGAGAAGCTGACCATCTCCATGCGCATGGTTTCGAAGTTGAAGTCTGAAGCGATGGGGTTCTGCATCCAGCCGTTGGCGACCAGGATCCACAGCGCCGACAGGTTGGAGCCAAGCGCCACGAACCAGGTTACCGCCATGTGCTGGACCTTGCTCAAGCGATCCCAGCCGAAGAAGAACAGGCCGACCAGCGTTGACTCAAGGAAGAACGCCATCAGACCTTCGATAGCCAACGGCGCCCCGAAGATGTCACCGACGTAGTGAGAGAAATACGACCAGTTGGTCCCGAACTGGAACTCCATGGTCAAACCGGTGGCCACACCCAGGGCAAAGTTAATTGCAAATAACTTGCCCCAGAATTTGGTCATGTCTTTATAGATTTGTTTGCCGGACAGCACATATACCGTTTCCATAATTGCCAACAAAAACGCCATGCCAAGCGTTAATGGGACGAATAGGAAGTGATACATCGCCGTTAAAGCAAACTGTAAGCGCGACAGTTCGACAATATCAAACATCTTGACTCCTTGCTCCTCGCAGGAAGACTCCGAATTGCAATTATTGGTATTACCCCATCCAGAAAGCTAACCAATAACGCCCCGCAGTGAATGCCCTAAACACAACAATTTTGATCCAGCCTCTCGGCTTTCAGCTATGCACTCCAACCTGGACCAGACCAGGTATGAACGCACCACCGAAAACCGACAGCGGGTAACAAATGCAACAAGATCAACAATTCATAATTACATTATGATGATACTCGCCCAAACCCACACAATAAATAGGTTTTTACGTGACGCGGGTTGGAAATTTGGATACAGGTCAAAACGTAGCCAAAAGTGGTACTCGGGTGCAAATTGATCTGGAACAATTTAAGCCTAACTGGAGTTTATTTCCAGATTCATCACACGATTTCGTCTAATTTTCTTGAGGCCGTGTTAATTAATGGTTTAATTGTTTTTTAATGATATTTTTGTGTTAATGGCTTGTGACCGAAAAGGCTGACATTAGAGTAAACGGCTATTTTAATGCACCGAATATTAACCTTTTATTTTCCTGCAAGACTTATCCTGCCTTGAGTCAAAATGAAGGATAGGCTAATTAACTATAGCGTCAGTTTGCGGAGTCGATCGCAAATTTTATAATTTTATTTTCTTACGCCGCAGCAAGGCACGTTTTGATCACTGGACATAAAAAAGGCCGCCCAATGGGCGGCCAAACATGTCGAAATGGTGTTATCGCGTACTGATTAGCGATTCAATACCGCTTTCACGGCGTCACCGATGTCAGCCAGGCTGCGTACGGTTTTCACCCCTGCCGCTTCCAGCGCGGCGAATTTCTCATCCGCAGTGCCTTTGCCGCCGGCAATGATGGCGCCAGCGTGGCCCATACGTTTGCCCTTCGGCGCGGTAACGCCAGCGATATAGCCAACCACCGGCTTGGTCACGTGTTCCTTGATATAGGCTGCCGCTTCTTCTTCTGCGCTGCCGCCGATTTCACCGATCATGACGATAGCTTCAGTTTGCGGATCTTCCTGGAACATTTTCAGGATATCGATGAAGTTAGACCCAGGAATTGGATCGCCGCCAATGCCCACGCAGGTGGACTGACCCAGACCTGCATCGGTAGTTTGCTTCACCGCTTCATAGGTCAGCGTCCCGGAACGAGAAACAATACCCACTTTACCCGGCAAATGGATATGGCCAGGCATGATGCCGATTTTGCATTCGCCCGGAGTGATCACACCTGGGCAGTTCGGGCCGATCATCCGCACACCCGCTTCATCCAGCTTCACCTTGACGGTCAGCATGTCCAGCGTCGGGATGCCTTCGGTGATGGTGATGATCAGTTTGATGCCTGCATCGATGGCTTCCAGGATGGAGTCTTTACAGAACGGTGCAGGAACGTAGATAACAGACGCGGTGGCGCCGGTGGTTTCTACCGCTTCACGCACGGTGTTGAACACCGGCAGGCCCAGATGCGTGGTGCCGCCCTTGCCTGGCGTTACACCGCCAACCATTTTGGTGCCGTAGGCGATCGCCTGCTCGGAGTGGAAGGTCCCCTGGCTACCGGTGAAGCCCTGGCAAATTACTTTGGTGTTCTTATCGATTAAAATGGACATTATTTACCCTCCACTGCCGCAACAACTTGCTGAGCCGCATCAGTCAGGCTGGTCGCAGCAATGATATTCAAACCGCTGTCCGCCAGTTTCTTGGCGCCCAGTTCGGCGTTGTTACCTTCCAGACGCACCACCACCGGGACGTTAACGCCCACTTCAGCCACTGCGCCAATGATACCGTCGGCGATCAGATCGCAACGCACGATACCACCGAAAATGTTAACCAGAACCGCTTTCACCTTGTCGTCAGACAGGATGATTTTGAACGCTTCGGTCACACGCTCCTTGGTTGCGCCGCCACCGACGTCCAGGAAGTTGGCCGGTTCGCCACCGTGCAGTTTAACGATGTCCATGGTACCCATCGCCAGACCTGCGCCGTTAACCATGCAGCCGATGTTGCCGTCCAGCGCGACGTAGTTCAGTTCCCACTGCGCTGCACGTGATTCGCGCTCGTCTTCCTGAGAAGGATCGCGCATTTCACGCAGTTCGGACTGGCGGAACAGGGCATTGCCGTCAGCGCCCAGTTTACCGTCCAGGCAGATCAGATCGCCCTGCTTGGTGATCACCAGCGGGTTGATCTCAACCATCGCCAGATCGCGTTCGATAAATAGCGTGGCCAGACCCATGAAGATCTTGGCGAACTGGCTGACCTGCTTGCCGGTCAGACCCAGTTTGAACGCCAGCTCACGCCCCTGGTAAGGCTGTGGGCCTGCCAGTGGATCGATGGTCATCTTGTGGATCAGTTCCGGGGTTTCTTCCGCCACTTTCTCGATTTCCACGCCGCCTTCGGTAGACGCCATGAACACGATACGACGCGTACCGCGGTCAACCACCGCGCCCAGGTACAGCTCTTTATCGATGTCGGTCGCCGCTTCCACCAGGATCTGGTGAACCGGTTGGCCCAGCGCGTCAGTCTGGTAGGTCACCAGACGTTTGCCCAGCCACGCTTCGGCGAAGGCGCGGATATCTTCCTTGCTGTTAACCACTTTAACGCCGCCAGCTTTGCCGCGGCCGCCAGCATGAACCTGACATTTCACTACCCACGGGCCGGAGCCGATTTTGGAGGCGGCTTCTTCTGCTTCACGCGGTGTAGTACAGGCATAACCGGTTGGTGCCGGCATACCATACCGAGCAAACAGCTGTTTTGCCTGATATTCGTGTAAATTCATGATGTTCTATCCATTCAGGTCTGAAGTTTTAGCCGGGTCACCGTTGCGGAAAAACCGCGTGACGTATCGGCCACATAGCACAGAGTGCGGGCGCGACATTGCCGCGCCCAGGTAGGCGTTACTATACGTCCAGCAGCAGACGAGCCGGATCTTCCAGCATCTCTTTCACCGTCACCAGATAACCCACGGACTCTTTGCCGTCGATCAGGCGGTGATCGTAAGAGAGCGCAAGATACATCATCGGCTGAATGACCACCTGGCCGTTCACCGCCATTGGACGATCCTTGATGGCATGCATGCCGAGGATCGCGCTCTGTGGCGGGTTGATGATCGGGGTAGACATCAGCGAGCCGAAGACGCCGCCGTTGGTAATGGTGAAGTTACCGCCGGTCAGTTCTTCCACTTTCAATTTGCCGTCACGGCCTTTGACCGCCAGCTCTTTGATTTTCTTCTCGATGTCCGCCATGCTCATGGTGTCCACGTCGCGCAGAACCGGCGTTACCAAGCCACGCGGGGTAGAAACCGCGATGCTGACGTCGAAGTAGTTGTGATAGACAACGTCTTCACCGTCGATAGAGGCGTTCACTTCCGGATAGCGTTTCAACGCTTCAACCACCGCCTTGATGTAGAAGGACATAAAGCCCAGACGTACACCGTGGCGTTTTTCGAAGGCTTCGCCGTATTGCTTGCGCAGATCCATGATCGGCTGCATGTTGATTTCGTTGAAAGTCGTCAGCATGGCCGTGCTGTTCTTCGCTTCCAACAGACGCTCGGCCACGCGTTTGCGCAGACGAGACATCGGCACGCGTTTTTCGGAGCGTGCGCTCAAGGCTGGCTGCGGTGCGGCCTCTGCCGCTGCCGCCGGCTTGGCGGCTTGCTTGCCGCCGTTCGCCAGGTGCGCTTCAACGTCTTCACGGGTGATACGGCCACCCACGCCGCTGCCCTTGATGGCGGCAGCATCGAGATCGTGTTCGGCAATCAGACGGCGAATCGCCGGGCTGAGCGCGTCATTGCTCTCTTCGTCCAGGCTGGCGGTAGCGCGCTGGGCCGGGGTGGATTCTGTGCTCTGGCTCTTTTCTGCGGTCGGTTTGCCCGCGCTGTCGCCCGGGCGAATACGCCCCAGGATTTGACGAGAAAGCACCGTGGCACCTTCGTCTTCAACGATCGCATCCAGGATGCCCGCTTCACTGGCCGGTACTTCGAGTACCACTTTGTCGGTTTCGATCTCTACCAGCACTTCATCACGGTTTACCGCATCACCCGGTTTTTTATGCCAGGTCGCCACGGTCGCATCCGCTACCGATTCAGGAAGGTCAGGAACCAGAATATCTACGCTACTCATTAGCTTTCCCTTAAATTTTTAATCAATATTCAGCGCATCATTAACCAGAGCCTGTTGCTGCTTCTGGTGTACGGACATATAACCCACTGCCGGCGAGGCAGAGGCTGGACGCCCGGCGTAACGTAAAGAGGCCCCGAAAGGAATCACTTCACGGAAATTATGCTGGCTACAGTACCAGGCCCCCTGGTTCAGCGGCTCTTCCTGACACCAGACGAAGTCATGCACGTGCGCATACTGTTCCAGTACCGCCTGCACCGCCTGGTGCGGGAACGGATACAGCTGTTCGATACGGACGATGGCGACGTCTTTCTTGTCGTTTTTGCGGCGTTGTTCCAGCAGGTCGTAATACACCTTGCCCGAGCACATCACCACACGCTTGACCGCTTTCGGATCCAGCGCGTCGATTTCACCGATCGCCGGCAGGAAGCTGCCGTTGGCCAGTTCATCCAGCGAGGATATGGCCAGCGGATGGCGCAGCAGAGATTTCGGCGACATCACCACCAGCGGACGGCGCATGCCGCGCAACGCCTGGCGACGCAACATGTGATAAACCTGCGCCGGCGTAGACGGGATGCACACCTGCATGTTCTGTTCGGCACACAGCTGCAGATAACGTTCCAGACGTGCGGAGGAGTGCTCCGGGCCCTGGCCTTCGTAACCATGCGGCAGCAACATCACCAGACCACACATGCGGCCCCATTTCTGTTCGCCAGAGCTGATGAACTGGTCAATCACCACCTGCGCGCCGTTGGCGAAGTCACCGAACTGCGCTTCCCAGATGGTCAGGGTACGCGGTTCTGCGGTGGCGTAGCCGTATTCGAATGCCAGCACCGCTTCTTCAGACAGCACCGAGTCCCATACCTTGAACTCGCCCTGGCCGGAATGCACATTGGACAGCGGGACGTACACCGAACCGTTTTTCTGGTTGTGCACCACCGCATGGCGGTGGAAGAAGGTACCGCGACCGGCGTCTTCACCGGACAGGCGGATTGGGATGCCTTCATCTACCAGCGTGGCATAGGCCAGCGTTTCGGCCGCGCCCCAGTCGAACGGTTTGTTGCCGGCGGCCATTTCGCTGCGATCGCCATAGATTTTTGCTACCCGCGACTGCATTTCTACCGCGTCCGGCACCGTACTGATACGGCGCGCCAGATCCTGCAGGCGTTTGGTTTCAACCTTGCTTGGGTACTCTTCGTCCCACTCGTGGTTGAGGTACGGCGACCAGGTAAAGGAGTGCAGATTCATCGGCCGCCACTCTTCCACCACGCATTCGCCGCGGTCGAGCGCATCGCGATACAGGTTGACCATTTCCGTGGCATCTTCCAGCGTGGCGACTTTTTGCTCGGTCAGCACGTCGGCATAAATCTTGCGAGGTGTCGGATGCTTTTTGATCTTCTGATACATCACCGGCTGGGTTGCACTTGGCTCATCGGCCTCGTTGTGCCCATGGCGACGGTAGCAGACCAGATCGATCATCACGTCACGTTTAAAGGTGTTACGGAAATCCAACGCCAGACGGGTAACAAAGGCTACCGCTTCCGGATCGTCCGCATTGACGTGGAAGATAGGCGACTGCACCATCTTGGCAATGTCGGTACAGTATTGGGTCGAGCGCGCATCCTGCGGATTGGAGGTGGTAAAACCAATCTGGTTGTTGATGACGATACGCACCGTGCCACCCACTTCGTAGCCGCGCGCCTGAGACATGTTCAGGGTTTCCTGCACCACGCCCTGACCGGTAATCGCAGCGTCACCGTGGATGGTGATTGGCAGCACCATGTTACTGCGCGCTTCGTCCAGACGATCGCGACGTGCGCGAACCGAGCCCATAACCACCGGGCTGACGATCTCCAGGTGTGACGGGTTGAACGCCAGCGCCAGGTGCACCATGCCGCCTTCGGTTTCAACGTCGGAGGAGAAGCCCTGGTGATATTTTACGTCGCCGGTACCGAGGTGCTCTTTGTGCTTGCCGGCGAATTCGTCGAACAGATCGGCCGGTTTTTTACCCAGCACGTTGATCAGCACGTTCAGTCGCCCACGGTGAGCCATGCCCAGCACCACTTCGCGCGTGCCGTTCTTACCGGCATGACGCACCATTTCCTTCAGCATGGGTACCAGCGCGTCGCCGCCTTCCAGCGAGAAGCGTTTCGCCCCTGGGAACTTGGCGCCCAGATAGCGTTCCAGCCCTTCCGCCGCGGTCAGCTCGTTCAGGAAACGACGCTTTTCGTCAGTGGTGAAGCTGGCATGACCGACCACGGACTCAATACGCTGCTGGATCCAGCGTTTTTCTTCCGTGTTGGTGATGTGCATGTATTCCGCACCGATCGAACCGCAATAGGTCTGCTTCAGCGCGGCGTACAGATCCGCCAGCTTCATGGTTTCCTTGCCAATGGCAAATGAACCCACGTTGAAACTTTCCTGGAAATCCGCCTCGGTCAGGTTGTGGTATGCCGGATCGAGGTCAGAAACCGCTTCCTGCTTCCACAGCCCGAGCGGATCGAGGTTGGCATGCTGATGTCCGCGGAAACGGAAGGCGTTAATCAGCTGCAATACCTTGACCTGCTTGGCATCGGTTTCAGGATCGGTGATGGTGGAGTTATAACGCGCAGAGTCCTTCGCCAGCCGGCGGAAGTATTCACGAGTTTGGGAGTGGAGTTGATCGGGTTTGACACCCGCAGTTGGTAGCTGTTGGAAAATGGAACGCCAGCTATCTTCAACGGAGCCCGGATCGGTTAAAAAGTCTTCATAGAGCTGCTCTATGTAGGACTGGTTCGCGCCCGCCAGATAGGAGGAATCCAGCCAGGCCTTCATTGCGCCGTTCTGCATTATGATCCCTTAAGCTTTAAAGCTTTAGTTTTCGCCGTGGTTAACATAATTACCGTGATTGAAACGGTTTGCCGTAAAAACGGTTCACTGGACGTATCCCCTGGGCTGCCAATGCAGGGCATCGGCGACTTCGGGTATCTATTTACGTTCTGCTATGGACCTTGCGGTCCCTTACAAGGAACCTCTAAAAACCGGCGGGACGAACCTGATTGTCTGCTGCCACAATCACGGGTCAGTTTTTAGAGGTTTCCTGCCAATGGTGCGCCGGGCAAGCCCGGCGCACCATCCGATTATGCGCCGCGTTGCAGCAGCATCGACTTGATGTGACCGATAGCGCGGGTCGGGTTCAAGCCTTTAGGACATACACTGACACAATTCATAATGCTATGGCAGCGGAAAACACTGAAAGCGTCGTCCAGATCATCCAAACGTGCTGCGGTTTCGGTGTCACGGCTGTCAATCAGGAAGCGATACGCCGCCAACAGGCCAGCCGGGCCAACGAATTTGTCCGGGTTCCACCAGAACGACGGACACGAGGTGGAGCAACAGGCGCACAGAATGCACTCGTACAAACCATCAAGTTTAGCCCGTTGTTCTGGCGATTGCAGGTGCTCGCGCGCCGGCGGCGTTTTTCCGTCGTTCAGCAGGTAAGGCTTGATCTTTTCATACTGGGTATAAAACTGCCCCATATCGACCACCAGGTCGCGTACTACCGGTAACCCCGGCAGCGGACGAATGACGATTTTACCCTTGCCTTTGCTCAGCGACGACACCGGGGTGATACACGCCAGGCCATTTTTACCGTTCATGTTCAGACCGTCGGAACCGCACACGCCTTCACGGCATGAGCGACGGAACGACAGCGTCGGATCCTTTTCCTTCAGCAGAATCAGCGCGTCCAGCAGCATCATGTCGCGCCCTTCTTCCGCCTCAAGCTGGTAATCCTGCATGTGCGGAGCGTCGTCGACATCCGGGTTATAGCGATATATTGAGAATTCGAGTTTCATCAATCGATCTCCGCGAAATTAGTAAGAACGCACTTTCGGCGGGAATGCCGGGCGCAGTGTCGGTTGCATGTTCACTTCACGACGCGTCATGCTTTCCGACTGCGGCAGATACAGCGAATGGCACAGCCAGTTGGCATCGTCACGTTCCGGATAGTCGAAGCGGCTGTGCGCGCCACGGCTCTCGGTACGGAAGTTGGCCGAAACGGCGGTGGAAAACGCAGTCTCCATCAGGTTATCCAACTCCAGGCATTCAATACGCTGGGTGTTGAATTCGCTGGAGGTATCGTCCAGACGGGCGTTCTTCAGGCGTTCACGGATCACTTTCAGCTCTTCCAATCCTTTCGCCATCGCATCACCTTCGCGGAACACCGAGAAGTTGTGCTGCATACAGGATTGCAGTGCCTTGCGGATTTCGACCGGATCTTCACCGGAGCGGGTATTGTTCCAGCGATTGAGGCGGTCCAGCGAAGCTTCGACGTCAGAGTCGCTGGCGTCACGGCTTTCACCCTGCTCTGCCAACGATTCCTGCAGGTGCATGCCGGCGGAACGGCCGAACACCACCAGATCCAGCAGCGAGTTACCGCCCAGACGGTTGGCGCCGTGTACCGATACGCAGGCGATTTCACCCACAGCGAACAGCCCCGGAATCACGACGTCTTCACCTTTTTCGTTCACCGTCAGCGCCTGACCGGTCACTTTGGTCGGAATACCGCCCATCATATAGTGGCAGGTCGGGATAACCGGGATCGGTTCTTTAACCGGATCGACGTGAGCAAAGGTACGCGACAGCTCGAGAATGCCCGGCAGGCGAGATTCCAGCACGTCCTTACCGAGGTGATCCAGTTTCAGCTTGGCATGCGGACCCCATGGACCCTCGCAGCCGCGGCCTTCGCGGATTTCGATCATGATCGAACGGGCAACCACGTCGCGACCCGCCAGATCCTTGGCGTTTGGCGCATAACGCTCCATAAAGCGCTCGCCGTGCTTGTTCAGCAGGTAGCCACCTTCGCCGCGGCAACCTTCGGTAACCAGTACCCCGGCTCCGGCGATGCCGGTTGGGTGGAACTGCCACATTTCCATATCCTGCACTGGCACGCCGGCACGAATAGCCATGCCGACACCATCGCCGGTATTGATGTGGGCGTTGGTAGTGGACTGGTAAATACGGCCCGCACCGCCGGTGGCCAGCACGGTCGCCTTGGCCTTGAAGTACACCACTTCGCCGGTTTCAATACAGATGGCGGTAGTGCCCACCACCGCGCCATCCTGGTTTTTGACCAGATCAAGCGCGTACCACTCGGAAAAGATGGTGGTGTGATTCTTCAGGTTCTGTTGATACAGGGTGTGGAGCAGCGCATGACCGGTACGGTCAGCCGCCGCCGCGGTACGTGCCGCCTGCTCGCCGCCGAAGTTCAGCGACTGGCCACCGAATGGACGTTGGTAAATGCGGCCATCGTCCAGGCGGGAAAACGGCAAGCCCATGTGTTCCAGTTCCAGAATCGCTTCCGGGCCGGTTTTACACATATATTCAATGGCGTCCTGGTCACCGATGTAATCGGAGCCTTTCACCGTATCGTACATATGCCATTCCCAGTTGTCCTCGTGGCTGTTACCCAGCGCAACGGTGATACCGCCCTGGGCAGACACGGTATGGGAACGGGTCGGGAATACTTTTGACAGCAGGGCACAGGTTGAGCCCGCTTGGGAAATTTGCAGTGCCGCGCGCATACCTGCGCCGCCTGCACCGATAACCACTGCATCAAACTCTCTGACTGGCAGTTTCATTGTTTACGCACCCCACACTACGATTGTTCCGTACAGTAAATAGACCAGCAACGCGACGACAATCGCCAGTTGCAGCATCAGGCGTAACGCCAGTGGCTTGATATAGTCCGTCAGCACCTGCCACATACCGATCCAGGCGTGCACCAGAATCGACAACAGCGTTAACAGGGTGAATACTTTCGTAATGCTGGTTGCGAAGAAACCGCGCCAGATTTCATAGGTCATGTCCGGAGCCGTGGCAACAAAGCCCAGGATATAGAGAACATACAGGGTGATGACGATGGCGGAAGCACGCAGTAACAACCAGTCGTGTACGCCGTTACGTCCTAATGCAGAAACATTGCTTACCATACGAGGACTCCAGCCAGAATTGACAGCACGGCGGTCAGAACGAACGCCACCTGGGCAGAACGCTGGCCAGCGGCTAAACTCTCTTCGATATAGCCAAAATCCATTAACAAGTGACGAATGCCACCGCAAATGTGATAGGCCAACGCAGTGAGGATCCCCCAGAAGATGAATTTGACGAAGAAGCTATTCATGATGGCGGCAGCCTGCAGGAAACCCTCTTGGGAGGAGAGTGACATGCCCAGCAGCCAGAGGAGGATACCCACGGCAACGAAGGTAATTACGCCAGAGACTCGGTGTAAGATGGACGCTATCGCAGTTACGGGAAACCGGATCGTTTGCAGATCCAGGTTGACAGGTCTTTGTTTTTTCACGGTTTTGCCCACACAGCTCTTATTATTTTCCTTCCTCCGGGCCTGGGTGGGGATCAGACAGCGTTAAGAGCCAAAACCCTTACACGTCACGCGCTCAAACATCAACATCCTCTGTGCTTAAACGGCGCGTAGTTATAACGCTGGGTGCTCCTACTTCAGGGTAATCCGGAGACCTGGCGGCAGTATAGGAGGATCACATTCTGATTACAATTCCCGTACAATCCCTTTGATAACATTTCCCCCGAACAGTGATTTAGATCACGATTTTCACAATTGGTACAAAATTAATTATCTGATTTGACAAGAGATCAACATTTCCATTACATATAGGGGCACAAACGGTCCTATGATGCGCTATAGGTCAGCAGATACACTTCCCCCTACGCACAAGTTATGCAACAGTGTATTTGGTTAAAACCCCCGAACACGTCGTAGGTAATGATTAACAGAAAATAACGAATTCAACGAATCGTTAACAACTGGTCACCCGTCTCGTTCGCCTGGTCAAACCCAATGGATGTCACATTGTAGCCAGGAGGCAAGCGTATGTCCCCGACTGCCTGAACGGCATACACCATCGGGGTCGGCACGCGGCCACACCGCTGCGACATGAATGACGAACGGTTTGACACTCTGTACCCTACCAGCGCAATTGCGCAGTCGCTCACAGAGTTGGCGCCGGTTTTGCTCATTTGTGGGCAACTGGCGGAGATTTAAGGTATTTCAGTTGTTAGAGGTTTTTAAAATAAGGCGCTAAGGAGACTGTAAATGACTGATAAGAAAGCGACGCTAACCATCAATGGCGGCGAAGCTCCGATCGAACTGGGCGTACTAACCCCAACGCTGGGTCCCGATGTCCTCGACGTCCGCGCCCTGGGTTCCAAAGGTTATTTCACATTCGATCCCGGCTTTACCTCCACCGCTTCTTGCGAATCCAAAATCACCTTCATTGACGGTGACAAAGGTGTTCTTCTGCACCGTGGCTTCCCGATCGAGCAGCTGGCGAAACAATCTTCTTATCTGGAAGTGTGTTACATCCTGCTGTACGGCGAAACTCCAACGCCGGAAGAGTTCGAAACCTTCAAGACCACCGTCACCCGCCACACCATGATCCACGATCAGATCACCCATCTGTTCCGTGGCTTCCGTCGCGACTCGCACCCCATGGCGGTGCTGTGTGGCGTAACCGGCGCGCTGGCGGCGTTCTACCACGATGCGCTCGACGTCAACAATGAACGCCACCGTGAAATTACCGCATTCCGCCTGCTGTCCAAAATGCCGACCGTGGCGGCGATGTGTTACAAATACTCTCTTGGCCAGCCGTTCGTGTATCCGCGCAACGATCTGTCTTATGCCGGTAACTTCCTGCACATGATGTTCGCCACCCCGTGTGAAGAGTACGTGGTGAACCCGGTGCTGGAACGCGCCATGGATCGCATCCTGATCCTGCATGCCGATCACGAGCAGAACGCGTCCACCTCTACCGTGCGTACCGCCGGTTCCTCAGGCGCCAACCCGTTTGCCTGCATCGCGGCCGGTATTGCTTCCCTGTGGGGGCCGGCGCACGGTGGCGCCAACGAAGCCGCACTGAAGATGCTGGAAGAAATCAAAACCGTTGAACACATTCCAGAGTTCATCAAGCGCGCCAAAGACAAGAACGATTCGTTCCGTCTGATGGGCTTCGGCCACCGGGTGTACAAAAATTACGATCCGCGCGCCACGGTGATGCGTGAAACCTGTCACGAAGTGCTGAAAGAACTGAACAAGAAAGACGATAACCTGCTGGCCGTGGCGATGGAGCTGGAACACATCGCGCTGAACGACCCGTACTTCATCGAGAAGAAACTGTACCCGAACGTCGACTTCTATTCAGGCATTATTCTGAAGGCAATGGGCATTCCGTCCTCGATGTTCACCGTGATCTTCGCCATCGCGCGTACCATAGGCTGGATCGCCCACTGGAACGAAATGCACGACGAAGGCATCAAGATCGCCCGTCCGCGCCAGCTGTATACCGGCTACGCCGAGCGTGATTTCAATTCTCAATTGAAGAAATAACGCCGCATTGACCCAGATTGAATCTGACAACGCCGCCCATCAGGGCGGCGTTTTTTTATTAACCACTACCAGCGGTTAATGCTGGCAATTTGGGCCACCGTCAAGCAAGACAGTCATTATCAACACCCGCCACCAGCGGTTAATGCTGGCAATTTGGGCACCAGTAAAACGGCCGCGACGACAGCGTGGTTTTCACGATCATCGCTCCGCAGCGCAGGCACGGCTCGCCGCTGCGATGAAACACCTTAAAGCTGAACAACGCCCCATGATGCACATCGTCATTGGCCTGACCACGCGTCTGATAAGATAATCGCGGTAATGCCAATATTGCCTGCGCCAGACGTTGCAGCGCATCGGCAGACAAGTCCCGCGGCCGGTGTTGCGGCGCCAACTGCGCCAGCCACAGGATTTCCGCCCGCAGGTAGTTACCCAGCCCCGCCAAAAATGCCTGATCGAGCAACAGCCCGCCCAACTGCCGCCGGCAAAATGCTGGCGCAAGCAAACGTTGTGTAACCTGCCGTTGCGTCAAGGCCATATCCAGCACATCCGGGCCGATGCGCTGTAAAAACGGATGCATGGCTATCTCTTCCCGCGGGCCGAGGGTGATATCCGACGCGCTGTACAGCAGAATCGCCTGCTGCGCCGTTTGCAACCTCACCCGCAGATCGCGCTTGGTCGTCGGGGTTTCCCCGGCCTTCGCCACTTTCCATACGCCATACAGCTGGTTATGGCTGTACAGCGTTAACCCATTGGAAAAATGTGTCAATAGCGCCTTGCCGCGCGGTTCAATCGCCACGATCCGCTGACCGATCAGCTCTGGCTGGTAGTGCCTTAACTGCGCAAAGGCGAACCAAACCTCGGTCAGCGGCTGCTCCAGCACCGCCGCCGCCAAGCTATCTGCCGCCCGGCGAATTTCCGGTCCTTCCGGCATGCTAACGTCTCCTGATACGGGGGTTAATGCGTAGCGCCCCCGCCAATTTTCAAATCATGCTCCACCTGCAGGGCGATGGAAATCGCCAGCTCCAGGGCAAACAGCACGGTGCCGGCAGCCATGCTTGGCGCACCGGGATGCGCCGCCGCCTGTTCCGGCAGGTAGGGAATATGAATGAACCCGCCCTTGATGTGTGGCCGATGGTGCAAATGGTGCAGCAGACCGTACATCACATGGTTGCAGACAAAGGTACCGGCGGTCTGCGATACCGACGCCGGAATACCCGCCTCGCGCATTGCCGTTGCCATTGCCTTGATCGGCAGACTGCTGAAGTAGGCCGCCGGGCCGTCGGCGACAATCGGCTCATCGATCGGTTGCTGCCCCTGGTTATCCGGGATGCGCGCATCGTCGACGTTGATCGCCACCCGCTCCAGCGAAATATCGCTGCGGCCGCCGGCCTGACCGATCGCCAGCACCAGCAGCGGCTCGACCTCGTCAATCGCCGCGTTCAGCGCCTCACGCGCCGCGCCAAACACGCACGGCAACTGACGCGCCACTACCCGTATGCCGGCCAGTTGCATATCGTTCAGTTGCCTGACCACTTCCCATGAAGGATTCACACGCTCGCCGTCAAACGGTTCAAAGCCGGTTATCAATACTTTTTGCATGCGCTCTCCTACAGGAACATCAAGAAATACAGCAGGAATACGTTGACCAGCAACAGCAAGGCACCGGTCGGGATCTGCGCCTTGATCACCGCATTTTTGTCCGGCAACTCCAGCAGTGCTGCCGGCACAATATTAAAGTTAGCCGCCATTGGCGTCATTAGCGTACCGCAATAGCCTGAAAACATGCCAATTGCCGCCATCACCGCCGGATTACCGCCGTGCTGCAACACTAAGATGGGAATACCGATACCGGCGGTGACAATCGGGAAAGCGGCAAAGGCGTTGCCCATTACCATGGTCAGCACCGCCATGCCAATAGCGTATACCGCTACCGCAATAAAGCGGTTATCCACCGCCAGATACTCCTGCGTCAGGTGTGAAATCGCCGTGCCGACGCCCGCCACGGTAAACAGCAGACCGAGCGTGGCCAGGATCTGCGGCAGGATAAACGCCCAACCGATCGAATCCAGCAGACGTCGCGCCTCCTGCAACGGCTGCGTCGCGCTTTCACGGGTCATCCTCACCGCAATGATACCGCCGAGCACTACCCCCAATGCCATGGAAAACAGCGTAATCAGGGTGGAGTGATTGCCCGGGCCAAACACCGCCATTTGCAACGCCGGAATATTATTGAACAGCAGTACGCCGACGACCGTCACCACCGGTATCGCCAGCGCGGGAATAAACAATCGGTTACCGAGCCGCTTGGCGCTAACCTCACGCTCCTGCGGCGTACGCTGATGATAACTGCCAAGGCGCACACCGCCGAAGCCGGCAATCAATGCCATCACCACCACCAGGCCGCCGATGGCGATATGCAGATAACGCTTGGCCTCTGCCCCGCTGCCGAACAGCGCGTAAGTCCAGTCGCCCACCAGGAACACCAGGCCATAAAGCCCCCAGAACAGTGCGGTAGTCACACGCCGCGGATTGGCGCGATCGCGCAGCGACATCGCGGCGATAATCACCAGTACCACGCCGGCCAACCAATACAGATATTGCTGCTGAAAATGCATCATGCGTCTCCCTTGCTCTGCAGCGCCGCCTGATTAAGCTGCGCCAGTTCGGCGCTGAGCTGCCGGTCCATGCGATACAGACGGAAGGAATGGATCAGGAAGGCAAAAATCGCCGTCGGAATCCCCCACAAAGCGATATGCAGCGGCTCGGTCTGAATCCCCCCCGATTCCAGCATAAAATTGTGCATAAAGATGATGGCGCCGAACGCCACAAAAATATCTTCGCCAAAGAACAGCCCGACGTTGTCGGTTGCCGCCGACATGGCACGCAGGCGATGTCGCACGCGCTCAGGCAGTTCGCCGTAACGGTTCTCCGACGCACCTTCTGCCATCGGCGCCAGCAGTGGACGCACCATTTGCGGGTGCCCGCCCAGGCTGGTCAGCCCCATCGCCGCGGTAATTTCACGTACAAACAGATAGACGATCAGCAAACGACCGGCGGTGGCACTTTTGATCTTGGCGATCCATGCCTGTGCGCGTTCTTTCAGTCCATGGCGTTCCAGCAAACCGATAACCGCCAGCGGCAACAGCAATATCAGCGGCAGGTTGCGGGTATTGAGAAACCCCTCCCCCAGCTTTTCCAGAATCTGCGCTAGCGGCATAAATGCCGCCAGCCCGGTGACGATACCGGCGGCGATCACCACCAATACCGGATTAAAGCGTAAAACAAAGCCAACCACGATGACGGCAATGCCGATCAGTGGCCAGAGATTAACCACCTGTTCCATAGTGTTTCCCTTTTATGATGTTAGTAATGTTGTGTGCTGACTGCTGACAACGGCAGAACGTAGCGAAAACATGCCGTTGAAGTGGCGGCATAAAGCGCCGACAAATCAAATGTTCCCCTGGCATCCCCTGGCCTGCCCCGCAGGATAATCACCGGTAGCAGCTTTCGCTACGCCAGCCGCCAGGCTGTCGTACCCGACGGCAACCTGGTCATCAATCTGGCGTTATTATTATTCTGCGCTAACGCTAATATTATGTTTTTCAAAGCTTTCACGCAGTTTGCTTGCATATTCCAACGCATGTTCGCCGTCGCCGTGCAGGCAGACGGTTTCGGCCTGAACGGCGGCCCACTTACCCTCCACGCTGCGCACGCGATGATGGCGCACCATTTCCAGCGTTTGTTGCAACGCGTGCTCATCGTTATCGATCAGCGCCCCCGGTTGACCACGCGGCACCAGCGTGCCGTCAGCCAGATATCCACGATCGGCAAACACCTCCTGCCGCGTTGCCAGCCCGAGTCGTTCCCCGGCGCGGATAAGCTCGCTGCCGGCCAGGCCTACCAGCCGCAGCGCCGGGTCAACCGCCTGCACCGCGCGGGCTATCGCCTCCGCCAGTGCAGGTTCGACCGCCGCCTGGTTGTACAACATGCCGTGTGGCTTCACATGTACCATCACTGCGCCTTCCGCCCGGGCAATGGCGGCCAGCGCCCCCAACTGATACACCACCTGTGCAAACACCGTTTCCGGCGGCAGTTGCATACGCGTGCGACCAAAGTTTTCGCGATCGGGGAAACTCGGGTGCGCGCCGATGGCTACGCCGTATTGCTGCGCCCAACGTACCGACTGCCGCATGGTTTGCGCATCGCCAGCATGGAAGCCGCAGGCAATATTGGCGGAGCTGACCAATTGCAGCAGCGCCTGGTCATTGGCGCAGCCTTCACCGAGATCGGCGTTTAAATCAACGAACATTCAACCCCCAGGCAATTTGTTGGATAAAATGATCCTGCTCGGCTTTGGCGCGCTGCGCCTGCGCCACGCTGCAAGGAATGAAATGGATCGGTTCGCCCAGGCGGATCTGCGCCAAATGGTAGAGATCGGCTTCGATCACGCAGGCAATCCGCGGATAGCCACCGGTGGTTTGCGCATCGGCCATCAATACGATCGGCTGCCCGTTGTGCGGCACCTGCACCACGCCCGGCAGCAGGCCGTGCGACAGCATTTCGCGATCGGTGGTACGCGCCAGCATCCCGCTGCCATGCAGTCGATAGCCCATGCGGTTGCTCTGTGGACTGAGCTGCCAGGCGGTACGCCAAAATTCCTCCTGTGCCTCCGGCGTAAACTCGTCGTATTCCGGCCCCGGCATGGCGCGAATGCGGTTGTTGAACAGCAGTTGCTTCACCCCAACCGACGTGGCCGGCAACGAGGCACTTTTGCCTAACGGCAGGCGATCGCCATCTTTCAACAGCCGTCCCTCCAGCCCGCCAAAGGCGGCTTTCAGATCGGTGCTGCGTGAACCGAGCATTTCTGCAACCGCAATGCCACCGGCCAGCGCCAGGTAGCTGCGCATGCCGCGTTTGGGCTGACTCAATACCAGCTTCTGACCCTTTTTGACCGCATAACGCCATCCGGTCCACAGCGGTTTGCCATCCAGTTGCGCATCGCAACCCGCCCCGGTCAGCGCTATCCAGCCGCTGCGGGTGAATTCGGCGCTGAACTGGCCCAGGGTGATTTCCAGGCCGGCGGCGTCAGGCGCGTTGCCCACCAGCAGGTTGGCAATTTTAAGCGCGGGTGTATCCAACGCCCCGCCCTGGCTGATACCCAAACGACGAAAGCCATTACGGCCCAGATCCTGCACCGTGGTGTAAATGCCGGCGCGTAAAATATTCAACATACGCCCTCCTTTTGCGGCACAAAGCGCACGTTGTCGCCGGGGCGCAGCAGCGTAGGCGGCATTTCAAGCGGATTGAACAGCGCCAACGGCGTACGGCCAATCAGTTGCCAGCCGCCCGGCGTCGCCAGCGGATAAATGCCGGTCTGGCTGCCGCCGATGCCCACCGAACCGGCGGGTACCGACAGACGCGGCTCGGCACGACGCGGCGTGGCAAGGCGTTCCGGCATGCCGCCAAGGTAGGAGAACCCCGGCTGAAATCCCAGGAAATACACGATATAGTCTGCCGAGGCATGGCATTCGACCACCTGCTGTATCGTCATGCCGGTATGGCGCGCCACGTCGGCCAGATCCGGCCCCTGTTCGCCACCGTAAACCACCGGAATATCCACCTGACGTGATTCCGGTACCAGCGTTTCATTGCTTTCCCACCCCTGTTGCAATAATACCAGCATCGCTTCGGCATCGGCCTGCGGCGTATCCAGCATCAAGGTCAGATTATTCATGCCTGGCACCACTTCGCGAACCTGAGGATGGTGGTTGAGTTTTTCCGCCAGCGCCCAGATGCGCTGCTGGCTGGTCAGCGTCACCGGTGGCGCCAGTTCAAGCACTACCGCTCTTTCACCCAGTAGGTAATAACGTGCTCGTTGCACCCTTATGCTCCTTGTACCCGTAATATTGCAAACCGCAGCACGGCTGCCGTTTGAACCCCATCAGGGGATTTATTATTTGTCTGCGTATCAGTTATGCTCGACAGGGCTCTGGCTGTCAATAGAACGCAACCATTGAGAAAATAAGGAGATAGGCCGGTAAAAGGATTCAGCCGGCGCGGTGGCCGGGCTGATCCTGAAGAGAAAAAATCAGGCGGGATTAGGGATATCGATAAAGGTCACGTCAAAACCATGCTGCTGCGCCAGCCATTCTCCCAACGCCTTGACGCCACCACGCTCGGTGGCATGGTGGCCGGCAGCAAAGAAGTGCACGCCCATTTCCCGTGCGCTGTGAATGGTTTGTTCAGACACTTCGCCGCTGATAAAGGCGTCAACGCCGAAGCGCGCCGCGCTGTCGATAAAGCCCTGTCCGCCGCCGGTACACCAGGCCACCCGACGGATTTGCGCCGGCGCGTTGTCACCGCAGTGCAACACCGTACGCCCAAGGCGGCTTTCTATCCGCTGCTGCAATTGCTCACCGCTCAATGGCTGAGTCAGCTCCCCGTACGGCACCAACGGCTCCACTTCACCGATCGCACCAATGTCCAGCATCTGCGCCAACTGTGCGTTGTTGCCCAATACCGGATGCGCATCCAGCGGCAGATGATAGCCGTACAAATTGATATCATTGCAGAGCAGCGTCTTCAAGCGGTTGCGTTTCATGCCCCGCACCGCCGGCGCTTCGTTTTTTCCAGAAGTAGCCATGGTGCACCACAATGGCGTCGGCCTGCTGTTCAACCGCCGCGTCCAACAGCGCCTGACAGGCAGTTACCCCGGTGACGATGCGCTGCACCTGTGGCCGCCCTTCCACCTGCAGGCCGTTGGGCGCATAGTCCTGGAACGCCGCGCAGTTAAGTTCGTTGTTGATCAGTTTTTCCAGATCGAGGTTATGCATGGATTTCTCTCTTTAAAATTAAAACGTCTGCCGATCGCCCTGTTCCATCATGATAAATTTCACGCCGAGATCGTTCCCCTGATCCAACTGTCGTTTAATGGTGGTGCGCACATCGTCACCTTGCCTGATGCTCGGCTTGACGTGGCTTATCACTACCGGCAGGTCTTGCAGCGAACCGTCGCCGCCGCTGTACTTTTGCAGGTTATGCAGCTCTTTTAGCAGCCAGTCCGGCGTCAAATGACCATACAGCTGATTGTCCGCCACCCCGTTTGGGTAAGAGGTTTCGATAATCATCCCCTTCAGCTTTTTTTGCTGGATCAGCGGACCTAACGCACGCCAGACGGTATCCAGATGACGCGACTGCTCCACCGCGTCCGGCCCGGTATCGCCGAAGTAGGCAAATGCGCCGCTGCGATCGGACAGCAACACCATCGACGAAGGGTAACGATCGTGACTGAGGGGGTAAAGTACGCCACTCAGCCCGGTAGTGCCGAAGGTGAAACGCTGCTGCTCCCGCACCGGCTGCAAACGGTAGGTTCCCAGCCGGGCGCCGTTGCCGGAATCGGTGAAGTTGGGCCAGACCTTCCAGTTGAAGTAGTGATTACGCAACGTCAGTACGGTATCTGAAGAGGCATAAAGGGTTTTCTTGTTATCTTCCGGCGCCGCCAGCACCAGGCCCGCCAGGTGGTCGAGATGCGCGTGACTGATAAAATAGCCGCCAATCAATTGACGAAACACGTACCCCTGCGGCGTATAGGGCGCAGCCAGTTGAGGTGTGACCTGGGGGAAACTGCCCTTTTCAAGCCCTTTGGCGATGCCGGGCAGCAATGAGCCGGCGTCCAGCGCCACATACTGTGTCTGTCCGTCGCTGCGGATCAGGTAGGACGTCAGATTGCCGTCGCTGATGCCACCGTTTACCCCCAGTGCGACCACGTCAAAACCGGCCATCGCCAGCGCCGAGTAACCGCTCAGACAAACGGCCAACACCTTCTTCAACATACTTCGCTCCTTGCTCGCGTTACCCTGCTCCTCGCTTCGCCGCGTCAAACGCTGCCAGCGTGGCCAGCCGGGCCTGTGGGTGATCGACAATCGGCAACGGATAATCCAGCACTCGTTGCTGTTTTTCCGCCCAACGGTGGGGCTGATGGAGTTCATTGTCGGGCACATCCGCCAGTTCGGGCAACCACTTGCGAATAAAACTGCCTTGTGGATCAAAACGTTTGCCCTGGGTGGTGGGATTGAAAATGCGAAAATACGGTGCGGCGTCAGTGCCCGTCGATGCTGCCCATTGCCAACCACCGTTGTTGGCGGCCAGATCGCCGTCCAGCAGTTGCGACATGAAGTAGCGTTCGCCGGCACGCCAGTCGATCAGCAAATCTTTCACCAAAAAACTGGCGGCGATCATCCGCAGACGATTATGCATCCAGCCGGTCTGGTTGAGCTGACGCATGGCGGCATCGACGATCGGATAACCGGTGCGCCCCTGCTGCCAGGCGAGGAAATTGTCAGCCGCCGGGTTCCAGCGTACCCGGTCTGTCCAGGCAATAAAGGGACGGTGGCGGCACAACGCCGGATTCGCCACCAGCAAATGACGGTAAAATTCGCGCCAAATCAGCTCGTTCAACCAGCAGAAAGCACCGCCGTGCGGATTGGCCAGCATATCTGGACATTCGGCACGCAGCCGATTGACACATTGCCGTGGTGACAGCGCGCCGACCGCCAAAATAGGGTGACAGAACGCTGGTGCCATCAACCGCAGGAATATCGCGTTGATGATGGTAGTCCTGCACCTGCTGCCGGCAAAAATGGCGCAGCCGGCGCAGCGCCGCCTCCTCTCCCGCCGGGAACCCGTCGTCAAGCTCAGCGGCGGGATAATCGAACGGCGCCGGCGGCGTGATGGCCTGCCACTGACCGCAGGACCGCTGCGCGGGCGCCGGCAGACTGGCAATGTCAGACTCCGCCAAACGCGCCAGAAACGCCCGGCGAAACGGCGTATACATTTTATACATTTCGCCGTTACCGCTCAGTACGCTGCCGGGTGGTAGCAACAGACTGTCATCAAACGCCTGGCAGTTCACCATGCCGTTCAGACGCTGTTCCAGCTGGCGGTCGCGCCGTCGTTCATTCAATTCGTATTGGCGATTGTAAAACAGCGCATCAACGTGCGAAGCCTGACAGAAATCAGCCAGCCAATCGACGGCGGCGGCAAAATCGTCACATTGCTGGGTGACCAGCGGGATGCCGCGCTGCGCCAACGCCTGTTGCAACTGCCGCAGCGTGGCGTGAATAAACGCCGCCTGACGCGCAGCCATATGATGTTGCCGCCATTGCTGCGGCGTGGCGATAAATACCGCCATCACCGTGGCCTGGGGATCGCGACAGGCGGCATACAGCGCCTGGTTGTCGGTGACACGCAAATCGTTACGCAACCAGACCAGATGGGTGGTCATAACACTCCTTTATGGTGAGCTATCCCTTTGCGGGTTGATAATATCGGCTGGCAGATCCCGGCCATCGCCGAGCGCTCAATGGCCGTAACGCAGCCGCAGCGCTTCCGGATAGGGCTCAAAATAACGTTGCTGCGCCAGATAGCTGTCGGGATATTCCGCCATATAATGTTTTAACAGGGTGATCGGTGCCAACAGCGGTTGCATTCCCTGACGATAACGGTCAATCAGTTGCGCCAGTTCTTGCCGTTGTGCCGCACTGAGCTGACGACGGAAGTAGCCTTGCACGTGCATCAGTACGTTGGTGTGGTTACGCCGCGTGGCCTTATGCGCCAGCAATTTCATCAACCGGCTGCGGTATTCCTGTGCAAAGGCGTCCAGCGACGACCATTGGTCGATGGCGGCCACAAAGCGCCCCAACTGGCGATATTCCATCTGTGAATGCGCCAGCAGCGACAGTTTGTAACGGCTGTGAAAAGCCATCAGCGCGCCACGCGTCAAACCCTGCTGCCACAGCATATTCAGTTCGTACAGCGTGTAGACGCGTTCGACAAAATTCTCCCGCAGCTGCGCATCATTCAGTCGGCCGTCCTCTTCTACCGGCAGCCAGGGCATCTGCCGCATCAGTTCGGCGGTAAACAGCCCAACGCCGCTTTTGCGTGCGCCCTCGCCGTGTTCGCCATACACCCTGACCCGTTCCATGCCGCAGCTCGGCGACTTGGCGCAGACGATGTAACCACATAAATGCTGCAGCGCCGCGACCCGTTGGGCGGAAAACTGCTGCATATCATCGGTAACATCCACCGTGCTGTCATTACTGTTGCACAACGCCGTTTGCTGGCCCTTTTTGACCAGCCGCAACGCTGGACGAGGGACTGGCAATCCCATCGCCATTTCTGGGCATATAGCCTCGAATTGCACGAACGGTGCCAGCTGTTCCACCGCAAAGGCCAGCCGTTTATGGCCGCCGTCGAAACGCACTGCGCCCCCTAACAGGCAAGCGCTGATACCGATCGGAATTTTATCGCTCATGTTGGTTCCCTGCAGGATGGATTATGCTAAAAGTGTAGAATAATTCGTGAGTTAATACGACCTACCGAAGGTAATACGCTAAAAAATGGCGAAAAAAAACCCCCGCATGTCAATGCGAGGGTTGCAGACACGGCAGCGCGGTTTAGTAAAAATCGCCAGACGCCAGCTCCGCCTGTTGCAGCCACACCGGTTTATCGCTGGTCTTGGACCAGACGCGGTGCAAATAGCTGTAGAACCGTGCGCGATCGGCGCGGAACAGCATGATCGGCAAAGCCAATATGCCGAGCAGGACTACTGCGCTGCGGCGCAGGAGAATCCGATGCAATGGATAAGCGTGATACAGGGACATGCGAACCTCCTTTGACCCTATTGTTTAACATCGCTGCCGCACGGCCTCAGCCGGTAAACCCGCGTTTACCGAATGGCCGGCTTGATACGATGCCAACAAATTGCGGGGTTAATATAACGCCAGCTGCGGGGCACAACGGTCAGGAACAGCTCAGCGTAAAAGAAAACGGGATAATGTGTTAACTGGACAAAATTTTAGCGCATCGGCTGAAAGTTTACTACTCATCCGACCACCAGATCGCACAAAAAATCACTCATTTACTGCTTATACTGAAAGTTTGTTACATAAAGGTTAACTAACAACCAAGGCTACGTTAATGGCAAGTTTACCTTGCGTAACGCATCGCCCTCTTTTTTTGCCGCGCACGTCGGCGTTTTTATACTTTTTTTACACCGGCCCACCCTATTTTTTCATCTTCTTTCTACCGCCCTCTCTACACTCCCGCTATCCAAACCTACACCTGTGGAGGTGTCCCGTGAGTTTCAGCGTCATAAGTGGTGCGCTGTTGGTTCTGCTGCTGTTGGGCTATCTGGTTTACGCGCTGTTTAATGCGGAGGATTTCTGATGGCTGCGTCGGCCTTTCTACTTATCGCCAGCTTCATGCTGGTTCTTCTGGTGCTGTCCCGCCCGCTGGGCAGCGTTTTGGCCCGTCTTATAGAAGGCGAACCACTGCCGATATTACGCCGCTTCGAAGCCGGCGTCTGGCGCTGCTGCGGCAACAACGGCGCAGAAATGCACTGGCGGCAATATGCCCTGGCGATCGTGATGTTCAACCTGCTGGGTATCGTACTGCTGTTTGCCCTGCTGATGGGGCAAGGCGCGCTGCCGCTCAATCCGCAAGGCTTTCCGGGATTGTCGTGGCATCTGGCGCTGAATACCGCCGTCAGCTTCGTCACCAATACCAACTGGCAGGCATACAGTGGTGAAAGCACCCTGAGCTATCTGAGCCAGATGGCAGGTCTGGCGGTGCAAAACTTCTTGTCCGCCGCCACCGGCATCGCCGTCGCGTTCGCGCTGATTCGCGCCTTCGCTCGCCGTTCAAGCGCCACCATTGGCAACGCCTGGGTAGATCTGCTGCGTATCACGCTGTATGTATTGCTGCCGCTATCGCTGATTATCGCACTGTTGCTGGTAAGCCAGGGCGTGCTGCAGAACCTGTCGCCATACCTGCACCTGCACACGCTGGAAGGCGCGCAGCAGATCCTGCCCATGGGGCCGGTAGCGTCGCAAGAGGCGATAAAAATGCTCGGTACCAACGGTGGCGGCTTCTTTGGTGTCAATTCGGCGCACCCGTTTGAAAACCCGACCGCGTTGAGCAATTTCGTACAGATGCTGGCGATCTTCCTGATCCCATGCGCGCTGTGCTTTGCCTTTGGCCAGGTGGCGGGCGAAAACCGTCAGGGCCATGCGCTGATCTGGGCAATGGGGCTGATTTTCGTGGTGGCGGTAGTGGTGGTGATGTATGCCGAACTGGCAGGCAACCCGCATCTGAGCGCCCTGGGTGGCGCCAGCAACGCCAATATGGAAGGTAAAGAGTCGCGCTTTGGCATTCTCGCCAGCAGCCTGTTTTCGGTGGTGACCACCGCCGCCTCCTGTGGCGCGGTTAACGCCATGCATGATTCGTTCACCGCGCTCGGCGGCATGGTACCGCTGTGGCTGATGCAGATCGGCGAGGTGGTGTTCGGCGGCGTCGGTTCCGGCCTGTACGGCATGCTGCTGTTCGTGTTGCTGACGGTGTTTATCGCCGGGTTGATGATCGGCCGCACGCCGGAATACCTCGGCAAGAAAATTGACGTTTACGATATGAAGATGACCGCGTTGGCGATTCTGGTGACGCCAACGCTGGTGCTGCTGGGCAGCGCGCTGGCCATCGGCACCGCCGCCGGCCGCGCCGGGATCCTTAACCCTGGCGCACACGGTTTTAGCGAAGTGCTATACGCCCTCTCCTCCGCCGCCAACAACAACGGCAGCGCATTTGGCGGGCTGAGCGTCAACACCCCGTTCTACAACCTGTTACTGGCATTTGCCATGTTTGTCGGCCGTTTTGGCGTGATCCTGCCGGTGTTGGCCATCGCCGGTTCGCTGTGCGTGAAGAAGCGCCAACCGGCGGGCAACGGCACGCTGCCGACCACCGGGCCGCTGTTTATCGGCTTGTTGATCGGCACCGTACTGCTGATTGGCGCATTGACTTTCGTTCCGGCGCTGGCGCTAGGCCCGGTGGCCGAGCATTTACAGGTCTGGCTGGCACACTAACCGGCATAAAGAGAGAAATCGTATGACTCGCAAACCAACGTGCGCTTTTTGAACCGGCTCTGTACGGGCCGCGCTGCTCGACGCGGTGAAGAAGCTGGATCCTCGCGTCCAGTGGCGCAATCCGGTGATGTTCGTGGTGTATATCGGCAGCGTGCTGACCACCCTGATCTGGCTCAGTCTGCTGGCCGGTAAAACTGACGGCAGCGCCGCGTTTACCGGCAGTATCGCCCTGTGGCTGTGGTTTACCGTGCTGTTCGCCAACGTTGCCGAAGCGCTGGCCGAAGGCCGCAGCAAGGCACAGGCTGCCAGTCTGAAGGGCACCAGGAAAACCATTTGGGCTAAAAAGCTGGCCGCGGCGAAACGCGATGGCGCGACGGAAAAGGTCGCCGCAGACAGCTTGCGCAAAGGCGACATCGTGCTGGTGGAAGCCGGTGATACCCTGCCTTGCGATGGCGAAGTGCTGGAAGGCGGCGCGTCGGTGGATGAAAGCGCCATTACCGGCGAATCGGCGCCGGTGATCCGCGAATCCGGTGGTGACTTCTCCTCGGTTACCGGCGGGACGCGCGTGCTGTCCGACTGGCTGGTGGTGCAATGCAGCGTCAACCCCGGCGAGACCTTCCTCGATCGCATGATTGCCATGGTCGAAGGCGCCAAACGCCGTAAAACGCCGAATGAAGTGGCGCTGACCATTTTACTGGTGGCACTGACCATCGTGTTCGTGCTGGCGGTGGCCACGCTGTTGCCGTTCTCGCAATATAGCGTCAATGCCGCCGGCAGCGGCTCGGTCGTCAGCGTGACCGTATTGGTGGCGCTGCTGGTGTGTCTGATCCCGACCACCATCGGCGGGTTGCTGTCAGCCATCGGCGTCGCCGGCATGAGCCGCATGCTCGGCGCCAACGTCATCGCCACCAGCGGCCGCGCCGTTGAGGCGGCCGGCGACGTCGACGTACTGCTGCTGGATAAGACCGGCACCATCACCCTTGGCAATCGACAGGCTTCGGAGTTCCTGCCGGCCCCCGGCGTAAAAGAACAGGAACTGGCCGATGCCGCGCAGCTGTCTTCACTGGCGGATGAAACGCCGGAAGGTCGCAGCATCGTGGTGCTGGCAAAACAGCGCTTTAATCTGCGCGAACGCGACCTGCAGACCTTGAATGCCACCTTTGTGCCGTTTTCGGCGCAAACGCGGATGAGCGGCGTCAACGTGCAGGACCGCATGATCCGTAAAGGTGCGGTGGACGCAATTCGTCGCCACGTGGAGTCCAACGGCGGCCACTTCCCGGCGGCGGTAGATGCGCTGGTGGAAAGCGTGGCGCGTACCGGCGGTACGCCGCTGGTGGTGGCGGAAGGCCCCAGAGTGCTGGGCGTGGTCGCGCTGAAGGACATTGTCAAAGGCGGCATCAAAGGAACGTTTTGCCGAATTGCGCAAAATGGGCATCAAAACGGTGATGATCACCGGTGACAACCGCTTGACCGCCGCCGCCATTGCCGCCGAGGCCGGGGTAGACGATTTTCTGTCGGAAGCGACGCCGGAAGCCAAGCTGGCCTTGATTCGCCAGTATCAGGCTGAAGGTCGACTGGTGGCAATGACCGGCGATGGTACCAACGACGCCCCGGCGCTGGCGCAGGCTGACGTCGCGGTGGCGATGAACTCCGGCACCCAGGCGGCCAAAGAGGCCGGCAATATGGTCGATCTGGACTCCAACCCGACCAAATTGATCGAAGTGGTGCATATCGGCAAACAGATGCTGATGACGCGCGGTTCGCTGACGACCTTCAGTATCGCCAACGACGTGGCGAAATACTTCGCCATTATTCCGGCAGCGTTCGCCGCCACCTATCCGCAGTTGAATGCGCTTAACGTGATGCATCTGCATTCACCCGCTTCGGCCATTTTGTCGGCGGTGATTTTTAACGCGCTGGTGATTGTGTTTCTGATCCCGCTGGCGCTGAAGGGCGTCAGTTACAAGGCGCTGAGCGCGGCGGCTCTGTTGCGCCGCAACCTGTGGCTGTATGGCGTCGGCGGTCTGCTGGTGCCGTTTGTCGGCATCAAGCTGATCGACCTGCTGCTCACCGTGCTGCACGTTGCCGGCTAAGCTCGAGAGGAGATAGTTATGTCTTATTTACGCCCATCATTGGTGATGCTTTTGTTACTGGCGCTGCTCACCGGTATTGCCTATCCGCTGCTGACCACCGGACTGGCACAGCTGCTGTTTGCCGAGCGCGCCGCGGGTTCACTCTTGTATCAAGGGGACAAGCTGGTTGGCTCCGCGCTGATCGGCCAGAACTTCAGCCAGCCGCAGTATTTTTGGGGACGCCCTTCTGCCACCGCTGATTCGGCTTATAATGCCGAAGCCTCTGCCGGCAGCAATCTGGCGGTTTCCAATCCGGCACTGGATAAGGCCATCGCCGAACGCGCCGCACAGTTGCGCCAGGCCAATCCTACTATGCGCGGGCCGATCCCGGTCGATCTGCTGACCGCCTCAGGCAGCGGGCTTGATCCGCAGATTTCCCCGGCAGCGGCGCACTATCAGCTGGCGCGGGTGGCGGCAGCGCGCCACTTGCCGCCGCAACGGCTCGCCGATTTGATCGAACAAAATAGCGAGCGCCCGATGCCGAATTTTATCGGTGAACCGGTGGTTAACGTGCTGAAACTGAATATGGCGCTGGATGCGCTAAAGTAATCGCAGGTTACGCGATAACATCAAGGGTCCGGCGTGCCGGACCCGTTTTGCGTTGAGTGACAAGGATCCGACATGGTTGATGAACAACAGCGCCCCGACCCCGATAGCCTGCTGGCCGCCGCCAACGAAAAGCCTCGCGGCCGGCTGAAGGTGTTTTTTGGCGCCTGCGCCGGCGTCGGCAAAACCTACGCCATGCTGCAGGAGGCGCAGCGCCAGCGCGCCCAGGGGCTGGACGTGCTGATCGGCGTGGTCGAAACCCACGGCCGTAGCGAAACGGCCGCTTTGTTGGCCGGCCTGCCAATACTGCCGCAAAAACGTATCCAGCACCGCGGGCGGGCCGTGCATGAGTTCGATCTGGACGCCGCGCTGGCGCGCCACCCGGCGCTGGTGCTGATGGACGAGCTGGCGCACAGCAATGCCCACGGTTCACGTCACCCCAAACGTTGGCAAGACGTGGAAGAACTGCTGGACGCCGGTATCGACGTACTGACCACCGTCAACGTGCAGCATCTGGAAAGCCTGAACGACATCGTTGGCGGCGTAACCGGCGTGCGCGTACGTGAAACCGTGCCCGATCACGTATTTGACGAAGCGACCGAAGTGGTGCTGGTGGATCTGCCGCCGGATGACCTGCGCCAGCGGCTGCACGAAGGCAAGGTGTATATTCCCGGCCAGGCTGAACGCGCTATCGAGCACTTTTTCCGCAAAGGCAATCTGATTGCCCTGCGCGAATTGGCCTTGCGCCGCACCGCAGACCGGGTGGACGATCAAATGCGCGCCTTTCGCGATACCCAAGGGCGCGAAAAAGTCTGGCATACGCGCGACAGCATCCTACTGTGCGTTGGCCATCACAGCGGCAACGAAAAACTGGTGCGCATCGCCGCACGGCTGGCGGCACGCCTTGGATGTGATTGGCACGCGGTGTATGTCGAAACGCCAACGCTGCACCGGCTGCCGGAAAATCGGCGACGCGCCATTTTACGCGCGCTGCGTCTGGCGCAGGAACTGGGAGCGGAAACCGCTACGCTGTCCGATCCGAGTGAGGAGCGTGCCATTTTGCGCTACGCGCGCGAGCATAACCTCGGCAAAATCATCATTGGTCGCCACGGCGAACAGCGCTGGAAATGGCGCAGCAGCTTTGCCGATCGGCTGGGACAACTGGGGCCGGATCTCGATCTGGTGATCGTGGCGTTGGAACATGAACCGCCGTCGCCCCTCGCCAAAGAGGCCGACGGCCGCAATTTCAGTGACAAATGGCGCATCCAGCTACGTGGCTGTGCGGTGGCCTTTGCGCTGTGTGCGGCAATTACGCTGCTTTCGCAATGGTTGCTGCCGGGCTTCGATCAGGCCAACCTGGTGATGATCTATTTGCTGGGCGTGGTGATCGTGGCGCTGTTTTACGGCCGCTGGCCGTCGGTGCTGGCGGCGGTGATCAATGTCGCCAGCTTCGATTTGTTCTTCGTCCAGCCGCACTGGTCATTCGCGGTAAGCGACGTGCAGTATCTGCTGACGTTTGCGGTGATGCTGATCGTCGGCATCACCGTCGGTAACCTGACCGCCGGCGTGCGTTATCAGGCGCGGGTGGCGCGCTATCGCGAGCAGCGGGCGGTCGAGTAGACCGGAGGGAACCGCCCCCTCCAGCCGCTCACAGAACCGTACGTGAAGCTCTCACCTCATACGGCTCCTGTTATTCAACCCTTTCTGATCATGAACTTCCAGTGCGCAAACAGCGACTTATTCCGCTGTCTGATACGCTCCAGTACTTCACTGGCGCGACTTTGATGCCACCGGTATTGCTTATAGCGGCACCGGACCCACTTTACCAACCGCCAGTCCAGTATTCGCCATAACCTGTTCATTTCACTTGGATAAAACTTCCCATAATAATTGATCCATCCACGTAGTTGCGGGTTAATTCTGTCCGCGATTTCTTCTGCCGACAGGCTTGTCAGCCGCTGAATATTCCATGCCCGGAATGTCCGGACAATAGCTTTCTGGGCCTTATTGCTTATCGCCGGTAGAAATCCGGTGAACAGACCGCCTGCAATCTTCCTTGCTGCACGGCGGCGGAAGGTAAAACCCAGAAAATCGAAGGAATAGTGACCATCGTTTTTACGTCTGGTCAACGGATGGCAATTCACTATTCGGGTTTTCTCCGGATGCAGTTCCAGCCCGCATGCCTTCATTCGTTCTCTGAGTTGACTGAGAAGCAGACCTGCTTCTCTTCGGCTTCGACAATGAATAATGCTGTCGTCAGCATACCTTTCCCATGAATTATTGGGGTAGTGTTTCTCCAGCCATTTATCCTGGGTGTAGTGCAGAAAAAGATTTGCCAGCAGAGGACTGATGACGCCGCCCTGCGGGGTACCCTTTTCTGGTGAATGACGATGCCCGTCCGGGAAAATGATCTCAGCTTTCAGCCATCGCACAATGCATAGCCTGACCCATGGAGCCGGATGCAGATGATCCACTGCCTTTAGCAACAGAGCATGATCAAGATTATCAAAGAAGCCTCTGATATCCAGATCAATCACCCATTCGTATTTCCAGCAGTTCGCTTTTGCCTGTGCAACGGCATCATGCGCCGATTTTCCCGGTCGGTAACCAAATGAAGAATCGCTGAACAACGGGTCCCACTGCGGTTCCAGTATCATCTTGACGGCCATCTGTGCTACCCGATCGCTGACAGTGGGGATCCCCAATGGACGAGTTTTCCCGTCTGACTTAGGAATTTCCACCCGCTTCACCGGCGGCGGCATATAACAGCCAGAACTTAACCGATTCCAGATCTTGTAAAGATTTCGGGCCAGATTATGCTCAAACGCTTCAATTGTCATTCCATCCACACCTGCTGATCCCTTGTTGGCTTTGACCGCCAGCCAGGCTCTCCAGATAATGGTTTTATCGATCAGATAAGGTTTTACTTTGTTCAAAATAATCATCCTGTTAACAGTTGTTGCTTTAAACAAAGCTGAATAACGTTCCCCCTTCGCTCCACCGCCATTACAGCGCCTTCGTCACTACTACGGGGAACTCCGTCCCTGTACGCCGCATCGGTACTCTTTCTGCGCGGTGTTCTGCCACAGTTTCTCCCTTAGCATCGGCGTGTCAGGTTCACACGTTCCGTATCTGAGCCTGAGCAGAGATCATGCCACCTCAATGCCGGTTGCCAGATGGTCAGTAAACAGGTTTCCACCATCCTTATCCCGGGGTAACGGACAAGAACCCGGTTTTGACAACGCTTACACATAACGACACTTGTCCAGTGGTTCACTCGCGTTCATCTTCTCTGCTCCTACCTGACGACTTCTTGTCGCCTTTTCCTCAGCGCTTCCTGCTGTGGCTCTTTACCACAACAGTCTGAGGTGGTTTGTATCCTCCTCCTGTAAGGCGAATACGGAAGGCCATCTTCCATCTCAGACACAGCATGGGCGGAACCATCCCGGATCCGTCCTTCGTGTCACACCGTCATCTGTATGAAATGTCGCGAGGTCTGAGCCAGTCGCTGACTATCGAGGACATCGCCAGCGCCAGTCGTCATTTTCTTGCCAGCAGTTTCCAGGCGAAAGCGGTTCTGCTGCTGCCACAGGACGACGGCCATCTCAGGCAGATGGTCGGTGAAGAAGGTGGCCTGTTGACGGTGGACGACGCCATCGCTCGTTGGAGTTACGACAAAGGCCTACCTGCCGGTGCCGGCACCGATACGCTGCCCGGTGTACCCTACCAACTGCTGCCGCTGACCGCCTCACAGCAGACCTTTGGCCTGTTGGCGATTGAGCCGAATAACCTGCGGCAACTGATGGTACCGGAGCAACAACGCCTGTTGCAAACCTTCACCGTGCTGATCGCCAGCGCCCTCGAGCGTTTGCAACTGGCGCGCAGTGCCGCCGAAGCCAAACTGGACGCTGAACGCGAACAGCTGCGCAATTCGCTGCTGGCCGCCCTGTCCCATGATTTGCGTACCCCGCTGACGGTGCTGTTCGGCCAGGCGGAAATCCTCACGCTGGATCTGGCCAGCGAAGGTTCCCAACATGCGCAGCAGGCCAGCCAGATCCGTCAGCAGGTGCTGAGCACTACCCGGCTGGTGAACAACCTGCTGGACATGGCGCGCATTCAGTCGGGCGGTTTCAGCCTGCGTAAAGAGTGGCAATCATTGGAGGAGATCGTTGGCGCGTCGCTGCATATGCTCGAGCCGATCCTCAGCCAGCATGACATCAGGGTCGAGCTGCCCGACGACATGGTATTGATCAATTGTGACGGCAGCCTGTTGGAACGCGTATTCACCAACCTGTTGGAAAATGCCAATAAATATGCCGGGCACGATGCTATTATCGGCATTCGTGCTCGCACCTTGCCGGACTGGCTGGAAGTTGAAGTCTGGGATAACGGCCCGGGCATTCCACAAGAACAGAAACAGCGCATTTTTGACAAGTTTGCTCGCGGCAATAAAGAATCACCGATTCCCGGCGTCGGTTTGGGGTTGGCAATTTGCCGTGCCATTATTGAAGTGCACGGCGGCCGTATCTGGTCCGATGATGCCAGCCAGGGCGGAGCCAGTTTCAAGTTCCTGCTACCGCTGGAAAAAATGCCGGAGATGGACAGCGATGCTTTTGATCTGCCAAAACAATATTGAGGTAATGTGACCACTACGCCAACCAACATCCTGATCGTTGAAGATGAAAAAGAAATTCGTCGTTTTGTGCGTACCGCGCTGGAAAGCGAAGGGTTGCGGGTGTTTGAAAGCGAAACGCTGCAACGCGGGCTGATTGAGGCCGGCACCCGCAAACCGGATTTGATCATTCTCGATTTGGGGTTGCCGGACGGTGACGGTTTAAGTTTTATCCGCGATCTGCGCCAGTGGAGCGCCATTCCGGTGATCGTGCTGTCGGCACGCAATGCGGAAGAAGACAAGGTTTCGGCGCTGGATGCCGGTGCCGACGATTATCTCAGCAAACCGTTTGGCATCGGCGAACTGCTTGCTCGCGTGCGAGTGGCGCTGCGCCGCCACGCCAGCAGCCAGCAAGAAAATCCGCTGGTCACCTTTTCGGAGATCACCGTCGATCTGATCAACCGCCGGGTGCTGCGCAGCGGTGAAGAACTGCATCTGACGCCGATTGAGTTTCGCCTACTCACCGAGCTGCTGGCCAACGCCGGCAAAGTGCTGACGCAACGCCAATTGTTGAACCACGTCTGGGGGCCGAATTACGTCGAACACAGCCATTATCTGCGTATCTATATGGGACACTTGCGCCAAAAACTGGAAAGCGACCCGGCGCGACCTAGGCACCTCCTGACCGAAACCGGCGTCGGCTATCGTTTTATGCCCTGATACGGTGCGCTATTGGCATCACTCCCCTCCGTCGTCACAATGATAAATATGTGATCTTGGTTGGTAAAACCTTTCTGCCAGAGCCAATAAAAGGCGTTTAAAGGCAAAATCCAAAAGGTTTGCCCCCTCGGGCGCTCGTATGATACTCCCTCTGGAATAAAGTACATACGAGTGCTTATGAAACCGCAGACAATAATAAAAACCACGCTCGCCATCGCATTATTTTTTAGCTTATCGCTTGGCGGTCAGGCGCAAACCGTTTTACGGCTGGCGTATGCTGAAAATAGCCAACCGATAAAAGATGCCTTACATTTTCTCGGCAGGGAAATCGAGGAAAAAACCCAGGGCCAAGTCAAGGTTACCTATTTCCCGGACGGTCAGTTAGGCGGCGAACGCGAACTGGTGGAACTCACTCAGACCGGAGTGGTAGATATCACCAAGGTCTCTTCCGGGTTAATGGAGAGTTTTTCACCTTTATACGGCGTATTCTCCCTGCCCTATCTTTTTTCATCGAAAGAAGAATTTTATCGTGTGATGGATAATCCTGATGTTATGGATACGGTATATCAATCTACCGCAGCGCAAGGCTTTATCGGCATCGGTTGGTATGATTCCGGATCGCGTAACTTTTACATGTCCAAAGGGCCTGTCCGCACCATTGACGATCTGAAGGGCAAAAAGATTCGTGTCATGCAGAGCGTTACCGCAATACGCACCATGAAACTGCTCGGCGCGTCGCCAATTGCCATGGGGCAGGCGGAAGTTTATACCTCGTTGCAGCAAGGTATTTTAGACGGCGCGGAAAATAACGAGTTTGCCTTGACCATTGCCCGTCATGGCGAGGTAGCACGTTATTATACCTATGATATGCATACGCGTATTCCGGATATCTTATTGATGAGCGCCTTGACGCTGGAAAAACTGACGCCCGAGCAGCAGCGTATCGTCAGTGATGCAGTGAAGGCGTCAATTGCTTTTGAAAAAGCCGCCTGGGATAAAGAAATAGAAAAAACCAGAGCGCTGGCAATCAAACAGTTCAACGTCGAATTCTTTGACATCGATAAAAAGCCGTTTCAAGACGCCGTCCAGCCTATCTATGACAGCCTGAAAAGCACTCCGGTGCTTTATCAGCTTTACCAGACGATCGAAGCAGCAAAAAATTAACTCAGAGGCATATTATGCACGCCATCCGACAAGGACTTGATAAATTACTTGAAGCCATCTGCTGTTTATTGCTCACCATGATGGTGATCGTTTCATGCTGGCAGGTGATTAGCCGTTATGCACTGGGACAGCCCAGTACCTTTAGCGAGGAGCTATTGCGTTTTTCACTGGTGTGGCTGTCGATGTTCGGCATGGCTTACGCCGCGGGCAAACAGCAGCACATCAGCCTGACGTTCTTCCTCGACAAGATCCCGGGCTCGCTGCATTTTTTATGGGTGTCGTTATTGCAGGTATGCTTTGCGCTGCTGGCAATATACATACTGATTATTGGCGGGTTAAAAATATCATCTATTTCCATGCAGCAATTATCGCCAGCGCTCAATATTCCGATGGGCAGGGTTTATTACGCCTTGCCAATTAGCGGGCTGCTGATCATCGTCTATAGCGTACTCAATATTTATGATCTGATGCATGAAAAGCGTCGAGTCACTGTGTCACACAATAACAGCAACGGAGAGGCATTATGATTGACCCGGTATTGGCCTCTGGCGTAATGGTCTGCGTTTTCATGGTGTTACTGGCAATGAGCGCGCCAATAGGCTTATGTATTGTCGTGGCGTCCTGCTGTACCATGCTGCTGGTATTGCCTTTTGACATTTCGATGTTCGCGACGGCGCAAAAAATGTTTTCCAGCCTCGACAGTTTTTCACTGTTGGCGGTGCCCTTTTTCATTCTTTCCGGCGTGATTATGAACGGTGGCGGCATCGCGGCTCGGCTGGTCAATTTTGCCAAGCTGTTTACCGGTAAATTGCCTGGCTCGCTGTCTTATACCAATATTGCCGGCAATATGATGTTTGGCGCCATTTCCGGCTCGGCGATTGCCGCTTCAACCTCAATCGGCGGCGTATTGGTGCCGATGAGCGCGCGGGAAGGCTATAACCGCGAATTTGCCGCCGCGGTGAATATTGCCTCGGCGCCGACCGGCATGCTGATCCCGCCAACCACGGCTTTTATCCTGTATGCCCTGGCCAGCGGCGGCACTTCGGTTGCAGCCCTGTTTGCCGGCGGTCTGGTCGCCGGGCTGCTCTGGGGCGTCAGCTGCATGCTGGTGACCTGGTTTGTCGCCAAACGCCATAATTATATTAATTTCTTCACCGTGCAAAAGGGACTGCTCTGGAAAGTCACCTGGGAAGCGTTACCCAGCCTGTTGCTGATCGTCATTATCATTGGCGGGATCGTATTGGGTATTTTTACCGCCATTGAGGCCTCGGCGGTTGCGGTGGTATATACCCTGTTTTTAACCATGCTGGTTTACAAGACGCTAAAGCTGAAAAATATTCCCGCCATTTTGGTTCAGACGGCATTAATGACCGGCATCATCATGTTTTTGCTTGCCACATCGTCGGCAATGTCATTTGCCATGGCGATAACCAGTATCCCGGAAGCGCTCAGCAATATGATATTGGGTATTTCGGAAAACAAGCTGGTTATCTTGTTAATCATCACCGTTTTTCTGCTGATTATCGGCGCATTTATGGATATTGGGCCCGCCATTCTGATATTCACGCCTATTCTGCTGCCGATATTGGTCAAGGTCGGCGTCGATCCGGTCCATTTCGGCATTATTATGGTGTATAACCTGGCATTTGGCACCATCACTCCGCCGGTCGGTAGCGGCCTTTACGTTGGTGCCAGCGTCGGTAATGTAAAGGTCGAGGGACTGGTCCGTCCGCTGATGCCCTTCTATGTCGCCATCGTCAGTATGCTGTTGTTGATTACCTATATTCCTGAGCTCACGTTATTTTTACCAAGAATACTGGGCGTGATGTAGCGCCCATTTTAAACAGGCACTTCCCTCTGGGTTCAATAAAAATAAACAATGATAATTATTGAAAGGAATTTTACATGAAGAAATTCTCGGTACTGCTATTGCCTTTTTTCTCGTCCTCTGCATTCGCAACCTATGTGGATATTCGACATGAATATTTAGATGACAGCAAAGCCAACTACGATCGTGTCTATATCTCGCACCGTTTTGACAGCGGTTTCGGTTTCGCCTTGGAAGCCATCTCAAAGTCTGGCGGCGACGACACCAATAAGCCATTCAACGATATGGAAAGCCAGGGCAATGAGTACACGGCCAATTACCAGTTTAAATACCACGGCGTTGATATTCAACCTGGCCTGGTATTGGAAACCGGCAATGGTTATTCGGTTTACAAACCGTATATTCGTGCCACCAAGGTATTGAATGAGTCCTGGTGGATTGCGGGACGCTATCGTTTTGAGTATTTCCGCCGTTCTTCCGATCAGCGCGAAGATGATAAAATAAACCGTATTGATTTATGGGCTGGTTATAAGGTTAATAGTTGGGATTTTTCTGTGGAAGGTATCTATAAAAAAGCGGAAAAATATAATTTATATGATAACCACACCTATAACTATGAATACAATTTTAGAACGGCTTATCACATCGACGCCTGGTCGCCGTTTATCGAAATCGGCAACGTTTCGGTACGCAGCACCACCGATGAACGCCAAACGCGTTTTCGCGTCGGGTTAGGCTATACCTTCTAGGCAATGCGATACAATGAGCCTCGCCTATGAGGCTCATTGGCTATCAACCGTTTGCTGCAGGCCGCGGGCATTACGGCGCATCGGGGCCTTTCTTCAGACCGATCATGAAATCCTTGAACGCGTCACGCAGCGGCAAAAATAGCGGATGTTTGCGGTTTTCAATCATCACTTCAGAAAACAGCTTTAACCCAACGGCGAACGCCGCACTTTTTTCCTCACCAAAGTTCAGATCCTGGCGCGCCTGGATCCGTTCAACGATGCCGAGGATGTCATCATGGTTTTCCACTTCAAACACCAGCGGCGTTTTTTCTACCGGCTTACCTTGGCGATCGGTCAGCGCTTCAACGGTAATACGAAAACGGTGTCCCGGCATCAGCGGTTCTCCTCTGGCTGTTCCGCCTGCGCCACGGTGGTTTCGATGCTTTCCACCGCGGTCAATAGCGCCTGATTGATCTGTTCCACCTGCTGCTGGCTCAAGTCAGCACGCATCATGTTGCCACGCAGTACACGTTTCAGTCGCTGCATGGTTTCCGCGATACCTTCGGCCAGATTACCTTCGCGGCGACGGCTCACGTCCGCCAGACGCGCAAAGATCACGTCCACTGCCGGCTGGTGCTGCGCCAGTTCTGCCTTGCCGGCATCGGTGATGTGATAGCTCTTGCGGCCCTTGCCGGTGGTGGTAGCGTCAAGAAAGTCCTGCTCTTCCAGCAGCGTCAAGGTGGGATAAATTACCCCCGGGCTCGGCACATACAGGCCGGAGGAGGCCTCTTCTATCGCCTTGATCAGTTCGTAACCATGGCTCGGTTTGCGTTCGACCAGTGCCAGTAGCACCATGCGCAAATCGCCGTGTTCAAACAGGCGGTGCAGTTTATTGCCGCGGCCGCGGCCACGCCCGTGCTCTTCGCCGTGCGCGCCAAAATGATGGCGGCCGGCGCGCTGGTGATGACAGCGATGATGATCTTCGCCGTGATCGGCGTAGCGATCGCTACAACGACTGGCGCGAAAACGATGAAACATAATGTCTACCTCATGCTCAGTTTTAGATATATCGAATCTGGTTCGATATATCTAATCTAGATCGATATATCGAAATGAGCAAGCGGAAAAACAAATTTAGATATATCTAAATTGCAGGCATAAAAAAAGCGCTGTAAAAACAGCGCTTTTTTTGGAGACAGGGAGATTACTTGGCAGAAGCCAGCACTTCGCTGACGATCTCTACCGCTTCCTGTTCGATCTTGGCGCGGTGTTCCGCCCCCAGGAAGCTTTCGCAGTATATTTTGTAGGCTTCTTCGGTGCCGGATGGACGCGCAGCGAACCAACCGTTATCGGTCATCACCTTCAGGCCGCCGATCGACGCGCCGTTGCCCGGTGCGGCGGTCAAGCGCGCGGTAATCGCGTCGCCAGCCAGCGTACTGGCGTTGACCATTTCCGGCGACAGCTTGGCCAGCGCGGCTTTCTGCGCGTGACTGGCCGGTGCCTGAATGCGGTTGTAGCTTGGCGCACCGAAACGCTTGGCAAGATGGTCGTAATGGTGCTGCGGATTGTCGCCGGTCACTGCGGTGATTTCCGCCGCCAGCAGGCACATGATGATGCCGTCTTTATCGGTAGACCACGGCGTGCCGTTGAAACGCAGGAACGACGCTCCCGCGCTTTCTTCGCCGCCGAACCCCAGGCTGCCGTCGAACAGGCCATCAACGAACCATTTGAAACCGACCGGCACTTCCACCAGCTTGCGACCCAAATCGGCCACTACCCGGTCAATCATCGCGCTGGAAACCAGCGTTTTGCCCACGGCAACGTCGGCGCCCCACTGCGGACGATGTTGGAACAGGTAGTTGATCGCCACCGCCAGATAATGGTTCGGGTTCATCAGACCGGCAGGCGTCACGATACCGTGACGGTCATAATCCGGATCGTTGGCAAACGCCAGATCAAACTTGTCGCGCAATGCCAGCAAGCCGGCCATCGCCGACTCGGACGAGCAGTCCATACGGATAATGCCGTCGTGGTCAAGGTGCATAAAGCGGAAGGTCTGATCGATGGAATCGTTAACCAGCGTCAGATCCAGCGCGTAATGCTCGGCGATACGCTGCCAGTAGGCGATACCGGAACCACCGAGCGGATCGACCCCAAGCTTCATGCCGGCACGTTGGATCGCCGGCATGTCAACGATATCCGCCAGCCCTTCGACATACGGTTGCACCAAATCCTGCGCGTGCAGGTGGCCGCTGCGCCAGGCCTGGTCCAGCGACTGGCGCTGTACGCCCTTCAGCCCTTGCGCCAGCAGTTCATTGGCGCGTTTTTCAATCACTGAGGTCAGGTTGGTGTCAGCCGGACCGCCGTTCGGCGGGTTGTATTTGATACCGCCGTCCTCCGGCGGGTTGTGCGACGGCGTAATGACAATACCGTCAGCCAGCGCGCCACCCGAGCGGTTATGGCTGAGGATGGCATGGGAAACCGCCGGCGTCGGCGTGAAGCCGTTGTTTTCCTGTACCACCACGTCGACGCCGTTGGCCGTTAACACTTCCAGCACCGAAATAAACGCTGGCTCAGACAGCGCGTGGGTGTCCTTGCCGACGTAACACGGACCGCTGACGCCCTGCTGGCGGCGTACTTCGGCAATCGCCTGCGCGATGGCGAGAATATGCGCTTCATTGAAACTGTGGCGCAACGCGCTGCCACGGTGACCCGAGGTACCGAATTTCACCGCATGGGCGGCGTTGCCCGCTTCCGGTTGCAGCACGTAGTACTGCGACGTCAGCTGAGCCACATTGATCAAATCGCTTTGCTGAGCCGGTTGCCCGGCGCGTGGATTGTTCGCCATCAACTTTTCTCCCTTTCCTCTGTCCAGCGGCCGGGCGAAAGGTTGCGCGACCACTATGACGGGCGGTTCGCTAAATCAGATCGTGCCGCACACTTTTTCTGTCAGTTCCGCCGGGAACTGCATCGCCAGCATGATATGTTCAATCATGCTGCGCTTGCGGCCGGTATTGGTATTGGTGATCACCCAATAAGGGGTGCCGGGAACGTGTTTCGGTTTGGTATGCGTTCCGTTTGCCAGCAGCGTTTGCTGATCGCCGGCAAAATAGGTGCGTGTACGGCCATGCAATGCGTCGGTCGCGGCAGCGAAGCCGGCCGCATCGAGGGTGTACAGCGTTGACAGTACCAGCATAAAACGATTTACGGCCTTGTTCTGCTCGGCGTATTCATCCGACAGCAGCAGTTCACGCATGGCGCGGACGCGATCCCGTGGGCGCGACGCGGTGGCTTTTTCCGGCTCCGCGCTGCCACTCGCAGCGGTAGACACGGGGCGCACTGGCTGCCCTGCGGTAAACTTCAACATACGCCGTAAAATATCAGACGCACTTTCCCCAATATGTTGCGTGTGGCTGGCAATATAGCGGTAAAGTTCTTCGTCGACTTCAATAGTTTTCATCTTTATCCAGTACTGTATTTTTCTACGTAGAATCCGAAACCGGGTTCTGCATTCAAGCTATGGGATTATAAGGTTAAAAGCGCGAGAGCAAACATAACAAAGTGCCCTCTGGGGGCAAAAGCAGACTATTACCTATAGCCGGCATCACCCGCCCACCTCTTTGCTGATGGGTATGATACCCTAACAGAATGTTTTCAGGTCATGAACTTCGCCATGAAATTACACTATCAATTATTGGCCGCCCAGGCCGAACAGACAAACGCGCTGCCGATTGTGCTGATACACGGGCTTTTCGGCAACCTTGACAACCTCGGCGTACTGGCGCGCGATTTGCACCGCCAGCATCCGGTGGTGAAAGTCGACTTACGCAACCATGGGCTTTCGCCGCACGCCGCCGAAATGAACTATCCGGTGATGGCGCAGGATTTGCTTACGCTGCTGGACAGCCTGAATATCGAGCGTGCCATCGTCATCGGCCATTCCATGGGGGGCAAGGCAGCAATGGCCTTGACGGCGATTGCTCCCGAGCGTATTGCCAAACTGGTGGTTATCGATATCGCACCGGTGGCTTATCAGACCCGACACCATGATGAAATCTTCGCCGCCTTGCAGGCAGTGAGCGCCGCCGGCATGACTCAGCGTCAGCAGGCGGCGGCGCTGATGCGCACCATGCTGGATGAAGAAGGGGTGATTCAGTTTCTGCTGAAATCGTTCCATCAGGGCGAATGGCGTTTCAACCTGCCAGTGCTGATCGAGCAATATGAAACCATCATTGGCTGGCAACCGGTGCCGGCCTGGCCGCAGCCGATTCTGTTTATTCGTGGCGGGCTGTCGCCTTACGTAAAAAACGACTACCGCGACGACATCGCCCGCCAGTTCCCGCAGGCACGGGCGTATGAAGTGGCTGGCAGTGGCCACTGGGTACACGCCGAGAAACCGGATGCGGTACTGCGTGCCATTCATCGCTTCATCGACCAGGCCTGACGGCCAGTTGGCGAAAAAACGCGCTAAAGATAACGGCTTAGCGCGTTTGCAACGCAGTAAAGCATTGTCGTTGCTCCATCTGCTGGGGTAATATGGCGCGCTATAATTTTGCCGCCGTCGCCAGCGTGGTGTAAAACGCCGGAATGGGGGCAAATTTGGGTTAGGTTTTATCGACCTGAACTGTATTAACCGAACCGTCCGGAAGCGTGAAACGCTTTTTGATGCAAACTCCCTTGCAGTACCGCTACCTATGGCAAAAGAACAAACGGATCGCACGACGCTGGATCTGTTCGCAGATGAACGCCGTCCGGGGCGCCCGAAAACCAACCCGCTATCCCGTGATGAACAGCTTAGAATCAATAAGCGGAATCAGCTACGGCGCGATAAAGTACGTGGTTTGCGGCGTGTGGAGCTGAAAATCAACGCGGATGCGGTGGACGCTCTGAACAAACTGGCGGAACAGCGTAATATCAGTCGCAGCGAGCTCATTGAGCAAATGCTGCTGGCGCAACTGGCGGAAGAACAGCCAGAACAATGATCTTATCAGCCGCACGCGCGGCGCGGCGTTAAGGATGACGCCGGATCAACTCCGCATTTTATTCTTCGGGCATCGCATAAACGCGATAAAACCCCGGGGCAAATTTCTGGCATGATACGCGTTTAGCGGTGGGAGCTGGCTCCTCACCATGGCGATATTTTAAACGATACCGGTGCGAAAGCCGGGCGTCGAGTATTGTAATTAATTGAATTTAAAGGTTATACGCGATATGGCTAACGTAGGCATTTTCTTTGGCAGCGACACCGGCAATACCGAAAACATTGCCAAGATGATCCAAAAACTTCTTCGTCAGAGCTTTGGCGACGATGTGGCTGAGGTGCATGACATTGCCAAAAGCAGCAAAGAAGATCTGGACGCATTCGACATTCTGCTGCTCGGTATCCCAACCTGGTATTACGGTGAAGCACAATGTGACTGGGACGACTTTTTCCCTACGCTGGAAGAAATAGACTTCAATGGCAAACTGGTCGCGCTGTTCGGCTGCGGCGATCAGGAAGATTACGCGGAATATTTCTGTGATGCGATGGGGACCATACGTGACATCATCGAACCTCGCGGCGCAGCGATTGTCGGCCACTGGCCAACCAAAGGCTATCATTTCGAAGCCTCCAAGGGTCTGGCAGACGACGATCACTTTATCGGCCTGGCGATTGACGAAGATCGCCAACCCGAACTGACCGACGAACGCGTGCAGGGCTGGGTGACGCAAATCAGCGCAGAGCTGAGCCTGGCAGACATCGTAGGTTAAGCAGCGGTTATTTCCCCGCCGTTCAAGGCCCTGCGAGACGCATGATTAACGCAGGGCCGTTATCGACATCACGGATTGAAGCGATAGAAGCTACAAAATTGTAACTTCCCCCCTCGTCACGGTAGACTGCGGTTCGGTTTATCCCACCCATCAAGATGTTACATGTGTGACATGTAACGGTGCGAATATATCTTTGTTAACAACCGGCGGTTTCCATTTAGGTCAACCGGTTCTATAATGAGACGCAATAAATTCTTTGTGCCGACCGATGCCATAGGCAAAAATGCCTCAACTTGATTAGCATAGTAACAGGACTGAATCCGCATGACTGACAACAATACCGCATTAAAGAAGGCCGGCTTAAAAGTCACGCTTCCGCGACTCAAAATCCTGGAAGTACTGCAAGATCCGGCTTGCCATCACGTCAGTGCGGAAGATTTGTACAAGAAACTGATTGATATGGGCGAAGAAATTGGTCTGGCGACGGTTTACCGCGTACTGAACCAATTTGACGACGCCGGGATTGTCACCCGTCATAATTTCGAAGGCGGCAAATCAGTATTCGAACTGACTCAGCAGCACCATCACGATCACCTGATTTGCCTGGACTGCGGCAAAGTGATCGAATTCAGCGATGAATCCATCGAAGCGCGTCAGCGTGACATTGCCAAACAGCACGGTATCAAACTCACCAACCACAGCCTGTACCTGTACGGTCATTGCGCCATCGGTGATTGCCGCGAAGACGATACGCTGCACGACAAAAAATAATGCTGGTGCATTAATAAGCAAGGAACCGCCAGACGGCGGTTTTTTTATGCCTGTCAGACAGGCAAAAAAATCCCCGGACGCGCCGGGGAAATCATGTCACAAAAGATAACAATGCAGCGGCAAACCACCTCTTTCATCAGGGTATTACCCCCTCCACACCCCAAACGCCCCGCCGCCGACACGCAGCGAGGCATTGGTCACTACGCCTGCACCGGTTCCGCACGACTAAAGCGCTTGCCGTCAGGGCTGACCGCGCGAATTTGCACCTCGCCGGCTACTGCCGGCTTGGCGCTGTCATCATAGCGTTGCCACTGTTTGCCACCGTCGGTGGAATACTCGATAGCCAGTCCCGGCAAAGCAATATTGGCCTCCAGCTTGCCGTTGACGATCCGCGCACCTGGCACCGGCAGGCGGTATTTTATCCCGCCTTTATCCAGCTTGCCCAACTCGCGCTGCCCCAGCAGGTTGGCAAACCGCAGCCAGTCCTGCTGCAACTTTTTGTCATCGACCAAGTGGGTTTCCCCGCCCTTGTATTCTCGACCTGCCTTATAGTCCTGTTCCCAGCTGGCACGGTGCCAGGCTCGTTCCGCCACCGACAGCGAGCGCGGGAACATCATATATTCCATTTGCGGATCGGTGCGCACCACTTCACTCCACAGCTGGGCGGAAAGGCCATAGGCGCCCGGCCACGGTTTATCGCTCTTGGCGGTGAAATAGTTGCCATCGCGATCCACCGACGTTTCAGCGTTCTGCGGCATGTTATCCGGTGCAAAGCTGAATATTTTGCGCTCATCACTGAAGCGGGTGCCCCCAGTAATAGCCGCTTTCGTTTGGATTGACCTCATACGGGAAGTCCAGATAGACGTAGTCGGGGTTGGAAACCACCACTTCGTAACCCTTGTTGGCCCAGTCATTTACCGAATCGAACCCGCCCCAGTACAGGGTATCCCAGAAGTTGACGCCAACGCGCGCCGTGGCAAACGCCTTGGCGTCTTTGGCATCCTTCAAGCCATCCTGCCAGGCCTGCATTCTGTCGATGCCGTGCGCTTTAACCAGTTTGCTGACTTCCTGACCGAAGTAGCTCGGCAAGTGTTCCATGTCGGCAACCTTGCCCTGCTTGATCATCTGTTGGCAAACCTGCGACTTGGCCCACGGTTTGTCTTCTTTGCTCAGATCGAGCATGCCTTTGCCCGGTTCTGGCTGTTTGATGTCGGTATAACCGGCGCCCAGACGGATGTTCTTGGCTTCATCGCCGCCAAAGTGCCAGGTTTTCAGCGGTTGACCGGCTTCCTTATGCATTTGGGCAATTTCACCGATCACCTTGTCGACAAAGCGGGTTGATGAATCCAGGCACGGGTTCAGATAACTCTGGCGATTGAAGAATTGCACCGAGGTAGTATTGGAGCTGTCGGTAGGATCCAGCAGACGGAACTCCTCGGCCTCTTTTTGCTTACCTTCGGCAAGCAGTTTCTTATAACGCGCTTCCATGGATATCACCGCCGCACGCGCGTGCGCCGGCATATCGACCTCCGGGATCACTTCAATCTGGCGTGCCTGGGCGTATTTGATGATGTCGATATAGTCCTGACGGCTGAAGAAACCACCGTAAACCTCTGGCCCCTGACCGTACTGCGGCAACAGGCAGGTTGTTTCGCTCAGGTCATGGCAGCGTTGGCCGCCGATCTCGGTCAGCTCCGGCAGGCCGGGGATCTCGATGCGCCAGCCTTCATCATCGGTCAGGTGGAAGTGGAACTTGTTCAGCTTATAGGCCGCCATCTGATCCAGCAGACGCAGCACCGCATCCTTGTGGTGGAAGTTGCGCGCAACGTCGAGGAACAGGCCACGGTATTCAAAGCGCGGCGCATCTTTAACATCCAGCGTGGCGATTTTCTTGTCGCCTGTGGTCGGGATCAGCGACAGAATCGATTGCAGGCCATGGAACACCCCAGCCTGATCGAAGCCGGTCACCACCGCCTGTTTGGCGCCGATCTGCAACTGATAGGCGCCTGCCACCGCCAGGTCGCCCTTGAAGGCGTTCGGCTTGATGTCGGTTTTAATCGGATAACCGCTGCGTGTCGGTGCCACCCCCAGCAGGGTAAAACGCTCACTGACCACATCGGCCGACGGTTTGGCCAGCGCACTCAGGTCCAGCGCCACGCCGTTGCTCAGATCCACGTCCTGGGCATGAACCTTGAGGTCCATTGGCGTCGGGATGATTTGCCCGCGCAACGACGCCGTCGGCAGGGTTTTCAACTCGGCGTTTTTGACAAAGCGCGAGGCCGGCGTCATCAGAACGTTTTTATCGTCCTTGGTACGTTTCCATTGATCGCCGGTAAACGGTGCCACAAACTGATCCAGATCTTCGGTATCGGTATTGGCCAGCATTTTCGGTTTGGCGTCACCAGAGGTCGCATACCAGCGCGGCAGGAAGTCGGTTTTGAACAGTTGCCAATATTCCGTCACGATCGGAATTTCCACCGCTTTGCCAGCCGGGAAACCGCTGAAGGTTTCGCTTGGCACCAATTTATACAGATCGCCGGTCAGGTGAGAGATGGTGAACTGATCGTTGTCGACCTGCAGCGTCTGGCGTGGGCTGTGGAAGTAGATAACCCAGTCCTTGCCGGTGATATCTTGGCCGTCGTTAGCCAGCGTAATCAGGACCTTGTTGCACGATGCCCAGTCTGCGCCCAGCTTGGCGCAATCAACGCCATGTTCAGCCGCGCGATTGTCAACCATCTTGATATTCAGTTTCAACTGGCTCAGTTGATCCACCAGTTGTTGATCGGCCATGGCGCTGCCGATATTGCCGAACATGCCAACGCTGGCCGTTAATGCGGCAAGGGCACTCAATTTGAATATGTTCATCTTCGACCTCATCCGTAATCAGTGATTATTTGCGCGAATTTCTTGCCAGATCTTGCCGCACTGGCTGTCATACGCCTGCCCATTGCCGGTGTGTACAGCCTGAATGCAGCTCTGATAATCCAGTACGCGGACCGTCTCCTGTTCGGCGAACTGTTGATGCTGTTTCTCTTGTTTCAATACGTTCAATACCGCCTGACAGGACTGCAGTTTCTCTGGCGAACCTTCCGCCGTATTGATGCAGGCACTGTAGGCCTGACGCAGTTTGGCGTCTTCCGGCGGGGTTTGCGGCTGAACGCAGGCGCTAAGCCCGAGTACCGCAGCCACCAACAACAATAGGTTTTTCATCGCTGTTCCTTGAGCATGCTTGCCCGGTGTCACCACCGGGCAAGGAGCATTAGAAGAGAGTAAATGGCGCAATCACGATAAATTTCACGTCGCGCTCATCCTGGAAGATGTTGCCGTAGCCGCCACCGTAGCTTGGGATGTCGGTATGGTTGTCGTATTGAGTAAAGTGCAGCTTGAACAAGGTGCCTTTCGCCCGCCCTTCCTGCACGGTGTACAGTGCATCCAGGCTGTAGGCACTTTCCTTCAAACGCTGGCTTTGGTCATACATCGGGTTGGTGCTCGGCTTGGCGTCCCAGCCGTAAACGTAGGATGCGCCCACCGCCCAGCCCGGAAGATTCCAGTTGCTAAGGTCATACATCGCGCCGGCGAACACCGCTTTTTCGCCATTGGCATTGAAGTCGGAACGGTTATCCCACCAGATATCCAGCCGGCCATTGGAGGAGGCGTAGGTTGGCGTCATACGCTGTAAAAAGAACCCCTGATTACCTTCCGCCTTCACCCAGGTGCCTTCCAGCCGCAAATCGACCTGGCCGATTTTGTAGCCAAACGTCAGCGCTTGCAGCCAGGCCATGCCGTCATACAGATCGCTGGTACTTGCCGGATTGACGTCCTTGGCATCATGGATGCGGTCGCGCGCGCCATAGAATTGGTAACTGGCACTCAACGGGTTGCCGGCAACGTCAAATTTGTAAGAGCCTTTGGCAAAGTATTGGTCCATATAGCCTTGCGACTGGCCAAATGCCGCTTCCAATACCAGATCGTTCTTGAAGTCATACTTGGCGCCCAGCGAGTGCAGATAAGACACACCGGTTTTCTTGTCACCCTGGCGGAACTTGTCCATTTCCAGGTTCCATGGGGATTTGTATTTGTCGGTCCACATGTAGGAGAAACTCAGGGCACCGGCATCGCCGTAATCAAAGTTGGCTCCGGCTTCAGCACCCTGATAGGTGCCGGGCATAAAGCTCCAGTGCGGCGCCAGCAGCGTTTGGCCGGTCGGCTGGATCCAGCCGGCTCGCGCCCAGACCGGACCGTATTTGAATTTACCCGCCGCTTTGTAAACGCTGATACCGCTCTTGTCGCCGGACCAGTCTTCATCGTAGGCATGGTTGGAGTTGGAGAAGGCAATTTCGTTCGGGTGACCACTTTCGGAGGATTCCGCCATTTCGATGGCGGTAAAGGCCGCCAGATCGATACCGAACATATCCGCGGCATAGCCGGAGGAGAAATCCAGGTTGGCATTCCAGGTGGAATGCGACAGGTTGGTTTTGTATTTGTCGCCGTCCGTTACGTCTTTACGGTCGCGTTCACGTTGCCAGTAATAAATACCGCCGGTCAGCGTGGAGTCATCAATAAACCCTGCCGCTTTCGCCTCGGGGGCGATAGTAAAACCCGTTCCCAACAGTGCACCCGCGACTGCGAGCGCCAGCGATTTACGCTGTGCACCGTGCGTAGCCATAATAAAATTCCTCTTTGACGTAACGTAAAAGTGCGGCCGCCGTGTTCACCACTGCCCTGCACGGCCGCTAATAAAAACCCAATCGGGTAAAAGTTTTTCGCCATGGGGGAAAAACCCCACAGCATTTATTGCTACTGATAGACTATTTTTCGCGACGCGAATTATCAATTGAAAATTACCATAGGTTTGTCAAAGTATGACAAAGAGCACATATTGATGAGAAATTATTACATCGTCAAAATTGGGTCATTTTGAATAAAAAATTCAATTAAATCAGAATAATTATTGATAAATCAGTTTTAAGAATCTTAATTGAATGGATTCAGCGCGGGTAAAGCCGTGAATTATCACCAGTTTAGAGAGCGCTCTCCAAATGACATTAATTCGCAACGCGAATATACAGCAGGCAGGCGGTTTGCGGATTGATCGGCGCGGAAGAAAACAGCCGGCAATGGTCTGCGGGAAAGCAGCAAAAAAAAAAGCGCAACCGACGTTGCGCTTGTTGTTCAGATCGGCTCGCGCGCTTTAGACGCCCGCTTTGGCCCAGGTATCACGCAGGCCGACGGTGCGGTTAAACACCAGATGTTCAGCCGAAGAATAGCGGCTGTCGGCGCAGAAATAGCCTTCGCGCTCGAACTGGTAGGCGTGCTCAGGCTGTGCCGCCGCCAGGCTTGGTTCGACAAAGCCGTGCTTGATCACCAGCGATTCAGGGTTGACGGTCGCCAGGAAGTCCTCTGCCGCACCCGGGTTCGCCACGCTGAACAGACGATCGTACAGGCGAATTTCCGCCGGCAGCGCATGCGCCGCGGAAACCCAATGGATCACGCCCTTCACCTTGCGGCCATCGGCCGGATCCTTGCTTAAGGTGTCCGCATCGTAGCTGCAGAAAATGGTGGTGATCTCACCGTCCGCGTCTTTTTCCACGCGCTCGGCCTTGATGACATAGGCATTGCGCAGGCGAACTTCCTTACCCAACACCAGGCGCTTGTACTGCTTGTTGGCTTCTTCACGGAAGTCAGCGCGGTCAATGTACACTTCGCGGCTGAACGGCACCTGACGGTCGCCCATTTCCGGTTTATTCGGATGATTGGGCATGGTGACCATTTCCACCGCGTCTGCCGGCAGATTTTCAATCACCACCTTGACCGGATCCAGAACCGCCATGGCTCGCGGGGCATTTTCGTTCAGATCGTCGCGAATGCAGGATTCCAGCGCCATCATTTCAACGTTGTTATCCTGCTTGGTCACGCCGATACGCTGGCAGAATTCGCGAATTGACGCTGCGGTATAACCACGGCGACGCAGGCCGGAGACGGTCGGCATACGCGGGTCATCCCAGCCTTCAACGATATTCTCGGTCACCAGCAGGTTCAGCTTGCGCTTGGACATGATGGCGTATTCGAGATTGAGACGTGAGAACTCATACTGACGCGGATGGCATGGAATGCTGATGTTATCCAGCACCCAGTCATACAGGCGACGGTTGTCCTGAAACTCCAGCGTACACAGCGAATGGGTAATGCCTTCCAGCGCATCGGAAATGCAGTGGGTGAAATCGTACATCGGATAGATGCACCATTTTTTGCCGGTCTGGTGGTGTTCGGCAAATTTAACCCGGTACAGAACCGGATCGCGCATCACGATGAACGGCGAAGCCATATCGATCTTGGCGCGCAGGCACGCCGTACCTTCGGCAAATTCGCCGTTACGCATTTTTTCAAACAGCGCCAGGTTTTCTTCCACCGTACGATCGCGGTACGGGCTGTTTTTACCCGGCGCAGTCAGGGTGCCGCGGTATTCGCGGATCTGTTCCGGCGTCAGTTCGTCAACGTAGGCCAGGCCCTTGTTGATCAACTCAACCGCATACTGGTGCAGTTGATCGAAATAGTCAGAGGAATAACGGACATTGCCGCTCCAATGGAAACCCAGCCACTCAACGTCGCGCTTGATCGACTCAACGAACTCGATGTCTTCTTTTACCGGGTTGGTATCGTCAAAACGCAGGTTGCACTCGCCTTGATAATCCTTGGCAATGCCAAAGTTCAGACAAATGGATTTCGCATGGCCAATGTGCAGATAGCCATTAGGTTCAGGCGGGAAACGGGTATGAACCGTTGAATGCTTCCCTGATGCCAGATCTTCGTCGATGATTTGACGGATAAAATTGGTTGGGCGGGCTTCAGCCTCACTCATTTCACTATTCCTCAAATGCCAGAGTGCTTCACATAACCGCCTATGATCCAACAACCCACGCGCGGAAACAACCGTTAGTTTCATCAAAAAGTATAAGGCTATGCCCCAGCGCGCTCCACCCTGTCGCCAGCGGGCGGCGGCGAGTGGCCAAAAAAAGCGGGAAGAGATTGCTCTCCTCCCGCCAACGTCTGGGAGCGTCACGTCATGACTCGCTGGCCCCCAAGGTACTACTCAGGAAAAACTGTCTTATTTTTGAATCTCGAACAGGATGGTCTGGCCGGCAACCACAGTGCCGCTGGCCAGCGCGCTCAAACCGGCATAATCGTCGACGTTGCTGACCACCACCGGGCTGATCATCGAACGGGCATTGGCATTGAGGAACGCCAGATCCAGTTCCAGAATCGGTTGCCCAGCTTTGACGTCGGCCCCCTCTTCCACCAGTCGTGTAAAGCCCTGGCCGTTCAGCGCTACGGTATCGATGCCCATATGCACCACGATTTCCGCACCGTTGGCCGTTTCCAGGCAGAAAGCGTGGTTGGTGTTAAAGATCTTGACCACGGTGCCGTCAGCCGGCGCCACAACGGTTTTGTCGGTCGGGCGAATCGCCACGCCGTCACCTACCGCTTTGCTGGCGAAGGCTTCATCCGGCACCTGATCCAGCGCGATCACTTCACCGGTGACCGGTGCGACCAGCGCTTCCAGTACCGCTTTCGGCGCGTTTGGCACCGCCTGCGGCTTGGCTTCGCTTGCCGGCACGGCGGTCGCGGCGGCAGCGGCAGGCACTGGACCGGCAGCCACCACGCTGCGCATGGCGCTGGCGATAAGTTCGGCACGGGTACCAACGATAACCTGCACGCTTTGCTTGTTAAGACGAATGACACCGGATGCACCGAGGCGCTTCGCCAGTGCATCATTGACCAGCGCCGAGTCTTTCACGTTCAGACGCAGGCGGGTAATGCAGGCGTCGATGCCAGTCAGGTTGTCGGAGCCGCCAATCGCACTGACGTAACGGCGAGCGATAGTGGTGGTTTCGTTTTCGTCTTTGCCAGCAGAGGCATCAACGTTGACGTCATAACCGTCGCTTTCATCACCGGCAACTGCCAGCTCACGGCCTGGGGTCATCAGGTTGAACTTGTTGATGGTGAAACGGAACACCACATAGTAAATAACGAAGAACACCAGCCCTTGCGGGATCAGCATGTACCAGTGCGTCGCCAGCGGGTTACGTGACGACAGCACCATATCCACCAGGCCGGCGCTGAAGCCGAAGCCGGCGATCCAATGCATGCTGGCTGCGATAAATACCGAAATGCCGGTCAGTACCGCGTGGATCACGTACAGCACCGGAGCCACGAACATGAAGGAGAATTCCAGCGGTTCGGTGATGCCGGTAAAGAAGGCGGCAAAGGCGGCTGCCATCATGATACCGGCGACCTTGGCTTTGTTCTCTGGGCGTGCGCAGTGGTAAATCGCCAGCGCCGCGCCCGGCAGGCCGAACATCATGATCGGGAAGAAGCCCGCCTGATAACGACCGGTGATGCCCACCACCGCTTTACCGGCTTCGATAGACTGCTGGCCGCCAAGGAAGTTAGGGATGTCGTTAATGCCGGCCACGTCGAACCAGAACACCGAGTTGAGCGCATGGTGCAGACCAACCGGAATCAGCAGACGGTTGAAGAATGCGTAAATACCCGCGCCGGTCGAGCCCATTTTCTGAATATGTTCACCGAAGTTCACCAGACCGTTGAAAATCACCGGCCAGATGTACATCAGAATGAAGGCCACCAGGATCATCAGGAAGGAAATGAGGATCGGCACCAGACGGCGGCCGCTGAAGAATGACAGCGCCTTCGGCAGCTCCACGCTGCTAAAGCGGTTGTAAATCTCGGCGGAAATGATACCGACCAGGATACCCACGAACTGGTTCTGAATTTTACCGAACGCAGCTGGCACCTGATCGAGGGGGATTTTTTGAATCATCGACACCGCGGCCGGTGAACAGAGCGTAGTCAACACCAGGAAGCCGACAAAGCCGGTCAATGCCGCGGCACCGTCCTTGTCTTTTGACATCCCGTAAGCCACACCTATGGCAAACAGCACCGACATATTGTCGATGATGGCTGAGCCAGATTTGATAAAGAAAGCAGCGAGAGCGTTGTCACCGCCCCAACCAACAGGGTCAATCCAATACCCGACGCCCATCAAGATGGCGGCGGCAGGCAGCGTGGCGACCGGAACCATCAAGGCCCGCCCCACTTTTTGCAAGTAACTAAGAATGTTCACCTTTTCCCCCTATTCGTCCGCGGACGGACCCTATTGGTAGTTTATTGAGACCAGCTCACTACCTTTTAGAAATAACGTATGACACTTGACTGACTGTATCCCACCATGACCGCCGGACTCTTGGGGTGCGCGCCCCTGCGGGTTGGTTCATTTGAACACCTCGGTGCGTACCTGACCGCGGGTTTGACCCCGCAGATTTCATGGTTCACGTCTTGCAGTGCGCTCAAATCACCACCAGCCACTCCCAGCTGTAATGGTGGGATGCAGTCTGTTCATGCGGAGTGTAAAAAAATTATTTCGTATCGCAAATTAAAACCTCATTTTTTGTGATTTATATCACCAAAAATGTGCCTTTATCTGTCACATTGCTAGCCATCACACAAAACTTATTTTATCATTCAAAAAATCAAAGCGGATGGCCTTTCACACGCAAAGCACAAAGCTGAGTTACGCTTAAGGCGTCTGCCAAAGCCCGTACAGTATAGCCATAGTTTACTTACCCAAGAGGTGTATGATGAGACTTATCCCACTGAAAGATACCCAACAAGTTGGCAAATGGGCGGCGCGCCATATCGTGCAGCGCATCAATGCGTTCAAGCCAACGGCCGATCGTCCGTTTGTGCTGGGTCTGCCAACCGGCGGCACGCCGCTCGAAGCGTACAAACATCTGATTGCGATGCACAAAGCAGGTGAAGTAAGCTTTAAGCATGTGGTGACTTTCAACATGGATGAATACGTTGGCCTGCCGCAGGAACACCCGGAAAGCTATCATACCTTTATGTACCGTAATTTCTTTGATCATGTTGATATTCCGCGTGAAAATATCAACTTGCTGAATGGTAATGCCGCAGATGTCGATGCCGAATGCCGTCAGTACGAAGAGAAAATCAAATCTTACGGTAAAATCCACCTGTTTATGGGCGGCGTAGGCGTTGACGGCCACATCGCGTTTAACGAACCGGCATCGTCCCTGGCTTCGCGTACCCGCATCAAAACGCTGACCGAAGATACCCGTATCGCCAACTCCCGTTTCTTTGGCGGCGATGTCGATCAGGTGCCTAAATATGCGCTGACCGTTGGGGTAGGCACCTTGCTGGACGCGGAAGAAGTGATGATCCTGGTGACCGGTCACGGCAAGGCGCAGGCGCTGGAAGCCGCGGTTGAAGGCAATATCAACCACATGTGGACCATCAGCTGTCTGCAACTGCATGCCAAGGCCGTGGTCGTGTGCGATGAGCCGTCCACCATGGAACTGAAAGTCAAAACCGTTAAGTACTTCCGCGAGTTAGAAGCGGAAAGCATGAAGAATATTTAATTTTTTGTAGGGGGCTACATGTTCGCTTTAACCCACGGTCGGATTTATACCGGCCACGACGTGCTTGATGACCACGCCGTAATCATTGCCGATGGTCTGATTGAACGAGTTTGCCCGCTGGCCGAGTTGCCTGCCGGTATCGAAACGCGCGATCTGGGTGGTGCCATGCTAGCCCCAGGTTTTATCGATGTTCAGCTTAACGGCTGCGGTGGCGTACAGTTCAACGATTCGTTGGAAGCCATTTCGCAGGAAACGCTGGATATCATGCAGCGCGCCAATGAAAAGTCGGGCTGTACCAGTTACCTGCCGACGCTTATCACCAGCAGCGATGAATTTATGAAGCACAGCATCGAAGTGATGCGCGCTTATCTGAAAAAACACGCCAATCAGGCACTTGGTCTGCATCTGGAAGGGCCTTACCTGAGCCCGGCCAAAAAAAGGCACCCATAACCCGGCATTTATCCGAAAAGCAGACCGTGAAATGGTCGATTACATGTGCGCCAACGCCGATGTGATCACCAAGGTGACGCTGGCACCGGAAATGGTCGAACCGCACTTTATCAAGCAGCTGCGTGACGCAGGCATCGTGGTTTCCGCTGGCCACTCCAACGCCAGCTACGATCAGGCGCGCATCGGTTTCGCCGCCGGCATCAGTTTTGCCACTCACCTGTATAACGCCATGCCGTACATCACCGGTCGCGAACCGGGCCTGATGGGCGCGATTTTCGATACGCCGGAAGTCTATACCGGTATCATCGCCGACGGTCATCACGTCGCCTGGGCGAGTATCCGTAACGCCAAACGCCTTAAAGGTGATAAATTGGTGCTGGTCACCGACGCCACGGCGCCGGCAGGTGCAGATATTGACCAATTTATTTTCGCTGGTAAAACAATATACTATCGTGACGGGCTGTGCGTTGATGAAAACGGCACCCTGAGCGGTTCTGCGCTGACCATGATCGAAGCGGTGCAGAACAGCGTCGAACATGTAGGTATCGCCCTGGATGAAGCGCTGCGTATGGCAACCTTGTATCCGGCGCGCGCCATCGGCGTCGACCAGCATTTGGGCAGTATTGAAGCCGGTAAGGTGGCGAACCTCACCGCCTTTGACCGAGAATTCAACATCACCAAAACTCTCGTTAACGGCAACGAGGTTTAATCAAACAGCGAGTAAATTTATTGATGAGCACTGGCGGGCAGGCACAGATTGGCAACGTTGATTTAGTCAAGCAACTAAATGGAGCAGCAGTGTATCGCCTTATCGACCAACAGGGTCCGATTTCGCGCATTCAAATTGCCGAACTGAGCCAGTTAGCTCCCGCCAGCGTCACCAAAATTACTCGCCAGCTGTTGGAGCGCGGACTGATCAAGGAAGTCGATCAGCAAGCCTCCACCGGCGGTCGCCGTGCCATTTCCATTGTCACCGAAACCCGTCATTTTCATACCGTGGCCGTGCGTCTTGGCCGGCACGACGCCACCATCCACGCTGTATGACATGAGCGGCAAATCACTCGGCGAAGAGCACTACCCTTTGCCGGAGCGTACCCAGGAGACATTTGGAAAATGCACTGTTCAACGCCATTGCCCAGTTTATCGAGAGCTATCAACGCAAACTGCGCGAGCTGATCGCCATTTCCGTGATTTTGGCCTGGCCTGGTCGATCCGGCATTGGGCGTGGTGCGCTATATGCCGCACATCAGCGTCAATCACTGGGCGCTGGTCGATAACCTGCAGCAGCGTTTTAACGTCACCAGTTTTGTCGGCCACGATATTCGCAGCCTGGCGCTGGCCGAGCATTATTTCGGCGCCACACGCGACTGCGAAGACTCCATTCTGGTTCGACTGCACCGCGGCACCGGCGCCGGCATTATCGTTAACGGCCAGATTTTTCTTGGCAACAACGGCAACGTCGGCGAAATTGGCCATATCCAGATTGACCCGCTCGGCGAGCGCTGCCACTGCGGCAACTTCGGCTGTCTGGAAACCGTGGCCGCCAACGCCGCCATTGAACAGCGCGTGCGCCAGTTACTGACCCAGGGCTATCCCAGCAAGTTGACGCTCGATGACTGCAGCATCAACGCCATTTGCAAAGCCGCCAACCGTGGCGATTTGCTGGCCAGCGAGGTGCTCGAGCACGTTGGTCGTTATCTCGGCAAGGCCGTCGCCATCGCCATCAACCTGTTTAATCCGCAAAAAGTGGTGATCGCCGGCGAAATTACCGAAGCCGAAAAAGTGCTGTTGCCGGCCATCCAGAGCTGCATCAATAATCAGGTACTGAAGGACTTCCGCAAGAACCTGCCGATTGTCACCTCCGAACTGAATCATCGCTCGGCGATCGGGGCGTTTGCGTTGGCGAAACGCGCAATGCTCAACGGCGTTCTGTTACAGCGTTTGCTGGAAAGCTAAAACGCATTTCGGCGAGCAGGCCGCTGTCGCTTTTGCTCGCCGCCATCATGAGACACTGCACCAATGACCATTAAAAACGTTATCTGTGATATCGACGGCGTGCTGATGCATGACAACACCGCCGTTCCCGGCGCCGATCTGTTTCTGGCACGGATTCAGCAGCAGGGCATGCCGCTGGTGATGCTGACCAACTACCCGTCGCAAACCGCGCAGGATCTGGCCAACCGCTTTGCTGCGGCCGGTCTCGAGGTACCGGAAAGCGCCTTTTACACCTCGGCGATGGCCACCGCCGATTTTCTGCGGCGCCAGGAAGGTAAAAAAGCCTACGTGGTCGGCGAAGGCGCATTGATTCACGAACTGTATAAAGCCGGTTTCACCATCACCGATATCAACCCTGATTTTGTTATCGTTGGTGAAACACGCTCCTACAACTGGGATATGATGCATAAGGCCGCGTATTTCGTGAACAACGGCGCACGCTTTATCGCCACCAATCCTGACACCCATGGCCACGGCTACGTGCCGGCCTGCGGCGCGCTCTGTGCGCCGATCGAAAAAATAACCGGCCGCAAACCGTTTTACGTCGGCAAACCCAGCCCGTGGATCATCCGCGCCGCCCTGAACAAAATGCAGGCGCATTCGGAAGAAACGGTGATCGTCGGCGATAACCTGCGCACCGACATACTGGCTGGCTTCCAGGCCGGGCTGGAAACCATTCTGGTACTGTCCGGGGTATCGACCTCAACGATATTGAAACCATGCCGTTCCGACCGAGTTATATCTTCCCCTCCGTTGCCGATATCAACCTGTTCTAGTTCACGCTGGCGGCCGTTAATGCCGCCATTTTTTACTTCGCCACGCCAATAAAACGCCGAGCCGCGCTGTTGATGAATTTAATTTATTTATGCCCGGCTAAACTTTCATTATACCCGGCATTAATTCGCGCAGAATGATTCTCACCGGCAACAAATATTGCCGGTAAGCAACACTCTATTTCTATTACGCGATGACGAGGCCATAATGAATTCATTAAATTCAAACACAGTTACCACCGCCGCCAATGATGACGCATCGGCAATGCCGGATATGTCCGGCAAAAAAATCATGATGGGCTTTTGGCACAACTGGCAGGCCGGCACCAGCGACGGTTACCAGCATGGCCAGTTCGCCAATATGAACCTGACGGATATCCCGCCGGCCTACAACGTGGTGGCGGTGGCCTTTATGAAAGGCGCCGGCATTCCGACCTTCAAGCCCTACAACCTGAGCGACACCGAGTTCCGCCGTCAGGTCGGCGTGCTGAACGCCCAGGGGCGCGCGGTGCTGATCTCGCTCGGTGGCGCCGATGCCCATATCGAACTAACAACCGGCGACGAAGGAAGACTGAAAGACGAAATTATCCGTCTGGTGGAAACCTACGGCTTTGACGGTTTGGATATCGATCTGGAACAGACCGCTATTGACGCCGCCAATAATAAAACGGTATTGCCCGCCGCGCTGAAGAGCGTAAAACAGCATTATGCCGAGCAGGGGTAAAAACTTTATTATCAGTATGGCGCCGGAGTTCCCTTATTTGCGCACTTCAGGCAGCTACCTGGAATATATTTCCGCTCTCGAAGGTTATTACGATTTTATTGCGCCGCAATATTATAACCAGGGTGGCGACGGCATTTGGGTGGATGAGGCCAACGGCGGTGCCGGTGCGTGGATCTCGCAAAACAACGACGCCATGAAAGAGGATTTCCTGTACTACCTGACCGAAAGCCTGGTCAGCGGCACCCGCGACTACGCTCGCATTCCTGCCGCAAAATTCGCCATTGGCCTGCCGAGCAACGTCGATGCGGCGGCCACCGGTTATGTCGTCGATCCACAGGCGGTGTACAACGCGTTCAAACGCCTGGATGCCAAGGGATTGTCGATCAAGGGCCTGATGACCTGGTCGGTGAACTGGGATAACGGCAACAACAAAAACGGCGTGCCGTACAACGGGGAGTTCAGCACACGTTATGCCGCGCTGATCGAGGGCGAGGTTACGCCACCGGTAGAAAATCCACAGCCCCCCAAGGCGTTGAACGTTAGCGAACTCACCGCCACCTCGTTGACGCTCGGCTGGGCACCAGCCACCGGCCCCAACCCGATCGTCAGCTACCGCGTATTGCGCAATGGCAGCGTCATTGCTCAACCTGATGCGCCGTTGTTGCATGACAGTGGCCTGACGCCAGACAGTCGTTACAGCTACACCGTTATCGCCATCGACAGCAAAAACAACGCCTCTGCGCCAAGCGTGGCGTTAGCGATCACCACCGCCGCGGATGGCACCACGCCGCCGGATCCGGTAGTGGGTGAATGGGAGGTCAACCATGCCTATCAGGAAGGCGAGCGGGTGAGCTACCAAGGCAAGCTATACACCTGCCGCCAGACGCACACTTCCAACATCGGCTGGACGCCGGATACCACCCTCGCCTTATGGCTGCCAATGTCGTAATTGGCACCAGCAACGATAAATGTAATGCAGACGGGCTTTGTCGTTTATAAAACAGACGGCAAGGCCCATTTTTTGAATATTCCATAATTTTATGACGCTAAAACTGAACATCCGTTAAGTTTCCAACCTCGACAAACAACTATTTTTCAGCCTGGCGTTAAAACGCTTGCATCTGCCTGCGCTTTTGACGCATTTTCATAATCAACAGCGCAGCAAAGCCGCGTCGGCATTGCCCCGCCGGCCACGCTGCCCATAACAGCAAGACAACATCACAGTCTAATAAAAGTCGTTTAGGAGAGTTTGTATGTGTTCTATTTTTGTGTGCTCGACCTGAAGTCCGATCCGACAGAGCTGCGCAAGAAAGCGCTGGAGATGTCGCGCCTGATGCGCCATCGTGGGCCGGACTGGTCTGGCGTTTATGCCAGCGATAAAGCCATTCTGGCCCATGAGCGTTTGTCGATCGTCGACGTCAACAATGGCGCTCAACCGCTGTACAACGCTGCGCACACCCACGTTCTGGCGGTCAACGGTGAGATTTACAACCACCAGGCGCTGCGTCAGAAACTGAGCGACCGCTACCAATTCCAGACCGGTTCCGACTGTGAAGTGATCCTGGCGCTGTATCAGGAGAAAGGCGCAGACTTCCTCGACGATCTGCAAGGCATGTTCGCCTTTGCGCTGTATGACGCAGAAAAGGACGCCTACCTGATTGGCCGCGACCATTTGGGCATTATCCGCTGTATATGGGCCACGACGAGCATGGCAACCTGTTCGTCGCCTCGGAAATGAAAGCGCTGGTGCCGGTGTGCCGTACCATTAAGAATTCCCGGCCGGCAGCTATCTGTCTAGCCAGGACGGCGAGATCCGCAGCTATTATCAACGCGACTGGTTCGATTACACCAACGTGCAGGATAACGTTACCGACGCCAACGCCCTGCGCAACGCGCTGGAAGACGCGGTAAAAAGCCATCTGATGTCCGACGTGCCTTATGGGGTACTGCTGTCTGGCGGGCTGGACTCCTCGGTGATCTCCGCCATTACCAAGAAATACGCCGCACGCCGCGTTGAAGACGACGAGCGCAGCGAAGCCTGGTGGCCGCAGCTGCACTCCTTCGCCGTCGGTCTGCAAGGTTCGCCGGATCTGCGCGCCGCGCAGGAAGTGGCCAACCATCTGGGCACCGTGCACCATGAGATTCATTTCACCGTACAGGAAGGGCTGGACGCCATTCGCGATGTGATTTACCACATCGAAACCTATGACGTCACCACCATTCGCGCCTCAACGCCAATGTATCTGATGTCACGAAAAATCAAGGCGATGGGCATCAAGATGGTGCTGTCTGGTGAAGGTGCCGATGAAGTGTTCGGCGGCTATCTGTACTTCCACAAAGCGCCAAACGCCAAAGAGTTCCACGAAGAAACCGTGCGCAAACTGCTGGCACTGCATATGTACGACTGCGCTCGCGCCAACAAGGCGATGTCGGCCTGGGGCGTTGAAGCCCGCGTACCGTTCCTGGATAAAAAACTTCCTCGACGTCGCAATGCGCATCAACCCGCAAGACAAAATGTGCGGCAATGGCAAAATGGAGAAACATATCATTCGTGAATGTTTCGAATCCTATCTGCCGGCCAGCGTGGCCTGGCGCCAGAAAGAGCAGTTCTCCGACGGCGTGGGTTATAGCTGGATCGATACCTTGAAAGAAGTCGCTGCGCAGCAGGTTAGCGATCAACAGCTCGAAACCGCCCGTTTCCGCTTCCGTACAATACGCCAACGTCAAAAGAAGGCTACCTGTACCGCGAAATCTTCGAACAGCTGTTCCCGCTGCCAAGCGCGGCCGAATGCGTACCGGGCGGCCCTTCCGTCGCCTGCTCGTCAGCCAAGGCCGTCGAATGGGACGAGTCATTCAAGAAAATGGACGATCCCTCCGGCCGTGCCGTCGGCGTGCATCAATCCGCATATCAATAAGCGCCGTTTTTTGCTGATTGGCGAGCCTCCGGGCTCGCCTTTTTGTTGATGTTTTCAACCATTAATTGCATGAATTGTCGATTTTATCGCCAACCTGTTCACAACCCAGACAAACGGCACATCGCTGGGGTTTTTCGGCAAAAAACTTGTTGACGCAAAACGGCCATATACGCATAATGCGCCCCGCAACGCAGATGAAGGCAGCGCGCAAAAAGATGGCTACGTAGCTCAGTTGGTTAGAGCACATCACTCATAATGATGGGGTCACAGGTTCGAATCCCGTCGTAGCCACCATCTTTTTTTGCGGGAGTGGCGAAATTGGTAGACGCCACCAGATTTAGGTTCTGGCGCCGCAAGGTGTGCGAGTTCAAGTCTCGCCTCCCGCACCACTCTCTTCATCTGAGTTAACTCTGCTGATGGGGTATCGCCAAGCGGTAAGGCACCGGTTTTTGATACCGGCATTCCCTGGTTCGAATCCAGGTACCCCAGCCATTTTCCTTCGGGAAGGGGTCAAGGCAGAAGATTTGTTAAGTTGTTGGGGTATCGCCAAGCGGTAAGGCACCGGTTTTTGATACCGGCATTCCCTGGTTCGAATCCAGGTACCCCAGCCATACAAACAACTTGCAAATCAACGCAGTAAAAATTAGCATGGCTACGTAGCTCAGCTGGTTAGAGCACATCACTCATAATGATGGGGTCACAGGTTCAAATCCCGTCGTAGCCACCATTTTTTACTGACATACTATTGGGGTGTCGCCAAGCGGTAAGGCTCTGGTTTCTGATACCAGCATACCCAGGTTCGAATCCTGGCACCCCAGCCATCTTCAGAACAGCCCACTTCGGTGGGCTTTTCGCTTTTCTGCGCCTGCAAAAATAACGGGCCGGTTTGTAACCGACCCGTATCTGCACGTCTGCGCTACAGTCCCAGAGCGTATTTCAACGCCTTCTGTTTCAATACGCCGGCGCGTTCGGCCGCCATCAGCGCCAGATTGCGCGCCAACGCTGAGCGGAGGCCAGATTATTGCTGAACGCGGTATAGAACAGATCCATGCCGCTTTGCATCAGCAGGTTATCGGTACGCCGCTGGCGCTGATAGCGTAACAGTACAGCCTCGCTGGCCCAGTCGTCACCCTGTTCACGCGCCGCGCTCAACACCGCCAGCAACGCATCCACGTCACGGTAGCCGAGGTTGACGCCCTGCCCCGCCAGCGGGTTGATGGTATGCGCCGCATCACCGATCAGCGCCAGTCCCGGCAGCACATAACGCTGCGCATGTCGACGCACCAGCGGAAAGGCGCCGGCAGCATGCGCGCTGACCGCGCCAAGTCGCGCCGGGAAGGGCATCGACAATCTCACGCTGCAACTGAGCCATCGGCATCGCCTGTAACTGGCGGATCCGCTGTGGGCTGTCGTACCACACCAACGAAGCCCAGTCCTCATACAACGGTAAAAAGGCCCGCGGTCCGGACGGGAAGAACTGCTGCCAGGTAACGTCCTGCTGAGCGGCACCGGTCTGTATGGTAATCAGCATACAGGACTGGCGATATTGCCAACCGCTGGTGCCGATCGCCGCCCGTTGGCGCACCTGCGAATGTGCACCGTCGGCACCGATCACCAGCCGCGTCGCCAGCACTTCGCCGCTGTCCAGCGTCACCAGCCAGCCTTCGGCGTCGCGTTGCAGATGCTGCAGTCTGGCCGGACAATGCAGCGTCAGGTTGTTACAGTGCGACAGCTGTTGCCATAGCGCCAGCTGCAGAATACGGTTTTCCACCATAAAACCCAGCTCAGGCAGGCCAAGCGCCGCAGCGTCAAACGCCACCCGCGCAGACTGCCACTCCCAGGTTTCCAACCGGCGATACGGCGCCGAACGCATCTGCTCAACCGCCGGCCAGGCGCCAAGCTGTTTCAATAAGCCGACCGAGGTGCAACCGATCGCGGAAATACGCAAATCCGGCGGGCTGTGCGGCTCGAACGCCTGCGGCGGCTGGTGCTCCAGCAACGCCACGTCAAAACCCGCCTGTGCCAGTCCCAACGCCGCTGCTGCGCCGACCATTCCGCCGCCCACGACAACGACGTCAACCCGTGTTTGAGATGTCTTCATGTTTGACTATGCTTGTTGGTTGATTGCCGCCGTTCAACCGCTAACGGCGTTTTGTGTCAGTGTACCGGATTTTTTCTCCGGCTTCAGGTCACAGGGCGTTTTCCTGATGCTGGTCACAACCGCATCAAGTGTTTACAATAAGCGCCCTGCAATGGCGCTAATGCACCTTTTTTCGCTCCGCACTGATTAATGGCTATTCAATGACCAAGAAACTACATATCAAAACCTGGGGTTGCCAGATGAACGAATACGATTCATCGAAAATGGCCGACTTACTGGGAAGCACGCACGGTTACCAATGGACCGACAACGCCGAAGAGGCGGATGTGTTGCTGCTGAATACCTGCTCGATCCGTGAAAAAGCGCAGGAAAAAGTTTTCGCTATGTTGGGCCGCTGGAAGCTGCTGAAGGAAAAAAACCCGAACCTGATTATCGGCGTCGGCGGCTGCGTCGCCTCGCAGGAAGGTGAGCACATTCGCCAGCGCGCACCGTGCGTCGACGTTATTTTCGGGCCGCAAACCCTGCACCGCCTGCCGGAAATGATCAACCACGTGCAGGGCACTCACAGCCCGATCGTCGACATCAGCTTCCCGGAAATCGAAAAATTCGATCGTCTGCCGGAACCTCGCGCCGAAGGGCCGACCGCCTATGTGTCGATCATGGAAGGCTGCAACAAATATTGTACCTTCTGCGTAGTGCCGTACACCCGTGGCGAAGAAGTCAGCCGGCCGAGCGACGACGTGCTGTTCGAAATAGCCCAGTTGGCCGCACAGGGCGTGCGTGAAGTCAACCTGCTCGGCCAGAACGTCAATGCCTATCGCGGCGCCACCTACGATGGCGGCGTCTGTTCGTTTGCCGAACTGCTGCGCCTGGTGGCGGCGATTGACGGTATCGACCGTATTCGCTTCACCACCAGCCACCCGATTGAATTCACCGATGACATCATCGCCGTGTATGAAGATACGCCGGAGCTGGTCAGTTTCCTGCATTTGCCGGTTCAGAGCGGTTCCGACCGCATTCTGACCATGATGAAACGCGCCCACACCGCGCTGGAATACAAGGCCATCATTCGCAAACTGCGCAAGGCACGGCCGAATATCCAGATAAGCTCCGATTTTATCATTGGTTTCCCGGGAGAGTCCCAGGCTGACTTCGAGCAGACCATGAATCTGATTGCCGAGGTCAATTTCGATACCAGCTTCAGCTTCATCTACTCTTCACGCCCCGGCACGCCGGCGGCAGACATGGTCGATGACGTCAGCGAAGACGAGAAAAAGCAGCGGCTGTACATTTTGCAGGAGCGCATCCTGCAGCAGGCAATGCGCTTCAGCCGCCAGATGCTCGGCACGGTGCAACGCATTCTGGTCGAAGGCACCTCGCGCAAAAGCGTGATGGAACTGGCCGGACGCACCGAGTGCAACCGGATGGTAAACTTCGAAGGCACGCCGGACATGATCGGCCAGTTTGTCGATGTGGAAATTACCGAGGTGCTGACCAATTCGCTGCGTGGCCTGGTGATACGTACCGAACAGCAGATGGATCTGCGCGTACATGAATCCCCACAGTCGGTGATTGCCCGTACCCGCAAGGAAGATGCCCTGGGTGTCGGCAGCTACCAGCCTTCCCTCCATCGCTGAACCCCCGAGGTAACGCCAGGCATTCTGGCGCCCTTCGGGGATGACTCCCCTTTATTTCGCCGCCGGGCGTCCGCGTCCGGCGATGTTTTTTATTTTTTATCAAGAGGCTACAGCATCATGCAACTCCCACACTGCCCGAAGTGCAACTCCGAATACACCTACCAGGACGGCGACATGTACGTTTGCCCGGAGTGCGCCAACGAATGGAACGACAGCAGCGCCGCGCAGGACGATGAAACACTGACGGTAAAAGACGCCAACGGCAACCTGCTGGCAGACGGCGACTCGGTCACCGTGGTCAAGGATCTCAAGGTCAAGGGCAGCTCATCGATGCTGAAGATCGGCACCAAGGTGAAGAACATTCGTCTGGTGGAAGGCGACCACAATATCGACTGCAAAATCGACGGTTTCGGCCCGATGAAGCTGAAATCGGAATTTGTGAAGAAAAACTGAGCCGCTGGCGGTTGGGCCGATAGTCAGGTGGGCCCAACGTGCATTTTTTAGCCATCAGGCCTTGAATTCCACCGCTGGCGCACAGATAGATCAGGGGTAAACTTGCGCGTCGGCCGCGCACCATGAATAATTCACTTTATAGCCGTCATGCGGCGAGTCGCTGGTGCGTTAGCCGCTCGCGCTCCCCCAGCCCGATGGTCCAGGCTGTCGGGGCGCAGCGCCGGTCACCGCGCTGCAACGCAAACCTGCTGCGTTGTATTGGCGCGCGGGATTGCCCCGCAAGCGCCCGTCGGTGACCTATACCGTGAACCATCAACCAGGCCCTGTGCGAGCCTTGAGGAATCGTTTGAACGTCGCAACACAAGAAATTCTGTTAGAGCCCGCAGACAACAAGCGCTTGCTGAGCCTGTGCGGCCCGTTTGATGACAACATCAAACAGCTGGAGCGCCGGTTGGGCATCGAAATCAACCGCCGTGACAACCGTTTCAAGCTGGTCGGCAAGAACCCCTGCGTGGTGGCTGCCGCCGATATCCTGCGCCATCTGTATGTCGATACCGCGCCAATCCGCGGCATAGTCCCGGATATCGATCCGGAACAGATTCATCTGGCGATCAAAGAGAGCCGGGTGCTGGAGCAGGTGGCCGACAGCGTGCCGGATTACGGTAAAGCGGTAAACATCAAGACCAAGCGTGGCATGGTGAAACCGCGCACGCCTAATCAGGCGCAATATATCGCCAATATTCTCGATCACGACATTACCTTTGGCATCGGCCCGGCCGGTACCGGCAAGACCTATCTGGCGGTTGCCGCCGCGGTCGACGCGCTGGAGCGCCAGGAAATCCGCCGTATCCTGCTGACCCGCCCTGCGGTGGAAGCCGGCGAAAAACTGGGCTTTCTACCGGGCGATCTCAGCCAGAAGGTCGACCCATATCTGCGTCCGCTGTACGACGCACTGTTTGAAATGCTCGGTTTTGAACGGGTAGAAAAGCTGATCGAACGCAACGTGATCGAAGTCGCACCGCTGGCCTATATGCGCGGCCGCACGCTGAACGACGCCTTTATCATTCTTGATGAAAGCCAGAACACCACCATCGAACAGATGAAGATGTTCCTGACGCGCATCGGTTTTAACTCCAAGGCGGTGATCACCGGCGACGTGACGCAGATTGACCTGCCGCGCAACCAGAAGTCCGGCCTGCGTCATGCGGTAGAAGTGCTGTCGGAAGTGGAAGAAATCAGTTTCAACTTCTTCCATAGCGAAGACGTGGTGCGCCACCCGGTGGTCGCACGCGTGGTTATTGCCTATGAAGCCTGGGAAGCGGCTGAACAAAAACGCAAGGATGCCGTCGCCGAACAGCGCAAACGCGAGGCGCAGATCGCCTCTGAGCAGGAGACACCATGAGCCAGGTGATTCTGGATTTGCAAATTGCCTGTGAACACGCCAACGGCCTGCCTGACGAAGCCGCCTTCCAGCGTTGGCTGGAGGGTGTGCTGCCACAGTTTCAGGCCGAGGCCGAAGTCACGATTCGCCTGGTGGACGAAGCGGAAAGCCATCAGCTGAACCTGACCTATCGCGGCAAGGACAAACCGACCAACGTGCTGTCGTTCCCGTTCGAAGCCCCGCCGGGCATCGAACTGCCGTTGTTGGGCGATTTGATCATTTGTCGACAGGTGGTTGAACAGGAAGCGGTTGAGCAAGGCAAGGCGCTGGAAGCCCACTGGGCGCATATGGTTGTTCACGGCAGCTTACATCTGCTAGGGTATGACCACATCGAAGACGATGAAGCCGAAGAAATGGAGTCTTTGGAAACCGAAATTATGCAGGGCCTTGGCTACCAGGACCCGTACCTTGCGGAAAAAGACCCCGCCTAAACGCGTTAGCTGAGTCCCCCGCAGCCCGGCAACGGGCTGTCGCTAACTTCTTTACTCTGACATGAGTGATATTAACTAAAACGCCATGAGCGACGACCATTCATCAAGCAATGACAGCCCCAGTCCCAAAAAGGGGTTCTTTACTCTTATCCTTAACCAGCTGTTCCACGGCGAACCAAAAACCGTGGCGATCTGGTAGAGCTGATCCGTGATTCCGAGCAAAACGATCTGATCGATCCCGATACCCGAGACATGCTGGAAGGCGTGATGGATATCGCCGAGCAGCGCGTGCGCGATATCATGATCCCGCGTTCGCAGATGGTGACGCTTAAGCGTAACCAGACGCTGGAAGAGTGCCTGGACGTGATCATCGAATCCGCCCACTCACGTTTCCCGGTGATCAGCGAAGATAAAGATCATATCGAAGGCATTTTGATGGCCAAGGACCTGCTGCCGTTTATGCGCACCGAGTCCGAGCCGTTCAGCATCGACAAGGTGCTGGCGTACCGCGGTGGTGGTCCCGGAGAGCAAACGGGTTGACCGCATGCTGAAGGAGTTCCGCTCCCAGCGTTATCATATGGCTATCGTCATTGACGAGTTCGGCGGCGTGTCGGGCCTGGTTACCATCGAAGACATTCTGGAACTGATTGTCGGTGAAATCGAAGACGAATATGACGATGAGGAAGATCGTGATATCCGCCAGCTCAGCCGCCACATGTACACCGTGCGCGCCCTGACGCCGATCGAAGACTTCAACGATGCCTTCGATACCCACTTCAGCGATGACGAGGTCGACACCATTGGCGGCCTGATCATGCAAGCCTTCGGCCATCTGCCGGCACGCGGGGAAACCATTGAAATCGAAGGTTACCTGTTTAAAGTTGCCATGGCCGACAGTCGACGTATCATCCAGGTTCATGTAAAAATTCCGGACGACGCTCCGCAACCGAAACTGGAAGACTAAACTTCACATGGTCAAAGCCTCTTTACTTGAACGCCAGTGGGTCCGAACCCTGCTGGCGCTGTTGTTCGGTGCCAGCGGAACGCTGGCCTTTTCCCCTTACGATCTCTGGCCTGCGGCCATTGTTTCCCTGTTCGGACTGCTGGCCGTCACCTTGAATCGCAGCGTCAGACAGTCCGCCCTGCTCGGCTTTGCCTGGGGGATGGGTCTGTTTGGCAGCGGCGTCAACTGGGTGTATGTCAGCATCGCTGATTTCGGTGGCATGCCGTTCGCGGTCAACATCTTTTTGGTGATCCTGCTGGCCGCCTATCTGTCGCTCTACACCGGTCTGTTTGCCGGCGTGCTGACGCGACTGTGGCCGAAAACCGGCTGGCTGCGGCTGGCCATTGCCGCGCCGGCGCTGTGGCAGGTCACCGAGTTTCTGCGCGGTTGGGTGCTGACCGGCTTCCCATGGCTACAATTCGGCTACAGCCAGATCGACGGCCCATTGAAAGGCCTCGCGCCCCTGTTCGGCGTTGACGCCATTACTTTTATTCTAATGTCGCTGAGTGGCCTGCTGGTTTACGCCCTCAATCAGCGGCGTATCGTGCCGGCGGCGATCGCGATAGCGATGCTGTTGTTGCCGTGGCCACTGCGCCAGCTGCACTGGTTTACCCCACAGCCAGCACGCGCGGTCAACGTCGCCATGGTGCAAGGCAATATCGCGCAGTCGATGAAGTGGGATCCACAAGCGCTGATCGGTACGCTACAAACCTATCTGGACGCCAGTCGCCCTTACGTCGGCAAAGCACCAATCATTATCTGGCCCGAGTCCGCCATTCCCGACGTGGAAAGCAACCAGAACGGATTCCTGACCATGATGGACGAGCTGATGCGCGCCAAGAACAGTAGCCTGATTACCGGTATCGTTGACGCACGCGCCACCGGACGGGGCACCGAGTTCTATAACAGCGTGATCGTGCTGGGCGAGCAACAGCCTTACCGTTATCCGGCTGCCGATCGCTACAACAAGCATCACCTGGTGCCGTTCGGCGAATTCGTGCCATTGGAAACCCTGCTGCGACCGCTGGCGCCGTTCTTTGATCTGCCAATGTCGTCATTCAGTCGCGGCGACTATGTGCAGCCACAGCTGAAGGTGCACGGTTTCAACCTGACGGCGGCGATCTGCTATGAAATCGTGCTCGGCCAGCAGGTGCGCGACAATTTCCGCCCGGACACCAACTTCCTGCTGACCATTTCCAATGACGCCTGGTTCGGCCATTCCATCGGCCCGTGGCAGCATTTCCAAATGGCGCGTATGCGGGCGTTGGAACTGGGACGCCCGTTGCTGCGCAGTACCAATAACGGCGTTACCGCCGCGGTCGGCCCGACCGGCGAGGTGATTGCCGAGATCCCGCAGTTCACCCGTCAGGTGCTGGAAGTGAAAGTGACGCCGACCACCGGGGTCACGCCGTATGCCCGCTTCGGTTCGCTGCCGTGGTGGATCATCACCGCGCTGTTCGGTGGTCTGGCACTGGTGTGCAGTCTGCGTCGCAAATAACCCACCGGGGCGCAGCCCGCTGCGCCCCGCTTCCGGTTGCTCAAGCGCCGGCAAATCAACGTTTTTGGCACACTCCTTGCTTTAATCCCCCTGTAATCAATCGCTGATTTACTTTTAGAGACCTTTGCTCGCACCTGCGCACAACCTGCGTGCATCAGCAGCACCTTAATGGTGCACCGGCGTTTTATTGCATTCATTTGGTGCGCGTGATGTCTCAAATTATGAAACATTTTAGTTTCAACCTGTTCACAATCGGCTATTTTCTAACGGTAATCTGTACCAAGACTATCTTTATAATGTGAGCAACAGATAGCCATTTTTACCCTGACGCTCTTTAGTCAGAGCCACCACAACAGCAAGGAGTTGGACCATGCAAATGCGTAAACTGGCGTTATCGTTACTGCTGATCGGAATGGCAAGTAGCGTAGCCCATGCGGAAGAGTTGACCGGTACGCTGAAGAAAATCAAAGACAACGGCGTGATCGTTGTCGGCCACCGCGAATCCTCCGTGCCGTTCTCCTACTACGACAACCAGCGGAAAGTGGTGGGGTATTCCCAGGATTATTCAAACCAGATCGTTGAAGCGATCAAAAAGCAGCTCAATGCGCCCGATCTGCAGGTCAAAATGATGCCGATCACTTCGCAAAACCGTATCCCTTTGCTGCAAAACGGTACCTTTGACTTCGAATGCGGTTCCACTACCAACAACATCGAGCGTCAGAAACAGGCCGCCTTCTCTGACACCATCTTCGTGGTGGGTACCCGTTTGCTGGTGAAAAAGGGATCTGAGGTCAAGGACTTCAAGGATCTGGCCGGTAAAGCGGTGGTCGTCACCTCGGGCACCACCTCTGAGGTGCTGCTCAACAAGCTGAACGACAAAGACAAAATGAACATGCGCATCATCAGCGCCAAAGACCACGGCGACTCGTTCCGCACGTTGGAAAGCGGCCGTGCGGTGGCGTTCATGATGGATGACGCGCTGTTGGCCGGTGAACGCGCCAAGGCCAAAAAACCGGATCAATGGCAAATCATCGGTACTGCACAGTCCAAGGAAGCCTATGGCTGTATGCTGCGCAAAGACGATCCGCAATTCAAGAAACTGGTTGATGACACCATCGCACAAGCGCAAACCTCTGGCGAGGCCGCCAAATGGTTTGACAAGTGGTTCAAACAACCTATCCCACCAAAAAACCTGAACATGAACTTCGATCTGTCTGATGACATGAAGCAACTGTTCAAAGAACCAAACGACAAGGCACTGAACTAATAACAATAGAGCGGGTGCGCTGAACGCCGCCCCGCCCTTTGATGGTCGCGACAGACAGGTAACCGATGCGGCAGGCCGTTCCCCTGCCGCATTTCCCAACGCAGTCACCGCACATCCAAGCCAGCCCGACTGGCGCTGCGGCGTTTTGCGTCATGCAACCATCAATATTTAGCGCGCCCAACGCGTGTTTATCGGAGTTTGTTATGTCAATAGATTGGAACTGGGGTATCTTCTTGCAGCAGGCCCCGTTTGGCAACACCACCTATCTTGGCTGGATCTGGTCCGGCTTTCAGGTGACGATTGCCCTCTCCGTCTGTGCATGGATTATCGCTTTCTTTGTCGGCTCGCTGTTCGGGATTTTACGTACCGTACCGAACCGTTTTCTGGCTGCCATCGGCACCGCCTACGTCGAACTGTTCCGTAACGTGCCGCTGATCGTGCAGTTCTTTACCTGGTATCTGGTGATCCCGAACTGCTGCCGCCAGACATCGGCATGTGGTTCAAGGCCGAGCTCGATCCCAACGTGCAGTTCTTCGTGTCGTCCACCATCTGTCTTGGCCTGTTTACCGCCGCCCGAGTGTGCGAGCAGGTACGTGCCGCCATTCAGTCGCTGCCGCGTGGCCAACAGGCCGCTGGCCTGGCGATGGGCCTGACGCTGCCGCAAACCTACCGCTATGTGCTGTTGCCGAACGCCTACCGGGTGATTGTACCGCCGATGACCTCGGAAATGCTCAACCTGGTGAAAAACTCCGCCATCGCCTCGACCATCGGGCTGGTGGACATGGCCGCTCAGGCCGGCAAACTGCTGGATTACTCCGCGCATGCCTATGAGTCCTTCACTGCCATTACCCTGGCCTATATCGGCATCAACGCCGTGATTATGCTGGTGATGCGTGTCGTTGAACGAAAAGTGCAGTTGCCTGGCAATATGGGGAGTAAATAATGTACGAGTTTGACTGGGGATCGATAGTCCCAAGCCTCCCATATCTGATGCAGGGCATGATAGTTACGCTCAAGATCACCGTCACCGCAGTGGTCTTCGGCATCGTTTGGGGCACCATTCTGGCAGTGATGCGCCTGTCGCCGCTCAAGCCGATCAGCTGGTTCGCCACGCTGTACGTCAACCTGTTCCGCTCGGTACCGCTGGTGATGGTGCTGTTGTGGTTCTATCTGGTGGTGCCAAGCTTATTACAACAGGTTCTAGGCATCTCGCCGAAAACCGATATTCGCCTGATCTCGGCTATGGTAGCCTTTTCGCTGTTTGAAGCCGCCTACTACTCGGAAATCATCCGCGCCGGCATTCAAAGCGTGTCGCGCGGCCAATCCTCCGCGGCGCTGGCGCTGGGCATGACCCACTGGCAATCAATGAAGCTGGTGATTCTGCCGCAGGCGTTCCGCGCCATGGTGCCGCTGCTGCTGACGCAGGGCATCGTGCTGTTCCAGGATACGTCGCTGGTTTACGTGCTGAGCCTGGCTGATTTCTTCCGTACGGCCTCCAGCATCGGCGAGCGTGACGGTACGCAGGTCGAAATGATCCTGTTCGCCGGCTTTGTCTACTTTGTGATCAGCATCGCCGCCTCGGCGCTGGTCAGCTATTTGAAGAAAAGGACTGTTTGATGATTTCCCTGAAAAATGTTTCGAAGTGGTACGGTCACTTTCAGGTGCTGACCGACTGCTCCACAGAGGTAAAAAAAGGTGAGGTAGTCGTGGTCTGTGGTCCTTCAGGCTCGGGCAAATCGACCTTGATCAAGACCGTCAATGGCCTGGAGCCGATCCAGCAAGGCCAGATCCTGGTCAACGATACCCCGGTCAACGACAAGAAAACCAACCTGGCGCAGCTGCGTTCCAAAGTCGGCATGGTGTTCCAGCATTTCGAACTGTTCCCGCATTTGTCGATCATTGAAAACCTGATCCTCGCCCAGGTCAAAGTGCTCAAGCGTGATAAGGCCGCGGCGCGCGAAAAAGGCCTGAAACTGCTCAAGCGCGTCGGATTGACCGCCCACGCTGACAAATACCCGGCGCAGCTTTCCGGCGGCCAGCAACAGCGTGTGGCCATTGCCCGTGCGCTGTGTATGGATCCCATCGCCATGCTGTTCGACGAACCGACTTCGGCGCTCGACCCGGAAATGATCAATGAAGTGCTGGACGTGATGGTCGAACTGGCTCACGAAGGCATGACCATGATGGTGGTCACGCACGAAATGGGCTTCGCGCGCAAGGTGGCACACCGGGTGATCTTTATGGACGAGGGGAAAATCGTTGAAGATCGTAATAAAGACGATTTCTTCAATAACCCGCAATCCGAACGCGCCAAAGACTTCCTGGCGAAAATCCTGCATTGATCCCTGCCAATGCGCCCGCGGTGGGCGCATTAAAAACGCTTGTTTATCGGCAAGTTTGATCCGATGCTCAGGGTAAAACCGACGCGCAGAGGACATAACGCCATGCCACGCCCAATAATTATTGATTGCGATCCCGGCCTCGACGACGCCATAGCCCTGGCAATGGCGCTGCGAGCGCCCGACCTGGACGTAAAAGCCATCACCACCTCAGCCGGCAACCAGACGCCGGACAAGACCCTGCATAACGCCCTCGCCCTGCTGACGCTGATGCAACGCGAGGATATCCCGGTCGCCGGCGCCGCCGCCAAGCCGCTGTTGCGCCCGCTGGTGATTGCCGAACAGGTACACGGTAAAACCGGTATGGGCAACACCCGCCTGCCAACGCCGCGCATCCAGCCAGCGGCGGCCAGTGCCGTGACGCTGATCGCCGATCTGCTGCGCGCCAGCCCACGGCCCATCACGCTGGTGGTCACCGGGCCGATGACCAATATCGCGCTGCTTTTGGCTCAGTATCCGCAACTGAAGGCCAACATCGAACGCATCGTGTTTATGGGCGGCGCGCTGCACGGCGGCAACGCCACGCCGGTGGCCGAGTTCAATATTTATGTCGATCCCGAAGCGGCGGAGATGGTGCTGCAATCCGGCGTACCGCTGACCATGGCCGGTTTGAACGTGACTCATCAGGCGCTGATGCTGCCGCAAGACGTCGAACGCGTTAAAGCGATCGACAATCCGGTGGCCAAGGCGGTGGGTGAAATGCTCGATTTTTATCTGCCCGTCTATCTGCGCCATGCGCGCGGGCTGCCGGGTGCGGCGATGCATGACCCCTGCGCCATTGCCTGGCTGCTGGCGCCGCAGCTGTTCGACAGTCGCGAATGCTGGGTGGGGGGTGGAAACCCAAGGTACATATACCCTTGGTCAAACCGTGGTGGATGAGTTCCAGCAAAGCGGCAACGCGGCCAACGTACAGCTGTTGACCGGCATTGATCGCCAGGGTTTCGTCGAACTGCTGCTAAGCTGCCTGCGCCGCTATTAAGTTACCGAGCGGCGCCGATGGCGGGCAGTGCGAGGTTAACCGCCGGCGTCATCCCGGCGCAGGCGGCGTGCAGGCCGTTGCGCGGATTACGGCTCAAACGGCCGACGCTGAAATTGATCGTGCCCGCACTTCGGGCATTTTGGCAGCACTTCCGGTGTGTAAAATGCCTGATGATGATGGCACTTTTCACACACCAGATTCCCCAGCCCCACCACTTCTCCGCTGTGGTACACCCCATGGTGGCTAACGTCTTTAAACACTTCACGCCATTCCAGTTGAGTTTTGTCGGTGATATCCGCCAGCTCCTGCCACAGACTTTCTTTAATCACCCGCATGAAGACGCTGTCGGTAAAATCGTCGCGATTCTCTTCATAGCTGCGGGCAAACTCTTCCAGATCGCGTCGAACCGCCTGTTTTGCCTGCTCCACCTCGCTACGGCTTAGCTCGCCAACCGCATTGAGCCGTCGTTCGGCGCTGGCGACCAGCTGGTCAATGTCACGCTCACCGTTCTTTAAACGCTCGGTCAGTGATGTCAGCAATTCGTGATAGTACTGAGCAACCTTGTTCATATTCTCTCCTCGATGAACGTCTGCGACAGAAGCCGTTTTAAACTACCTGTTCTCATTTTAGCCGTAAATTACTGATGTCATGTGGCAAGCAATGGGATTGCCAGGTTGTGAAGCGCATCATGGTGGGCATAAATTTAAATACGCCGGCACAGGGGCGCTTGGAGTTGTTGCCGGCAGGCCTTATCAGCTATGCTATGCGGATCTAAATACTAAACAAAATGCTACGGATGTAGCTGTTTGACACCTACAGGACCACCAGCCGCCATGCAAGAGCAATATCGCCCCGAAGATATCGAAACCAACGTACAGCGTCACTGGCAAGAAAAACAGACATTCAAGGTGACCGAAGACGCCAGCAAAGAGAAGTACTATTGCCTCTCGATGCTGCCGTACCCTTCCGGGCGTCTACACATGGGCCATGTGCGCAACTACACCATTGGCGACGTAATTTCCCGTTACCAGCGCATGCTGGGCAAAAACGTACTGCAGCCAATCGGCTGGGATGCCTTCGGCCTGCCGGCGGAAGGCGCCGCGGTTAAAAACAACACCGCGCCAGCACCGTGGACTTACGACAATATCGAATACATGAAGAACCAGCTGAAACTGCTGGGATTCGGTTATGACTGGGATCGTGAAATCGCGACCTGCAAGCCCGACTACTACCGTTGGGAGCAGTGGTTCTTCACCAAGCTGTACGAGAAAGGCCTGGTCTACAAGAAAACCTCTGCGGTCAACTGGTGCCCGCACGATCTGACGGTATTGGCCAACGAACAGGTTATCGACGGCTGCTGCTGGCGCTGCGATACCAAAGTCGAGCGCAAGGAAATCCCGCAGTGGTTCATCAAGATCACCGCTTACGCCGATCAGTTGCTGAACGATCTGGACACGCTTGAAAGCTGGCCAGAGCAGGTAAAAACCATGCAGCGCAACTGGATTGGCCGTTCTGAAGGCGTGGAAATCACCTTCGACGTCGCCGATAGCGACGAGAAGGTCACGGTGTACACCACCCGTCCAGATACCTTTATGGGCGCGACCTACGTCGCAGTCGCCGCGGGCCACCCGCTGGCGCAACAAGGCGCCATCAACAACCCGACATTGGCCGAGTTTATCGAAGAATGCCGCAACACCAAGGTTGCCGAAGCCGAAATGGCCACCATGGAGAAGAAAGGCATGGCCACCGGCCTGTTCGCCATTCATCCGTTGAGCGGTGAAAAGCTGCCGGTGTGGGTCGCCAACTTCGTGTTGATGGAATACGGCACCGGTGCGGTCATGGCCGTTCCCGCCCACGATCAGCGCGACTGGGAATTCGCCACCAAATACGATTTGCGCATCGCGCCGGTGATCCTCAACCTTGACGGCAGCCAGCCTGACGTGAGCAGCGAAGCCATGACCGACAAAGGCGCGCTGTTCAACTCCGGCGAGTTCGACGGTCTGGACCACGAAGCCGGCTTCAATGCCATTGCCGACAAACTGGTCGCCAAAGGCGTAGGCCAGCGCAAGGTCAACTACCGTCTGCGCGACTGGGGGGTTTCCCGCCAACGCTACTGGGGCGCGCCAATTCCCATGGTAACGCTGGAAGACGGCACCGTGATGCCGACGCCGGAAGATCAACTGCCGGTGATCCTGCCGGAAGACGTGGTGATGGATGGCATCACCAGCCCGATCAAGGCCGATCCCGAGTGGGCGAAGACCACCGTCAACGGTCAGCCGGCACTGCGTGAAACCGACACCTTCGACACCTTTATGGAGTCTTCCTGGTATTACGCGCGCTACACCTGTCCACAGTATGACGACGGGATGCTGGATCCGGCGGCTGCCAACTACTGGCTGCCGGTCGATCAGTATATCGGCGGCATTGAACACGCCATCATGCACCTGATGTATTTCCGTTTCTTCCATAAGCTGATGCGCGACGCCGGCCTGGTGGATTCCGATGAGCCGGCCAAACGTCTGCTGTGCCAGGGGATGGTGCTGGCTGATGCCTTCTACTACACCGGCAACAGCGGTGAGCGCGTGTGGGTTTCCCCGGTTGACGCCACCGTTGAACGTGACGAAAAAGGCCGCATTGTCAAAGCAACCGATCCACAAGGCCGCGAACTGGTCTATGCTGGCATGAGCAAAATGTCGAAGTCGAAGAACAACGGCATCGATCCGCAGGAAATGGTAGAGAAATACGGTGCCGACACCGTGCGTCTGTTCATGATGTTCGCCTCACCGGCAGAAATGACGCTGGAATGGCAGGAGTCCGGCGTTGAAGGGGCCAACCGCTTCCTGAAACGCGTCTGGAAACTGGCTTTCGATCACCTCGAAAAAGGCGCCGTACAACCGCTGGACGTTGCGTCACTGAACGAAGATCAAAAGGCGCTGCGCCGCGATGTGCACAAAACCATTGCCAAGGTGACCGATGACATTGGCCGCCGCCAGACCTTCAACACCGCCATCGCCGCAGTGATGGAGCTGATGAACAAACTGGGCCGCGCACCGCAGGACAGCGAACAGGATCGCGCGCTGCTGCAGGAAGCGCTGCTGGCCGTGGTACGTATGCTGTATCCGTTCACACCGCACGTGTGCTTTGACCTGTGGCAGTCGCTGGGCGGCGCTGGCGATATCGACACCGCGCCATGGCCGCAGGCCGATGACGCCGCCATGGTCGAAGACTCCAAGCTGGTGGTGGTACAGGTCAATGGCAAGGTTCGCGCTAAAATTACCGTGTCAGCCGATGCAACCGAAGAACAGGTGCGTGAACGTGCCGCTGAGGAGCATCTGGTGGCTAAATATCTGGACGGGGTCACGGTACGTAAAGTGATCTATGTTCCTGGCAAATTGCTTAACCTGGTTGTGGGTTAACACAAGGAGGCGTTGTGCGACTTCGTATTATGACGTTGTTGCTGGGGTTGGCGGTGCTGGTCACCGCCGGCTGCGGTTTTCACCTGCGTGGCACCACGCAGGTTCCCTCGGAAATGAAAACGCTGATGCTGGACAGCTATGACCCTTACGGTCCGCTGACCCGCGCAGTGCGTGAACAGTTGCGCCTGAACGGCGTGACTATCGTCAAGGATGCCAAGCGTCAGGACATCCCTTCCCTGCGTATCGTCGGCACCAACCAGAGTCAGGACACGGTGTCAATCTTCCAGGACGGCAAAACTGCGGAATACCAGATGGTGATGACCGTCCAGGCGCAGGTACTGATCCCGGGCCATGACATTTATCCGCTGGATGCGAAGGTCTTCCGCTCATTCTTCGACAACCCGCTTACCGCGTTGGCAAAAGACTCCGAACAGGAAATCATCCTGCAGGAAATGCGTCAGCAGGCAGCACAGCAGCTGGTGCGTAAACTGCTGAGCGTGCATGCGGCAGAAGAAGAAGCCCAGCAAAAAGCCGCAGCCGCTGCGGCGGCCGTCGCTGAGCAACCGGTCAGTCGCCCAGCGCAATGATCCGCCTTTACCCTGAACAACTTGCCGCGCAGCTCCGAGAGGGGCTGCGCGCTTGTTATTTACTGAGCGGCAATGAACCGCTGTTATTGCAGGAAAGCCAGGATCTGATTCGGCAGGCCGCGCAACAGCAGCAGTTCAGCGAACACTACAGCATTTCCCTCGATGCCCACACCGACTGGGATGCCATCTTCAGCATCTGCCAGGCGATGAGCCTGTTCGCCAGCCGGCAAACGCTACTGCTGATATTGCCGGAAAATGGCCCGACGGCGCCGATTGGCGAACAACTGGTGAAACTGTCCAGCCTGCTGCACGACGATATTCTGCTGATGCTGCGCGGCCCGCGTCTCACCAAGGCGCAGGAAAACAGCGCCTGGTTCAAGGCACTGAGCCCGAACGGCGTTTACGTCACCTGCCAGACGCCGGAACAGGCGCAACTGCCGCGCTGGGTGGCCACGCGCGCCAAAACGATGAAGCTGGAAGTGGATGACGCCGCCAACCAACTGTTGTGTTACTGCTACGAAGGCAATCTGCTGGCGTTGGCACAGGCGCTGGAACGGCTGTCACTGTTGTATCCGGACGGCAAACTGACGCTGCCGCGCGTTGAGCAGGCGGTAAACGATGCCGCGCACTTCTCGCCATATCACTGGCTGGATGCGCTGCTGGCCGGCAAAAGCAAACGTGCCTGGCATATCCTGCAACAGCTGCAACAGGAGGACGCCGAGCCGGTGATCCTGCTGCGCACGCTGCAGCGCGAGCTGCTGATGTTGCTGACGCTGCAACGCCGCATGGCCAGCGCACCGCTGCGTACCCTCTTCGACCAGCACAAAGTCTGGCAGAATCGCCGTAACCTGATCACCCAGGCGCTGCAGCGGCTGTCCGCCGCCCAGTTGCAACAGGCGGTGCACCTGCTGACGCAGATTGAAATCACGCTGAAACAGGACTACGGCCAATCGGTATGGCCACAACTGGAGAGCCTGTCGATGCTGCTGTGCGGTAAACCTCTGGCCACGAGCGTCCCCGATGCCCACTAACCCACCGCGCGCCGCGGCGCTGCACGCCCTGTTCGGCGGCACCTTTGATCCTATCCATTACGGCCACCTGCGGCCGGTAGAAGCGCTGGCCGCTGAAGTCGGCCTCAACCAGGTGACGCTGCTGCCCAACCACGTGCCGCCGCACCGTCCACAGCCGGAAGCGAGCGCCCAGCAACGTCTGACAATGGTCGAGCTGGCCATTGCCGATAACCCACTGTTTGCCGTTGACGATCGCGAATTGCAGCGCTCCTCGCCGTCATACACCGTTGAGACGCTGGAAACGCTGCGTAAAGAACGTGGCAGTACGCAGCCACTGGCATTTATCATTGGCCAGGATTCATTGCTGAGTCTGCACAAATGGCACCGCTGGCAAGATCTGCTGAGCTATTGCCACCTGCTGGTGCTGGCGCGCCCGGGCTACGGTGAGCAGATGGAGACGCCGGCACTGCAACGCTGGCTGGAGCGACATCGCGTCCGCGACGCCGCCGCGCTGAGCGAACAGCCGCAGGGCTATCTCTATTTGGCGCAGACTCCGCTGCTGGAAATTTCCGCCACCGAGATCCGCGAACGCCGCCATCACGGCATCAGTTGCGACGATCTGTTACCGCGTTCGGTGCAGCGCTATATCGAGTTGCAGGGTTTATATCGCTAGCTCAGACCCCGTGATATACTGCGCCGCTATTTTTCAGGTATCCGCCTGCATGAAACCGATTGAACAGAACACACCCGAGGGGGAACCTTTGCAAGGTAAAGCGCTCCAAGATTTCGTTATCGATAAAATCGATGACCTGAAAGGCCAAGACATTATCGCTCTGGACGTCCAGGGCAAATCCAGCATCACTGACTGCATGATCATCTGCACCGGCACCTCAACCCGCCATGTGATGTCGATTGCCAACCACGTAGTGCAGGAATCCCGTGCCCAGGGCATGGAACTGTTCGGCATGAAAGGCCAGGAAGCGTCTGACTGGGTGGTTGTCGATCTGGGCGAAGTGATCGTACACGTCATGCAGGAAGAAAGCCGCCGCCTGTACGAACTGGAAAAGCTCTGGAGTTAAGCGGTGAAACTGCAACTGGTCGCCGTTGGCACCAAAATGCCGGACTGGGTTCAGACCGGCTTTATGGATTATCTGCACCGTTTTCCCAAAGATATGCCGTTTGAGCTGACCGAAATCCCGGCAGGCAAGCGCGGCAAGAATGCCGACATCAAACGCATTCTGGACAAGGAAGGCGAGCAAATGCTGGCGGCCGTGGGCAAAGGCAACCGTATCGTCACGCTGGATATCCCCGGCAGCAAATGGGAAACGCCGCAGCTGGCGCAGCAGCTGGAACGCTGGAAACAGGATGGCCGCAACGTCAGCCTGTTGATCGGCGGTCCGGAAGGGCTGGCACCGGCATGTAAAGCCGCAGCGGAACAGAGCTGGTCGCTTTCGCCGTTAACGCTGCCGCATCCTCTGGTGCGCGTATTGGTGGCGGAAAGCCTCTATCGCGCCTGGAGCATTACGACCAATCATCCTTACCACCGGGAATGACCGGCGCTGACAGTGAGAGTGAAATAAAACAACGGGATGAAAATAGAACGTAACCCTTTTCGCGACTATACGGCTGAATCTGCCCTGTTTGTACGCCGCGCCCTGGTGGCGTTCTTGGTTATTCTGGCGCTGACCAGCGTCCTGATCGCCAATCTGTACAATTTGCAGATCGACCGCTTTGAGGATTACCGCACCCGTTCCAACGAAAACCGCATCAAGCTGGTGCCAATCGCCCCCAGCCGCGGCATTATCTACGATCGTAATGGCACGCCGCTGGCGCTTAACCGCACCATTTACCAGCTTGAGCTGATGCCAGAAAAGGTCGACGATCTGAAAGCGACGCTGCAGGCGCTGCGCCCGGTGGTCGATCTGACCGATGACGACATCACCAACTTTGAAAAAGAGCGCAAACGCTCGCGCCGCTTCGTCTCCATTCCGGTAAAAACCGCGCTGAGCGAAGTTCAGGTCGCCCGCTTTGCGGTCAACCAGTTCCGCTTTCCCGGCGTGGAAGTCAAAGGCTATCAGCGCCGCTATTATCCTTACGGTTCCGCCCTCACCCACGTGATCGGCTATGTGTCGAAGATCAACGACCGCGACGTCGAACGGCTGAACAAAGACGGTAAAATGCCGAACTACGCCGCCACTCACGATATTGGCAAACTGGGCATCGAGCGCTATTACGAAGATACGCTGCACGGCAAAACCGGCTATGAAGAGGTTGAAGTCAACAACCGCGGTCGGGTGATCCGCCAGTTGCACGAACAGCCGCCGTCCGCCGGGCAAGACATCTACCTGACGCTCGATCTCAACCTGCAACGTTATATCGAGCAGTTGCTGGTCGGTAGCCGTGCCGCGGTGGTAGTGAGCGATCCGCGTACCGGCGGCATCCTGGCACTGGTGTCCAATCCCAGCTATGACCCGAACCTGTTCGTTGACGGCATCTCCAGCAAAGAGTATCAAGGGTTGTTGAACGACCCGAATCGCCCGTTGATCAACCGCGCGACGCAGGGCGTCTATCCGCCGGCATCAACGGTGAAACCCTACATTGCCGTTTCTGCCCTCAGCGCCGGCGTGATCACCAAAAACACCGTGGTGTTCGACCCGGGCTGGTGGCAGTTGCCTGGCTCGGAAAAACGTTTCCGCGACTGGAAAAAATGGGGTCACGGTCGCCTGAACGTGACCAAAGCGCTGGAAGAATCCGCCGATACCTATTTCTATCAGGTAGCGTATGACATGGGCATCGACCGGCTGTCGAGCTGGCTGGGCAAGTTCGGCTACGGCGACTATACCGGCATCGATCTCTCCGAGGAGCGCTCCGGCCTGATGCCAACGCGCGAATGGAAGCTCAAACGCTACAAGAAACCCTGGTACCAGGGAGATACCATCCCGGTCGGTATCGGCCAGGGGTATTGGACCGCCACGCCGATCCAGATGGCCAAGGCGCTGAACACCTTGATTAACGACGGCAACGTCAAAACGCCGCATCTGTTGGAAAGCACCAAAATCAACGGCACGCGGGTGCCGTTCCGCCAGCAGGACAGCCTGCAAATCGGCGATATTCACTCTGGCTACTGGGAAATTGCCAAAGACGGCATGTACGGCGTTGCCAACCGTCCCAACGGTACTGCACGCAAGTATTTTGACAAGACACCGTACAAAGCCGCGGCGAAATCGGGTACCGCTCAGGTATTCGGCTATGAAACTTATAACGCCCACAAACTCGCAGAGCATCTGCGTGACCACAAATTGATGACCGCCTTTGCACCGTACGAAAACCCAACGGTTGCGGTGGCCATCATTCTGGAAAACGGCGGCGCCGGCCCGGCGGTCGGCACCATTACCCGCCAGATCCTGGATCATATTTTGCTGGGCGACGACAATACGCAATTACCGGACGCGCCACCGGCGCCGCCCGGTTCAGAAGGTGATTAACAGACCATGACCGAAAGCCAACAAAAGGGCTCAATCTGGACCAAAATCCACATTGACCCCACCTTCCTGCTCTTCATTCTGGCCCTGCTGGTATACAGCGCCTTCGTCATGTGGAGCGCCAGCGGCCAGGATATCGGCATGATGGAGCGCAAGATCGGCCAAATCGTCATGGGCCTGATCGTGATGGGCGTGATGGCGCAGATCCCGCCGCGGGTATATGAAAGCTGGGCGCCGTACCTGTATATCTTCTGCGTTATCCTGCTGATCCTGGTGGACGCCTTCGGCCAAATCAGTAAAGGCGCGCAGCGCTGGCTGGATCTCGGCTTCGTGCGCTTTCAGCCGTCGGAAATAGCCAAAATCGCCGTGCCGCTGATGGTGGCTCGCTTTATGAACCGTGACGTCTGCCCGCCGTCGTTGAAAAACACCGGCATTGCGCTGGTGCTCATTTTCCTGCCGACGCTGCTGGTCGCCGCGCAACCGGACCTTGGCACCTCGATTCTGATTGCCGCATCCGGGTTGTTCGTGCTGTTCCTGTCCGGCATGAGCTGGAAGCTGATCGCCGTCGCTGCGGTGCTGCTGGCCGCATTCATTCCGGTGCTGTGGTTCTTCCTGATGCATGACTATCAGCGCGACCGCGTGATGATGCTGCTCGATCCGGAAAGCGACCCGCTGGGCGCCGGCTATCATATTATCCAATCGAAAATCGCCATTGGCTCCGGCGGCCTGTCGGGCAAAGGCTGGCTGCACGGCACCCAGTCGCAGCTGGAGTTTTTGCCGGAACGCCACACCGACTTCATTTTTGCCGTGTTGGCAGAAGAACTGGGGCTGATCGGCGTACTGGTGCTGCTGGCGCTGTACCTGCTGGTGATCATTCGCGGGCTGATGATCGCCGCCAAGGCGCAAACCACCTTTGGCCGCGTGATGGTCGGCGGACTAATGCTGATTCTGTTCGTTTATGTGTTTGTTAACATTGGTATGGTCAGTGGCATTTTGCCGGTAGTTGGCGTACCTTTGCCTCTGGTCAGTTACGGTGGATCGGCGCTGATCGTGCTCATGGCTGGCTTCGGCATCGTGATGTCGATCCACACGCATCGGAAAATGCTGTCTAAGAGTTTATAAGAGGTGAGTAATGCGTAAGGAATGGCTTTGGATCGGCGCAGTTGCGGTATTGCTTTCCGCCTGCACCACCACAACGACAGAACAGCAGGCGCCACCGCAGCAGCCGTATAACGGACCGGTGGTGGAAATCGGCGGCGTGGAGCCTCACTATGAACCCTATAACCCTGGCACCTCGCAGGACTATAAGGTTAATGGCGACACCTATCGCATCGTCAAGGATCCGCAAAACTTCTCGCAAACCGGGCTGGCCAGTTGGTATGGCGAGGAGCTCAGTGGCAATACCACTGCCATTGGCGAGCCGTTTGATCCAAACGCACTGAGCGCCGCGCACCCTACTCTGCCAATTCCAAGCTACGTGCGGGTGACCAACCTGGCCAACGGCCGCCAACTGGTGGTGCGCGTCAATGACCGCGGCCCGTATACCAAGGGGCGTATTATCGATCTGTCCAAAGCGGCGGCCGATCGTTTGAACCTGTCGAACAATACCAAGGTGAAGGTTGATTTTATCAACGTCGCCCCGGACGGTACGCTGAGCGGACCAGGCACCATCGGCACCACCGTCGCCAAGCAGAGCTATGCGCTGCCGGCGCGCCCGGATCTGAGCAGTGGCGCCATGGGTACGCCCATTCAGCAGGATCCGCCGGCCATGAACGCCAACGACGTCCGTCCGATTGACAATGCCAGCCTGAACAACGGCGAAACGCCAGCGACCGGCAACAGCCGTAGTGGTTTCCTCGGCGCGCCAAGCGCCGTACCGGCCGGCGTGCTGGAAAGCGACGAACCGGTGAACGCGGTAGCGCCTGTCGCTGCCGGCGTGGCGGCAACTGCTGCGACGACCAGCACAGCCTCTGCCAGTTCTGCATCCGGGTTTGTGGTGCAGGTCGGCGCGTTGAGCAATGCCGCACGTGCGCAGCAATGGCAGCAACAGCTCAGCCAGCAGTTCAGCGTGCCAGGCACCGTCAGCAACAGTGGTAACGTGTATCGTGTGCAGCTTGGCCCGTTCAGCGATCGTCAGCAGGCGCTGCAGCTGCAGCAACGCTTGGCAACCGAGGCACAACAACAATCATTTGTCACTGCGGCACCGTGATCAGATACCCGGCTGGCAAGAATTTGCGGAAACATTTTCTTTCAGCAAAAAAGTGTAAAGCATTGTTAGTCGGATGAATGACTAATGCTTGCCGGGATCCCATCTGTTATAGTGTGGCTCGTTTTTTCATTTACTTTCTCACGGATGTTGTAGTCCAGATCATGAAACATGTAACTTCTTTTCGCATAATCAAGAGCCTAGCGCTCGGTACCGTTATCGCGATGAGCGCAGCCAACAGCGCGCATGCCGATGATGTTAATATCAAAACCATGATCCCGGGTGTCCCGCAAATCGATGCGGAATCGTACATCCTGATTGATTACAACTCCGGCAAAGTTCTGGCGGAATCCAATGCGGATGCGCGTCGCGATCCCGCCAGCCTGACCAAAATGATGACCAGTTATGTCATCGGCCAGGCGCTCAAATCCGGCAAAATCGGCCAGGAAGATCTGGTGACCGTCGGTCAAGATGCATGGGCTACCGGCAACCCGGTGTTCAAGGGCTCTTCGCTGATGTTCCTGAAGCCTGGCGATCGCGTGCCGGTTTCCAAACTGACGCGCGGCATCAACCTGCAATCCGGTAACGACGCCTGCGTGGCAATGGCCGATTACGTTGCCGGCAGCCAGGACGCGTTCGTCAATCTGATGAACACCTACGTCAAGCAATTGGGCCTGCAGAACACCCACTTCCAGACCGTGCACGGCCTGGATGCGCAGGGTCAATTCAGCTCGGCGCGCGATATGGCGCTGATCGGCCAGGCGCTGATCCGCGATGTGCCAGACGAATACGCCATCTATAAAGAAAAAGAGTTCACCTTCAACAATATCCGTCAGGTGAACCGTAACGGCCTGCTGTGGGATACCAGCCTGAACGTTGACGGCATCAAGACCGGCCACACCTCTGCCGCAGGTTACAACCTGGTGGCATCGGCGACCGAAGGCCAGATGCGTCTGATTTCGGCGGTGCTGGGTGGTCGTACCTATAAGGGTCGCGAAACCGAAAGCAAGAAACTGCTGACCTGGGGCTTCCGTTTCTTTGAAACCGTTGCGCCACTGAAAGCCGGCAAGGAATTCGCCTCTGAACCAGTATGGTTCGGTGACGCCGATCGCGTCGAACTGGGCGTCGACAAAGACGTTTACCTGACCATTCCACGCGGCCGGATGAAAGATCTGAAAGCCAGCTACGTGCTCAACACGCCGGAAATTCACGCGCCGTTGGCGAAAAACCAGGTGGTTGGCAGCATCAACTTCCAACTGGACGGCAAGACCATCGATCAACGCCCGCTGGTGGTGTTGAACGAAGTGAAGGAAGGCGGCTTCGTCAGCCGCATCGTGGATTACATCAAATTGATGTTCCATCACTGGTTCGGCTAACGCTTGAAATCGGCGAAAACGCCCCCATATAGCAATTAACACTAACTCTCGCTCCGGCGGGAGTTATAATTTATACAGCCCGCAGATTTGAAGCAGCGTACACTGATGTCGGTTCCCTGGTTTGCCAGTCAACCCGAAACGCCGTACACGCCATGCCGCAACGCCAAATATCGGGTTTAAAAGATGTCACTCTGGAGCGCACATGCAAAAAACTAAACTGAACGAACTGCTCGAATTCCCCTGTTCCTTTACCTACAAGGTGATGGGCCTGGCGCAACCCGAGCTGGTAGACCAGGTGGTTGAAGTGGTGCAGCGCCATGCGCCGGGGGATTATACCCCGCAGGTCAAGCCGAGCAGCAAAGGCAACTACCACTCCGTTTCCATCACCATTACCGCCAGTCATATCGACCAGGTGGAAACCTTATACGAAGAGTTGGGCAATATTGAAATTGTCCGCATGGTGCTGTAATCCCAGCATAAAACACTGCTTAGCAACCCGGGCTAGACCATCCTCTGCCCGGGTTGCGCATTTTTGCTCAGCGAAACGCTGGTCGCGAGCCAGAGCGCCCGGTATAATCGCTTTACCACCTCTGTAACCTGACGATGATTCATTTGCAACACAATAAGATCATTTTGCGTCAGCTGGGGTTACAGCCTTATGCGCCTGTATCCCAAGCCATGCACAACTTCACCGATCGCCGTAGCGAAACCACGCCCGACGAACTGTGGCTGGTGCAGCATCAGCCGGTATTCACCCAAGGGCAGGCCGGCAAGGCCGAGCACCTGCTGATGCCCGGCGATATTCCGGTGATCCAGAGCGATCGCGGCGGTCAGGTCACCTATCATGGGCCAGGCCAGCAAGTGCTGTACGTAATGATCGATCTTAAACGCAACAAGGTTGGCGTCCGCCAACTGGTCACCGCCATAGAAGATACCGTGATTAATACCCTCAGCCACTTTCGCATTGATTCACGTGCGCGCCCCGACGCGCCCGGCGTCTATGTGGGGGAACAGAAAATCTGTTCTCTGGGACTGCGTATTCGCAAGGGCAGCTCCTTCCACGGCCTGGCCCTTAACGTGTCGATGGATCTCGGCCCGTTTCAACGTATCAATCCCTGCGGCTACGCTGGCATGCAGATGACCCAGGTCAGCGCCCTGGCGCCCGGCGTTGGCATAGAAGACGTACATCCAATCCTGGTTCAGGAATTTGTTCATTTACTCGGCTACCAGACGGTCGAGTCTCGTAACTGGAACCTCACTGATTACCTATAATTATTGTTATTTATCAAAAAGATAACCATGATTTGAGCGGCTATTCACAACAATAAAAACCACCATTACGCACCTAACAAAATCAATTAGTTGCATGGTGGTTTTTTATTAACCAATTGCTATCAAGGTTGAGATGTCGCTATATGATAGGAACGTCATCCCACTCACAACTCCTCATGTCATTGACGCAATACGTCACGACGCCGAACACCTCTATCCCATCATCACTATCTTCATTCCCTAGTTCCCTCTCCTGGCCTGAGCCATCAAGAAATTCCAGAGCGCGATATGGATAGAGCCGTAAACGCCGCAGGACGTACTCGCCCATTTCGGCCACAACGACAATACTCCCATGCACAGGTTTGGCTGAGGAATCGACAACAAGCAAAGCATCAGCGTGAATACCTACCGCCATGGCCTGGCCAGCCGACTTTAGGAAATATGTCGCGCTAGGTTTCGATATGCAGACTTTGTCGAGACTCAGACGGTGCTCGACGTAATCAGCTGCAGGGCTCGCAAATTTTGACATCATTGCCATGATTACACCTCATAAATACTGTTTATGCATACAGTATAAACGGCGTTTATCATGATGTGAAAGCGCGAAGCGTGGTCGCTTCGCTAGGCTTTTGATCTGCAAAAAAAGATAGTTCTGGGGTCCTTCCCGATTTAACGTTATATCCCTAGTCGTGATGCAAGAATGGCGTCGGACTCGTCGGCGGTGTGCAAGTATAGAGCATCCATAAAAGCCCCATAACAGGCAGCAACACCACCAGCAGTCTGCGCTCCACCGATTAGCAGCGGCGCGTTATTGTTGCTGAGGTCGGCCAGCCTGCCCGTTACTGAATTAGTGGACGCAGTCAGTTTTCCTTTTTCGTATCCCTCGATCACGCCTTGAGAAACCTTAAACAGCCCCGCTGAGGGGACGTAATCCGCATAGATTGTTGCGGCTACATTAAGGGCATTACCGGTACCAGCAGCTGGCCATCCGCTATCACGCGTGCCATACCGCCAGGACTCTGTCACCGCTTGGCCGTTTGTGATCATCGTCCGCATATAGGCCATTGATAAATTGCTGATGTTGTACCCCATCTGGATACCGTTATTATCCGCTCTGTTGAGGTCACTCATTCGACCGGCGATGAGGTACGTTCCTGCTTTATGAATGATCTGGTTCGCTCGGCTTTTTAAATACCACCCCCCGCCCGAAGTGATTTGAATAATCACTGATTTTGCAGCCGCATCATACTTCATCGGAAGTGGCGGAGTTCCCTGCGATCCCGCCAGCAAATCACCGCTTTCGCCGAGCATGTTATAGACTGTCTGAACATTACCTTCACCATCGGCTTTTAAGCCGAACGCCGGCGCGGCGCAGATGGTTGCACGGTCATACATGCCGTTATTCAGTAAAAAGTCGAAACGAGCGAGACAACCGGACTCGTCAGGGATATAACCTCCATCCGCAACAACGCGGGTTTTGTATGCGTTGAACAGCGCCAAAGGATCAAGAATGGAAGCCGATAAATCGAGAGCGGCACGAAGTCCGGTATAGGCTTTGCCTGTGTTGATTGCTGCTGTCATTTAAAACTCTCCGGTCAGTGGCAGGCGATCGAGGCATGCCCAGTTATAAAGGGGGAAAGGTTCGTTATTTCGCGTGATCCATCGTGATTTAATCGGGGATGAATCACGGAAGCATGTAAGGGGATAAACGTGGCCGCTTGAACTAAGCGCGGTATTAGTAAAGCCGAACAGCATGTAATCATCTGATGCGGGTGCTTTATCAAACTCAACACGAATAATGTTACCGTCAACGACGGTGACGCTCTGAACCGATGCAGAGTTTTTTTCTAGGCTAATCCCATGATTCAAACAGTCCGCAATGAACGTCGTATCAATAACGATTGGCGCGTAAGGCACATCACAAAGCAGATCGGCAATGGTTCCAGAGACCGTGAGACTTTTCACTTTTAAGCCTGTCCATGTGCCTTTTTTCTCTGTGTTATACAGATGCCAGTAAATTGCCTGGGCGGCATATTCACCCTGTAGCACTTTCCCGGCGGCGCTCAGATGGCTCAGCGTCGCATCGTTAAATAACCAGTTGAGCGGATATTTAGGACCGTACATGATTGCCGTTGCCGCGTTCTGCCGTACGTAGGTTAACTGGTCGGTTGCAGTGACTGAATACGGCTGAACGATAACAGGCTCGCCGATTGGGTTACCCTGATCGTCTACGGGCTGGTTTTTGGTATTAACCCGGCTTCCGACCTGGCCAATGACCTCAGTAAAATTATCAACCTGGCCGGTGATAGCTTTAAAGTCCACTTGCAGCCCTGGGAAATACGTTTTCATCTTCGCGAGATAGTCGCCAGGATTCTGCGAGCTGCCATTGTCGTTGTCAGTTTCTCCATGCTCGAACGTCATGAATTTGAATGTATAACGCTTCCCTACCCCGTCAGCGGCATTTTTCCCCAGCTGCACGAAGTCCAACCCATTCTGATAGGGTATAGTGCCCTTGCTTATCTCAGCGAACGAACGACCACCCGCCGCAAACGGCGCATGAATAAACACGTGGTTTCCAGGGTTGGCATGCAATAGCGCGTTATACATCGGCAATACGTTGCCCTGCCGCCAGTCAGGGTAACTCATGTCGTTCAGCGTTGACTGATCTTCCTCACTAACTGGAGTCATCCCTCCGCCTTCCGGCTTACCATTTGCACCCGCCAGAGCACGTCCACGGAAGGCAGGATCACGGTTGACAATATTAATGCCGGCGCCATCCTTCGGCGTGTTCAGCGACTGTCCGCCCGAACCGCCACCATGCGCCTCGTTCGCATCGATCGGCATTTCTCGAATGGATGGCTCGTACTTAACCCCATTCCCTGCCTTCGCTTCACCTCCTGGCACATAACTGAAAATAAATCCGGTCGATGTCAGTTTTTGAGCGGTGAGCACTGGCCTTTCTGACCACACAATTTTCCCTCGCCACGCTGCCGCCGGGACGCCACTCTCTGTTTTTATCGTTGCAAGCGACTCTCCCAAATTATCCTGGAGAGGTCCATCCACGCCGGGAATATGAACGCCACCGTCATCATCGATCGCAAGTAGCGCCGTCTTCATATCTGATGTGAAAATAACAAACTGGAACCCAACAATACGCCGCGAGAACGTAGTCGAGCAGATCGCATTCAACCGGTCTTGTAAGACGTCATCAGTGCCAACAATACGAATATCACCGTTATCATTTATCGTCACCAATCCATCAATGCCGTTTTTAGCGACAATTACATGCTGGAAGTTTTGATACCTGTTTGCAATGGACCGTGGGATCAGTTGCTCAATATAATCTTGAATCGAGGACTCAAGCCCAGCCAGCCACAGGCCAAAATCATTATCCAGTGCAATGCCTGTTTCTGATGGTCCACCTTTCCCCTCAACAGACCACAGCCATTTGTTCGAAAAATACTGACGGAATAGTGCTGTTTTGTTTTTCTGCTGAGCAACATCTGCGAGAGCGGCATCAAGAACGTTGCCATTCGATAAATACTCGCCCGTTGGGGTCGCAACGCCGCCGACGTTTTGCCATTTTTCAGTCCACCCTTGTGCGGACGTAGACCAAACAGGGAAAAAGGTACGCTGCTCGGTGCCGGCGTCAATTGCTTGCTGGGCTTTTTCTCCGGTGTCATAAACGCCAGCACCCGCCTGAGCGGTATCAGAATACATCTTCGATTCGTCAGCGGCGACACGGGCAACAATAGCGTTTTCCATAGCCGATTTGCTTGATTCAGCAGCGCTGGTTTCACTGATCAACGCAGCGTTTTTTGACTCTACCGCTGACTCAGAAGCCTGCTTGGCTATAGCAACTGATTCTGCAACCTCATCAGCATGAGTGCTAGTTAGCATGTACCATCGCTTCATCTCAGCATAGACAGTCGGGTCAGCGAGCGCAGGATCGGCAAAGCGCACGTAATCATTAAGTGAGCCAGGCAGGCTGCTCTCCTGGAGTTCCATATCCCCGATGACAGTCGTTCTGTCTCTGTCTTGATACAGAACCGAAACCCTGTAGTAACCAGGCTGGAGATCAAATAAATATTCCCCATGGTCACCGGTTACATGGCTAACGATTAAGTCACGGAAGGTATCCGATGTGGTCCGTTTTGAAGCAATGATAATACGGGCACCAGGCACAGCTGTGCCCTCTGGGTCCAGATAAACCCCGGAGATTGTGATAAACATATAACCTCAGCTGGTTATTTTAACGTTAAGAAATGGTATGATTATTGAAAGATTGAATCAGTTAATCTAAAAATGGAATATTGAAACAACATGAGAAATGGAAAAATTAATTCAATACAAATATTAAGAGGTGTTGCATGCTTGTTGGTAATGCTATCTCATTACCAAGTAATTGTATTGCTTACACCTGGTGACTACAGCACAAGAATACACTGGTTTGACTGGGGTGCCAGTGGAGTTGATTTATTTTTTGTCATTAGCGGATTCATCATGGTTCACACCGCAAGAAACAAGAAACCATCTATAACCACCTCCTTCGAATTCATTAAAAACAGAGCGGTAAGGATACTCCCAGCATACTATTTCTGGCTAATAGTTTCTTTTGCAATTGGCGGTGCAATGAGTATCTTCCATTACGAAAGCAAAACTGAAAGCTTAGTATCAGCATTAACATTCATCCCAAACATAAAAGAAACAGCGCCTAATTATATCGCTGATGATGGATTTTACATTGTAAGATGGACTTTAAATTATGAAATTTATTTCTATCTAGCCTTTTCATTGTGCTTGCTATGTGCCAACAGATTAAGAGCCGTATTGGTATGGGCTATTTTTTCATCGATTATAATGCCCCTTGCCACCACAGGGGCGCTTACATTATCAACTATGGGCTATAAATTCGATTCTGTTATAAATATGCTTTTAACAAACCCTATAGTATTAGAGTTTGCAATGGGTGCAGTTGTAGGAACATTTCATGACAAAGTAAATATAGTCTCTAAGAAAGCCGCGACGTACGCATTAATCATATTAACAACACTACTCACTTATGCATTACTATCAAAATGGCTACTACCATTCCACTTACTTACCGGGTTAGCATTCTCAATTCTATTGGCGCTTGTAGTGCGACTTAATGAGTATGTTTGTGGATTTTTCCACAAGGCATTCATCACCATTGGGAACATGTCATTCTCTTTATATTTAGCTCACCTTCCTGTCGCCTATTTCTATAGAAAGGAGTTTTCTTCATTAGTTGGGGGGCACTTAAGTCAAACGTTATTTTTAGTAATTTTAATTGCAACCTCTTTATTGCTTGGCTTTCTGTCACATAAATACATTGAGATTAAAGTAGGGGATCGTCTGAAACAAAGATACGCAGTCTAACATACCCCCGGCCAGGCGATGGTCGGGAAACCTTTATTAATTACCAATGGCGCGCCAATAAATAGGGTATGCTGTTATCCCTCCTCCAAATGAGTCCTTCGTTGCAGCAAAGAACTGGGTTCTACTGACAGGGTATCCGAATGCATTATCAGTTCTACCGCCTTGAGAGTCGGCGTTGCTTACTATTAAATTACTACACTCATTAGGGAAAGGTGTTGGGAAGTTATAAGTTCCATTCGAAGCACCTAAGTATCCCCATTGGGTAATAATTCCTGTTGAACCATCTTTAGTCCAACCATTTTGCCCAGGGCTGGCTGTGTTTTTTTTGTTAAAAATACGTTCAATCCAGTCATTTATGAAACCACCAAATACAGTCCCAAAGATATTACCATCTTCCTTAATATAAGAATCCCCTGAATACACACGGCCATTCGCGCGAATATTTAAGGGGGAAATAATTTCCCATTGTTTTGCAACTTGAATGTCTTATCATTTACTTGGAATACCAAGTCACCGGCATCCGTGTAAATTCTAACGCCAGCTCCACCACTGCTGCCGACAAAGATGTCATTTGAAGCAGTCATGCGCTCTGCTTTTAATTCACCGTTATTTTGCACTCTGAACTGCTTTGTGCCAACCTGCATGACTAGGTCACCGACATTATCATAAAGCTGAATATTGCCACCGATCTTAAATCGATTTGCTGTAATGTTTGTGCCCGTCAAGTCACCGGTCATTTTATCGCCAGATTTTTTTACGTACCCTTTTTCTTCAATAGTTTTTTGGATCGCTTTATACAGCTGGTCATGGCTATTTTTATCGAGGACAATACCCGTTTTTTCAATTGCGTTTGCAATTTCTTCCTGTACGGCGTCCCACATATCGCTGTTCAAGTCGGTAGCGCGCCGGCCGGTAGATTGGTCGCCATTAGTGAAACCGTTTTTACCCTGACCGAATTTGTCTATTTGCGCTGTAGGGGTATCAATTCTATGCATCTTCATTTCCTTCTGGATAAGCGAATACAACAACGGTATGTGATGGGCATAACTTTTCTATAACGCACTCAACAACGGTATCACCCCATGTACGGATAGCCGTATTGCATGCACTCGTGCAAGTTTGCCAAGAGGTTGTTGAGTCAGTCGGAATGTTCACTCTCCAGTAATAGCGCCACTTATCACCCCACTCTGGATCTGGACTCTCGTCCAAGTTTTGGAACTGCTCAATCGTCGCAGACTGATAACCCAATGCATCCAGCTGCTGACGGTAAAACTGCTCGTTAATGCCACCAGCAATGTTTATTTTTGCGTCTAACCGCTGCTGTCGCTGTTTCAATGTTTGCACACCGGCCGGCGCGCAAGAGTCTGGCAGGCCGCATATTGTTTCGTAGCGGTCGATGAGTTCAATCGTCTGTGAAGGATCGGTTTCATTCATCAACTCATTGCCGCGCAGATGTACCGCTGCCAGCGATGGGGCCAAGCCTGCGAGTAAAGGGTTAGCCCCATCCCATGCCGGCCCTGGTGGTAATAAGTGATAAAGTAGCTGGGTATAATCATCTTCAAGTGACATACATTACCCCGCAGAATAAGTTGACCAAGTTACCTGGCCAAGCACAGGCAGCTCTTTACCCAGGTGGATAATGCTACTCGGCACGTCAAGGCGATGTGCGTATTCCCCTGCAGCGATACTGATCGCTTCACTTATACGAGAAGGATGTAAATCACTGTCGGGGTTTCCATCACGCAATAACAATGAATTCAGTTCAGCAATAACCGCAGATCTGATCTCTGGTGTGTCTTTTGCGAGAGCAATAGTCATTGGTATTACTTTTTCTGCTGCTGCAAAGAGAAATAACCCAGCACCAGCGACAGGTGCCAAAGGCAAAATGTGCTCTCTGGCCGCCGTGACAGTTTCATCCGGTGGTGCTGGATGAGTAGCGTCATTGGTAGCAACCATTACTCCCACCGTTCCGGCCCCGCTCCAATTTCGGTAGGTCCAGGCGCGGCTAATACCTGGTACTTCTTTTGCCCAGCGCACATAGTCATGATCGGCACCGCCTTGTGGGGTATAAAACTGTCAATACCGATCGAATTCTGACCCCCCCGGAGGTGCGGACGATTTCCTGGACACTCAGGAGATAAATAATGTTTACCGAAGCAGAACGGCTCCGCGCAATTGAACTTTACTTTAAATACGGCAGAAAACTGGCTCCCGTGGTTCGTGAACTGGGTTACCCTTCTAAAAGAAATCTGCGACGCTGGATCCGTTTATGGGAAGCGAGTGACGGTGCTACAAAAGCCATTCGCCGTAAGCCACGTTACTCTGATGTGCAAAAGCAGGCTGCTGTTGAACATTATCTTAACCATGGCTGCTGCCTGGCGTTTACCAGCAGGACCCTTGGTTATCCCTGCTGTGATGTACTGGCTCGCTGGGTTAATGAACGTCATCCCGACAGACGGCTTATTTTCACCAGTACGATCAATCAAAATGCACCTTTTGAACCTGAGGTGAAACGTCAGGCTGTCATGGCGCTTAGTACACGGCATGTACCTGCCAGAGAAATCGCCATGAAAATTGGCATCAGTCGCACGGTATTGTACAAATGGAAAGATGAAATCATCGGCGATGAGGCTTACCAGTCCATGCGCAAACATGAAAGACCGTCTCTTACGGAGGAGCGCGACGCGCTGCGCGAAGAGGTTAACCGACTCAATCAGGAGATACGTCGACAGCAGATGGAGATCGACATCCTGAAAAAAGCGGAGGAAATCATAAAAAAAGATCCGGACATCAGCGTCAACACTCTGACAAACAGGGAAAAGACACAGATCGCTGATGTCCTGAGAGACTCGTACCCGTTGACAGAGCTGCTGCGAGTCCTTGTACTTGCGCGGAGCAGCTTTTTTTACCACCGGACAGCACTGCGCTCGGGAGACAAATACGCGACCGTACGTATCGCAATGACAGAGATCTTCAACGGCAACTATCGTTGTTATGGCTATCGCCGTCTGCACGCTATGCTACGGCACAAAGGTCTGCGGCTCTCTGAAAAGGTGGTGCGCAGGCTGATGGTGGAAGAGCAGCTTGTTGTCAGTCGTTCCCGGCGCCGGCGCTACAGCTCGTACTGCGGAGAAATCGGCCCGGCACCTGATAATCTTCTCGCCAGAGATTTTAAAGCGGCGCAGCCTAATCAAAAATGGCTGACGGATATCACGGAGTTCCAGCTTCCGGCCGGTAAAGTGTGGTTGTCGCCAGTGGTGGACTGCTTCGATGGCAAAGTGGTGAGCTGGTCGCTCAGTACACGCCCAGATGCAGAGCTGGCCAATACGATGCTGGAAAGCGCGATCGGCACGTTAAACGCAGGCGATCGTCCGGTCATCCACAGTGACAGAGGCGGGCATTACCGCTGGCCGGGATGGCTGGCGCGGGTGAATGCGGCAGGTCTTATCCGCTCTATGTCCCGCAAGGGGTGTTCACCGGATAATGCGGCGTGCGAAGGGTTCTTCGGTCGGCTGAAAACTGAAATGTATTACGGTCGTGAGTGGTCAAACGTGACGCTGGAAAACTTCATGCAGCATGTGGATGCTTACATCCGGTGGTATAACGAACGACGTATTAAACTGTCGCTGGGCGCAGTTAGCCCGGAAGTGTATCGGCGACAACTTGGGATCACACAGTAAATCAGTCCAGGAAAACATCCGCACCCCCCCCCTGCCAAAGTAAAACTGACCCCACCCCCTTTGAATTACTCGAGCGCTGTTGCTTTCGTTTTCTTCTGGAGTTGGCCGCTTTTCAGCTTATCTTTCAGTCGATAGCTTTGACCGCTGATTTGCGCGATATGCGCATGGTGAAGCAGCCGATCCAGCATTGCCGCCGTCAGCGTCTCGTCATCACCAAACGTTCCTGACCACTGCGTAAACGGCAGGTTGCTGGTCAGGATCACGCTGCCTGACTCATACCGTTTAGCGACAACCTGGAAGAACAGGTTCGCCTCCATTTTGCCGAACGGCAGATAGCCCACTTCGTCGATGATCAACAACTTAGGCTTACCTACGACGCGGTTCAGGTAGCCCTTCAGATCACCCTGACGGTGTGACGCCATCAGTTGCAGCATCATATCGGCGGCGGTGATGAACCGAATGCTTAAACCCGCCATCGCGGCTTTATAGCCAATCGCGGTCGCCAGGTGCGTCTTGCCGACGCCAGAAGGCCCGAGCAGGACAACGTTCTCCTGACGCTCTATAAATGCAAGACCCGCTAACTCCTGGATCTGGCTTCGTGGAACGCCGCTGGCATAGGCGTAATCGAACTGCTCCAGTGTTTTTATCACCGGCAGGCCTGATAACCGCAAAATGGTCTGCCGACGCCGTTCGTTCAGGCCATCATGCTGGAGCTGCAAAACGGCTTCCAGGAAGTCGGCATGTGTGCCGCTGTTGTCGATGGTCGCCTGTGCCACACCGGGCCACTCTGCCGGCAGGCGGTCGAGCTTGAGTTGTTCGCAAAGCGCTGTAATACGATCATGCTGAAGGTTCATGCTGGCACCTCCAGCAAGGCCTGATACGTTGCAAGAGGATGTTGCAGGCTCTCGGTCGGCAGCGGACGCTGCTTGAGTGTTGGGACGGGGGCAGGCAATGCCAACGTCACCTTCGGTAACGGCAATAATGCTGCGCGTTCGCGCGGCATGCGCTGCTCAGGCGGTACGCCTGTGGTGCCATGAACTCGCGTGTTCGCAACGGTGACCAGCCACTCGCCAATGCGAGCGTTGGCAGCGGGAACATCCAGTACCAGCCCGGCTTGCCGGAAGGTCACGGTAAGGGGCACGATAAAGCTGTTCTTGAGGTAATGGTTAAACCGCTCAACCTTGCCCTTGGTCTTGGCGCGATAGGGGCGGCAGACCTTGGGGGTAAAGGCATACTTCTCGGCAACGTGCATCAACTGTGGGTTCCAGCGATGCTTGCCGGGGCCGTAGACATCGCGCTCAATGATGATGGCCTTGGCGTTGTCGAACAGCAGCTGATGCGGCGTCCCGCCGAAGAACCTGAGTGCAGACTCAATGCCGTCACACCAGGCAGCGGAGTCCTGGTTGCTGTAGAACTTGACGAAAGTTGCGCGGCTCCAGCCCAGCGTGGGCGACGAAGGCCAGCAGTGGGTTATGACCGAGCCTGATGATGGTGAAATCAACCTGCATCTGAAAGCCAGGCTCGGTCTCGAAGCGCGTGACCTCTTCAGTAACGGGCTGCTTCATGGGGTGCAGGAAAGCGGTCAGCATGCTGTAACCGCCCTCGTAACCACGCTGACGGATCTCACGCAGCAGCACACTGGCGGGTATCCACTGGGGCCTGGCAGCGGCCACGCGCTCAAGGATATAGGTCTTGAACGGGTCAAGCTTGCAGGGTCTGGGTGCGCGAGGCTTGTAGCGCATATCCGCTACGGGCAGCGGGCTACGGATATATCTGCGAACGGTCTCACGAGAGCATGAAAGCTGGCGCGCGATGGCGCGTATCGACATGCCCTGACGGTGTAAAACACTAATCTCCACTCTGGTCTCCAATGTCATCATTGGCAGTGCCTTAAAACTGCCATTTTTACCCTAGGTGGGTCAGATTTACATCGGCAGGTGGGCCAGTTTTACATCGGTAGCGACAATGCTCGCCATTCCCTACCCCACCGCGGCGTCGGGGATGTACGGTGCTTACGATCTCACGCTGACCTTCAGGACGACACCGTATGGTGTCGGGTTGGGTTACATGGAAATCAGTGCCAAATGTGACCACAGTTTCTGTTTGGGGGTGCATATCGAGGATAGGGGCAGAAACGCGTCGGGCGTGCTGACAGGGGGGCGTGATACGTTTGCCAGTCAACTGCTTAACGAACGCCTATGGCTATCCCCGCTGACCGGCAATGCCCCCGATTTGCCGCCCCGGAGGAGGCTGGGGCGTGAACGCCGTCATGCGAGACAGGCAAGAACGTCCGGATGGCAATGGACGCGCCCCTGTTGCCGGACACCGCCGACGACAAGGGGCTGGCCGTCGCTCATGCCAATTCTGGACCGATGCTGGATACCGCAGCAGCAGAAGTCACGGTCAACGTGACCGTCAGGCCGGTGGGCCAGAACGTCAGTATTTCACCGAGCGGTTCGGTGCCGGCGCAAGGAGAGCTGACGCTCAAGTGCACAATATCGGCAGCGCAACGTTGGCTAACCTGCCAGTGCTAATGCGACAGAACCTTGCGGCCTCGGCCGCTGGCGTAAAATGGCCCGTGTTACCCCGGGTGGATTTGATTTTCAATGGGTACCAACAGCAAGAAAGCGCAATACATATATTCTCATGTACATGGCCTAGAAAAATTTGCCTTCAGCATGAAGCCGTGACTAAATACAGTAAATCTAATTTTAAAAATTTTGCGCATTGAATACCTTTTTACGTTATATATCAGTAGGTGTAATGAACACCTGTGCTCATTGGGCTGTTTTTGCGCTCATGCTCTTTAGCGGCTTCTCACAATCAGTTTCTAATGTTGTCGCTCTCAGCATCGCTGTGACCGTTTCGTTCTTTGCTAACGCCAAGTGGACGTTCAAAGCACAAGCTACGACAAACCGCTATACGGTTTATGTGTTGTTTATGGGTGGTATGGCATTCTCTGTAGGTTGGGCAGCAGATACGCTACATGCCCCCACCAATTGTAACTCTCGTTACTTTTTCAGTGTTCAGCCTGATCTGTGGCTTCATTTATTCTAAGTTAGTTGTCTTTAGGGAAGATAAATGAAAATTTCACTTGTAGTTCCCGTATTTAACGAGGAAGAAGCAATTCCTCTTTTCTATCAATCTGTCCGTAAATTAAAATCTTTTGAGCATATAGATGTTGAGATCGTTTTCGTAAACGATGGCAGCTCAGATACGACAGAAGAAATAATTTCTTCGCTGGCTGTCAATGACCCCAAAGTAAAAGCAGTAAACTTTTCCCGGAATTTCGGAAAAGAGCCCGCACTATTGGCTGGCTTGGAGGCCGCTACCGGAGATGCTATTATACCAATAGATGTTGATTTGCAGGATCCAATTTGTGTAATTCCCCGGTTGATCGATAAATGGCTCCATGGGGCTGACATGGTATTAGCCAAGAGGATAGACAGATCAAGTGATAGCAGACTTAAGAGAAAATCTGCAGAATTGTTCTACAAGTTACACAACAAAATTAGCTCACCTAAGATTGAAGAAAATGTTGGCGATTTCCGCCTGATGTCTCGAGAAGTCGTAGAAAAAATCAAAGAGATGCCAGAACGAAATCTTTTTATGAAGGGCGTTCTATCGTGGGTTGGCGGCCAAACCGAACTCGTTGAGTATTCGCGTGCTGAACGAGTAGCCGGAACCTCTAAGTTCAATGGTTGGAAATTGTGGAATCTAGCGCTTGAGGGAATTACTAGCTTCTCTACCGTTCCATTACGCATATGGACTTATATAGGGTTTTTTATTGCAACTTTATCTTTAGTTTACGGTGCGTGGATGATATTTAACACTCTTGCTTTTGGAAACCCTGTAAGAGGATATCCATCGTTACTTGTGTCTATTCTTTTTCTAGGTGGAGTGCAGTTAATTGGTATAGGTGTCCTAGGTGAATATATAGGAAGGATTTACATCGAAGTTAAGCAAAGGCCAAGATATATATTAAAGGAAAAATGAAATGCCAGGAACTTTGAAAAAAACAGGATTTTACTCAATTGCATTTATAGTTTTAACTTCTTTCTATGCATATATTTCCAGCAGATCCTGCCAAGTTCTGATGCCGTTTCAGGATTGCTAGAAGGCAATGACATGGCCAACGGGAACTGGACTCTTAGCGGCTGGCATCTTTCTACTGTATCATTCTATTTTACAGACATAATTTGGTACGGCATTACCTCAAAGCTTTTCTGGTATGGCCCATATCAAGCATATTTAATACCAGCTATAATGTATTCAATGGTAACATTGATGGTGTTTCATCTATCAAAAGAACACGCCAGCTCACTTTGGGTGATTACGTTTTGCGTAGCTATCCCATCTGAATTCTCTGCACTTAATACATTAATACCGGTCATACATGTCGGTACATATGTATCCATGCTCTTATGCTTCATAATGATTGAACGTTACATTAAAACACACTCATCATTCTCAATAATTATTTATACATTATCGTTAACATTGACGTGTTTCAGTGATGATGTAATAAAACTACTTATAGCTTTACCAATATTAATATCTTCATTTTATTTTGCCTTAAAGAATAAAACATTTATATATACTACAATATTTTTTTCCACAATATTTTCATATATAGCATCAAAGCTTATGATTGCATTTGTAAACGCCAATGCGTGGTTTATACTTCCAGGGGTTCCAGATCCAACATTTGTTGCCTTTGATGACATTGGGAAAAACCTGTATCTCTTCGCGAAAGGACTACTCCTCTATAGTGGAGCCTTCTTTTTTGGGAAGCCACCATCCGATATTACAGCTATATTTTCTGTTTTTTGCTTCATTATTTTGATTGTTTTAATTATCTTTTCCGTATTATCAATAAAGGAAATATTCTCTACCTCGATGTTGAACATGGCCATATGCATAGCCTGTCTAGTGATGGTTCCAGCTTACCTTTCCAGTAATAGACCAATAGATGAATATACAATAAGGTACATAGTTCCTTTCTTTATTCTAGCGCCCGTAGTCATTGGTAGATCTTCCTTATCAAAAGGGTGGGGTTTTTCCACGCTTGGTTTTTTTGTAATTGCTATGCTTCTTTCTTCCGTTGTGCTCAGTGAGAAAAAAGACATATCGAGTGATATCATAAACCAGATAAAAAAACTCAATCCGAGAAAGTAATCTAAAAAACGGATACGCCTCATTTTGGTTTGCTTCATCTGTTAGTATTGATGGTGACGTATCAATTGCTCCACTTGATGTAAACAGAGACTTGAATGCCCTCGCATGCTATAAGTGGCTGTCGAAAGCCGAGTGGTACGAGCGCGGCGGTAACTTCATAATAACTGACGATAACTTAATGCGAGACATTACAATAAAAGAGTTTGGCAAACCATCTAAAGTTATTAAGGTTGGCGACAAACAAATATTTGTTTATGAAAAAAACATTACATTCAATTGCAATTAGTTTTTTACTCGGGTGTTTTCACCCGATTCAACTCTGACTCTTGACATTTCTATTTACTTTTCCATACAAAAGCCAACGCTGATAGATGTAAATACGGTCAATTACGGATCGGTGGTCGCCTGGCTTAGACGGAACAAACTCTTCTGGGCCAGTTGTGGAGCTTGATGGCGTAAGGTGAGCTACTGCCGATGATGTCTTGACCACTGTCAGCATAATGGTTACACCGGGGCGCGGATCGCCATTTGGACCAATCAATTTACCGCTGATTAACACAGCCATATTTTCGGTTGTGTCGCATTAAGGCGTTCTTATCCAGCCATGAATTCATGTTTGGTAAGCACGCGGTGAACTCACCTTGCGTTGCAAAGTGAGTCTGTGCTTTGGATTTTCAGAGGATTAACGGAAGGTATTGCTGGCGTACGGCAGCAGCTCATTCAGCCGCCAGTTCGGCCACGACGGCAACCGCGTCAGCACATCACGCAACCAGGCATACGGCTCCAGACCGTTCAGCTTTGCCGTCTCCAGCAGACTCAGGATATTAGCCATTCGCTGACCCGCTCGCAGACTGCCTGCGAAGAGCCAGTTTTTACGCCCCACCGCCACCGGACGTATCACGTTCTCCGTCCGGTTATTGTCTATCGGTACTCGACCATCCTCCAGGTACACCAGCAACGCCGCCACCGCTTCAGCGCATAATCAATGGCCTTGCGTATCCCCGAGTTCGGTGCCGTCTTCTGCTGTTTCAGTTGCAACCAGCTTTCAAACGCCTTCAACCGCGGTTTGGCATAACGTTGTCGCCATCGTCGTCGTTGTTCTGCCGGGCGCTGTTTTATCCGCCGCTCCAGTTTGTACAGCTCGCGGATAGTGGCCAGGGCGATTTCTGCCACCGGACTGCCGTTCGCCTTGTGCTGGTCGAAGAACTTCCGACGCACATGCGCCCAGCAGCCGGCTTCCTTAACACGGCCTTCGCCGAACAGCGCCCGGTAACCGGCATAGCCGTCCACGACCAACGTACCCTGCCAGCTATCCAGCATCGTGCTGGCATAGGTGCCACTGCGGCCCGGCTGGCAGTCATACACCACCACCGCCCTGTCAGCCCCGGCGGCGCTGACGTAGGCCCACAGATACCCCTTCTGGCTGTGACCTTTTTCGGGATTGAGCAACAGTAATGGTGTCTCATCCGCCTGCAGCACTGCTTGCTGCAGCAGGTCCTGTCGCAGGGCGTCAGCCAGTGGCTTCAGTGCCGCCCCCACCGCACCGAACCAACCGGCCAGCGTGCTGCAGGGAATATCGATACCGTGACGCAGGTAGATTTTCTGCTGACGGTATAGCGGCAGATGGTCACTGCATTTGGCTACGGTGACCTGGGCCAACAACCCCGGACCGGGCTGGCCTTTTTCGATAAGCTGAAGCGGTAATGGAACGGCATGGACGGTTTCACAGCAGGGACAGCTGTAGTGCGGGCGCACCGTGCGATGCACCACCACCCGGGCCGGAATGTACTCCAGCCGTTCGCTCACCTCATCACGCAGGGGGCGCAGGGCGTGGCCGCAGTCGAGGCAGTCAGGACTGCTCAGGTCAAGGCGGACCGTTTCACGGGGTAACTCTGGCGGCAATGGCTGGCGTTTGGGCGGTGTGGCAGGGGGCACCTTGCCTGCCGGCAACACGGCCGCCAACTGCTGTTCCAGGTCGGCGGTGTCGGCATCGACATCCTCTTCCGCCAGGCTGCGCTGTTCGCCCTGAAAGGCTTCACTTTTACGGCCGAAGCGCCAGCGACGGCCGGCCTTCAGCGCGTCTTCCAGGGCCTGGATGTAGTGAGCCTGAGCCTCGAGCAGGGCCAGTGCCCGGACACGTAACTCATGGGGGTCTTGTGTGGTAAACAGCGCGTCGATATCCATATCAGCAGCTTGACATAACGGACGGTGATAATCACGTCATATCATGACGTTAACGTTTAACGTCTCAGGTTTCCCAGCCCGGCAGGTCAAGACCCTCAACCTGTTGCCAGTCCACCCCCTTGGTCAGCCAGGCGAACTGCTCTGCCGTCAGCGGCCAGGCGGTATCCCCAGGCCGGGGCCAGGTGAAGTGGCCCTGATGCAACCGGCGGGTGCACAGCCAGACGCCGTGCTTGTCCCACTGCAACACCTTGATGCGTGAGCGTGCCTTGTTGCAGAAGACCACCGCGGTTCCCGGCGGTAAGGGCGAGGGCAAGTATTCATCGGCCAGCCGGGTCAGGGTATCAATACCCCGGCGCATATCGGTTGGCTCACGGGCCAGCCAGATGGCATGAGGCATCAGCATAGGTTGAGCTCCGCCATGATGGCCGGCAACTGGCTGGGCTGGCAGGTGATGGAGCACCGTTTTAAATTCAGGATAATGGCAGGCATATGCCGATCTATGTTGGGGAGGGATAACAGCGCCTCTTCAGGGGCAACAGTCGCCGGAATAAAATGGGATCCGGCGGCCGGTGACGTTGGGATTTTGGTCCACTTGCCGACCCAGTTGCAAAAGGTTTTGACATTGAGATGGTGTTGCAGGCTGTACTGAGTGCGGGACAGACCGCTGAGTTGCCAGTCGGCGACATGTTGCTGCTGTTGTTGGATGGTATGGCGAGATTTTGGCATGGGGGACCCTGCGTAGTGAACAATGAGGTTCAAGCGTGCCGAGTCGCACAAGGATTAACAATGTGAGTTCACCGGGCGTTTACGGAACAATTAACTAAGCGACTTCATGTCGCACGCGCCAGAGGTAGTCAAGATGCTGGCGCAGTTTGCCGGCCGGGCCGTGTTTGCGGCCACGTTCGAGCAGCCACTGGATGTCAATCGCAACGCTCCTGGGGAAGCGTTTTTGCTTTTGGGCGGTGGCCAGCCAGCGGATCAGAAACAGGTTTTCGGCATAGGGCGTGCCGGCGATGCCGTCCTGGCGCGCCAGCCCCAACGCCACCAGGGCGCAGAACGCCAGATGGCTGAGCGCTGAGGTGGTGTTCTCTGTGGTAACGGATTCGGTCTTGTCTAACAATGGCTACCCTGCCCGTCGAAATGAAGGATTAGTGGCGGATCTGCGCCAGGTCGTCAGCGGTCAGCCCGGTCATTTTCATGACGGTGTTGTGGTCGAGACCGTTCTGCAGCATGGTGCGAGCAATTTTGAGTGCCTCTTCCTGCCTACCTTTCTCGATGCCCTTCTCGATGCCCTTTTCGATGCCCTTTTCGATGCCCTTTTCTATACCGCGTTGTTCACCAAGCTGGATACCCTTCTCGATGCCCTTTTGTTCAAGCTGTTGTGCAATAGTCATGAGTTCATCCTCGTTTTGCGGAACCCGCAGTGCCAGTTCACGTATGAAAGCTTCGGCATCCGACGTTTCACCGGCCTGGATAATATAGTGTACCAGTGAAATTACCTGTGGCGAAGAGAGATAGCCGGCCAGCAGTATGGTGGCCAGTTTATCCGTCAGTTCCGCCAGGTCACGCTGGCGAATATGTTTCTGCAGCAGGGTCAGCGCGGCCATACTGCGGTGACCCATAATCTCTTCGTCGGGTATGACCGTTACATCAACCAGCGGGAAATCGCCGGTATACAGTTTCTCCGCCAGCGCCGGATCATCAAATTCCTGCAGCCAGTTGGTGGAGTAGGGATACGGGCTGCGTTTGCCGGTATAGAACAGAACCGGGATGACCAGCGGCAGCTTTTTGTGGCCTGCCTCGAGATGGCGTTGCATGGCGGCCACTGCGTAGCGCATCAAGCGAAAAGCCATATGCTTATCGGGCGAGGATTGTGCTTCTAATAAAACATGCACGTAGCCATCCTCCCCGGTGGTGGTTTTCAGGCTGTAGAGCACGTCGCTGAAATACTGGCGCAGGTCATCTTCGACAAAGGAGCCTGACTCCAGCTTCAGCGTACTGAGGTCGCAGATGGCCCGCAGTTCGGCTGGCAAATGGATATCCATGAAGTCGCGGGCAATTTCGGGTTGCGTCAGAAATTGCCGGAAGGTTGCATCATGGGGTGTTGGATTTTTTTTCATGGAGCTATCGTAGCACGTTCGGTCACCGGCTCACTATGGCTGAGCAGAGGCTTCACCCGCTCCCCCGGCAGGATGGCGCCAGGATGTTGCAGTCGCCAGGCTTTTAATATCCGGTAGACGCTGGCCTTGCCAATGCCCAGCCGGCCGGCAACCGCTTCGCGGGTTAATCCGGCCATCGTCAATTCAATGACCTGCTGCGTTTTCGCCTGGGCCGTCGGCTTTCTTCCTTTATATGCCCCTTTGACTTTCGCACGGGCAATGCCTTCTCGCTGGCGTTCCTGACGCAGGCGTGTCTCGAACTCGGCGAAGACGCCCAGCATATCCAAAAAAGCTTTGCCGGAAGCGGATGACGTATCAATGGCCTGTTCTGTCGCCCTGAGTTTGATGTTTTGCCCTTCAAGCTCATGAACCAAATTCTGTAAGTCGCGCAGACTGCGTGACAGGAGATCGATACGGGTGATCACCAACGTATCGCCCTCTCGCAAGTAATCGAGGCATTCATCGAGCGCCTGGCGCCCTTCTTTACTGGTACCGGTCATTTTCTCCGAGAAAATCTTACGACAGCCGACGGTGGTCAACACCGCGATCTGGTGTGTCAGATCCTGGTCGGTCGTCGATACACGAGCATAACCTACGAGAGCCATACGTTTTAATCTCATTAGATACTAGATAATGAGATTCTTAGGTGTCATAACTCAAAAATCAAGTTCTATGATACCAATTTTGTTTCAATCTCTCATATCCTCACAAGGGTATACTTAACGCGACAGAGTTTGTTTAACCAATGAGCTCCTTTTTTTTACAACACTCTCTGTTCGCCAATTATCCCCATCACTTACTTTAGGACGAGAGGAGGAATAAAACCGACTTACATCCGTCATTGCAGCATGTTTCTCTGTATACTCTTCGGGGTGTATCTTTATCCTATTACGGGCGATACTAAGCGCATCAGGATGATAGCCTTGGAGATCATTACTATGTTTACCTTCGGTTATTTCACTTCCACTTCCATTTCTATAATGAAAGTTGAAGGTGTTTTCCATAAGTCCACTGTAGTGTTCATTTGAATAAGTAGCATCTCCACCTTGACTTTTTATAAAGTCGACAATCATTTTTCCAATAAAGCTACTCGGTTTGCCACATCGTAAATAACTCAACACTCCATCACCACCAAAAACACACCACCTAAGGTCACTCATTTTCAGACCTTTATCCTCGAGGGATTTTTTTATATCTAGCAAATTTCTCTGCAGATTAAGTGATGTATCAAAGTGTGCACAAACCACATGTCTTTCCGACTCAGTATAGAGACCTAAACAAGTTTGTACCGCGGGCATTGATAAATCCAAACCCTCTTTTTCAAAGATACCATACTGCCCTTGAAAAATGACTGCTCTCATATGTCACCTCGTTAAGATCAAACTAACTCATACAATACCGTCGCATCGCTACGCGTTACGACAAAACAGCGAGGAATTATCTGGCAATGGTGAAACCGGGCTGCATCCGCCTGTTTTACAGAAGGTTATGCAATTAAGGGACACAGCTTGGTACTTTTTATTGAATGAAGATATTAAATAATTTGACGCACACGTATTTTGTTACCTCCCTCCTCGCTGATAAACTCAAACGTCGAACCTCTATTTATGAGAAATTCAGCCTCATTTTTATTTTGATAGATATTGCGCACGTTTTTACCATATCCACCATGAATCTCAATAATATACTTACCAAAATCTTCAGTATTAGATACTACATGGCTAGTAGGAACAAACCTCTGAGCTATATACACTCCATTCATCCATTTCGAGAACTCATCTTTTGTAGTGCCACGATATAATAAACCACTGCTATAATCTGAGTTTTCAGACAGATAACTCTCAAGCTCATTACCGACTTTATTATAGCTCAGACCGTCCAATTCATACACGGCATTAATTATATCCGTTCCATAGGGACCCCGTTTTCCAATGAGTATCACCTGAATTCAGGGATACCAATTTGTCTACTAACTTCTTCGCAAACAACTGTTTCACTTGAGCGCTCCTGTATTTTTTTGAAACCTGAGTTCATCGCCCAGATAGTCGAAAACCCTAGCCACCCTCTGTCTTTAATTATTTTATTTTCAGCTTCCTTTGCAGAGGCGGCTTCTTGTTTTTTGTTTTTATTCGCTCGTCCTTTTCTTTGACTTCTCGTGGCAAGAGCGTCAAAGAAATCATTATTTTTTAAAAGCTTATCACTCTCAATTTTAGCCACCCGGTATAACTTATCATATCTTTCTTGTTTCACATCCCCCCCAGTCTATATTTGAAATATAACGACTAGGATCTGCCTTGTTATAAAAGTAATATTTATTTGTTTTTATATCATGATAAGCTCTTTTTTATTAAGCAACTGACGAATAATTTGATTTACCACATATCTTTTTCTATTTGATAAGGAGTTGTACTCTTCGTCAGGCTTCATCCCATAGACATCAATTAATAAATTACCAGTCTTCATTGGTGTGCTGCTTGTACTTGCTTTATTTGAATACATATGTAAGTTTTTCCTTTATAGTGTGCGGCGACCGCCATGCAATAATTATCTCTATAACGACACCATAATTATAGCTTATAATATATCATATGGGTTTTTGTTTTGATAAAAACCACAAACGGCGTTGTTGAATAAATCGAACTTTTGCTGAGTTGCAGGATCAGACCACGCATTATTCAGCAACACAGGCAGTCCCGTGGCAAAGCAGAAGTTCAAAATCACCAAACGGTCCACCTACAACAAAGCCCTCATCAACCGTGGCTTTCTTACTTTCTGGCTGGATGACGAAGCTGTTCAGGCCTGGTATGAGTCAGCAATGCCCTTCATCACGGGGCGTCCTCAGCGTTATTCTGGACCTTTCCCATCCACCACTGTCCTGGTGATTAAACATGTATTCCGGCTGACCCTGCGAGCCGCACAGGGCTTTATTGATTCCGTTTATGCCCTGATGGACGTTCCGTTGCGCAGCCCGGATTACACCTGTGTCAGTAAGCGGGCCAGGTAGGTCAATGTCAGTTTCAAAACATCCGCCCGTGGTGAATCGTCGTTGTCCTGACTCTCCACCTCGGTCGGACCTCAAGGGAAACGCACGTATTCTACCTCTTCAGGAACGTCTGGTATCCCGGAGACGGCCCCCTATCAAACGCACTATTTCAAGAACCACTGTACGTCACGACTCATACCGTTTATTAATGCTGATTGATGAGGCTCCCTCAGTGTCATGCCTGCAATTTTATTTCCCATCCGCAGGTGCCAGCAAAAACCTTGTGGCTTCTAACAGCGATGACCCATCGCTTTGTTTCCTCTCGCTAACGGAGTCCATTTTCAATGTGGTTTGCTCAAATGCCACCACGACATTCCCAGTAAAAAGGGTCGCATCCTTCTCTTTTGAAATTCTCTCCGAAGAAACTGTGAATTTTTCGCCGGGCTTGAACATTATCCGAGCATGCCCATCGTATTCCTGAACCGGGCGGTTCGTATCGGCGGACACCTCCATGGCATGTGCCGGAACGATGAAAAAAAGCGTTGCTGAGACGACGGATATTGTAAGTGTTTTTTTCATATAAATGTTATGAGTGCATCCCGTTTACACGGCACCCGCAGTGTTGACATTGACAGTCGTTCGCAGCACTAGAGCCGTGCCCACGCGACGAGCCTCAAAGATGACCTGCACCTTATTCCCATCACGGGCTTTAGGTACAGGCGAGTCACGATCTTGCCTGTCGTTGTCATTACAGCTGCCCATGCAACCTTTCCGCACCCATCCTTTTAATTAAGCGTGTTAATAGGTTATCAGCACATACCGTTCTGAACGGCTTGATGCCGACATGTTTTTGCTCAGACTTTCGGACACGGGCACCGGGCCCCACACCGTCCGCCCTACCTTGCCTATCATCCTCATCACGGTGACGCCGACGAGGGGCATTTCATCGCGGCGCCTCCCGTAATCAGAAACCGTATTCTTTTCCCCCCCTCATTCACGCACTCACGCACTCACGCACTCACGCAGCGGCAGGGGCTCCCTTAATCCGAGGGGACGACCTATCCAGAATGTCCGCTTCAGCGGACGCAGACGAGATTGGCGGCCACCACATGACATGAGCACCGTTGCCCGCCTCACGCTTCGCCCCCCTCACTTATTCTGACTGGCAGGCTTTGTTTGCCTCCTCCCGGTTTGGCTCCCCCCTTGTTGGTAAACAAGCGCCCCAGTCAGAAACTGTACGAAGCCTTCTCCCTGTTTTTTCGACGTACCCGTGATGGTCACCGGGACACCATTTCCCTTTCCTGTTAAATTCACCATCCCGTTACCCACCGACACCCATGGCGCCTCCACCGTCCAGGTAAATTCAGCGACGTCGGCATTCTTCAATACTAGGATGAATGCTGCCCCCTTAAAGCACGTCGTCGGAAATCCGGCCCCCGTGTCAAAATTGTGACCATTAACCGCAATATGTTTTATGTTGACGGGGATATCGACAATGCTGACTGCGGCACGCTCTATCATCTGGGGGGAGTACTCTGGCAGCGCTTTGCTCTTCGGGGTGACCTTCGCCTTGATCTACACCCCAATACAGGTATTATCCGGCGTTCAGGCGCTCGCCGCCGGCCCCGGCCACCTTCGCTCACGTTTTTTTGCAATACCAATGAACGATGGAAGCATCATCCGACGAGGGTGTAAAGTTGCTCCGAAAGCGTCAATGGGATAGCGACCTGCATAGTATCGGTAGGTGAAATCGTCACGGCCGTGATGGCCGGAAGGACCTTCACCGTAAACGGTGATTTCCCGCCCCGGCAATATTCAGACTCCCCGCTTTCCTGGCGACGGCCACCGCCAGCACCTGAACGGTATTTAACGGGTAAATGTCACGGTGAGTGTCATGTCGTTATCGACAGTAAAAGCCACCTGACGATCAGTGGCTCCCCCGATATTCCAGGACTTGACGGTGTAACCGGCCTTTTGGGCTTCCTCACTCAAAAGGACCTGCGCATACATCCGGGGTTCCGCGTGCCACCGTCATGCTGGAAACCGAAGGGAAAGTGCTGTAGGCCACGGCTTTGACATCCAGCGTCGCTTCCCGGGACAGCAGAATTTTCCCGACGTTGGCATCACAGTCCAGCAGCACTTTTCTGACCACCTGCGCCGTATCGCCGTCGCCGAACGTGATATCGACCCCCACCGCATGGTTAACATCTGCCGGCTTGAGCTCGGGGACGAGCAGGCTTTTTGAAAAGTGCAGGGTGTCCCCCTCCGACCGGGCCAGCTCCACACCGTGCAGGGCCACACGCCAGGGCGTGTGTTGCATTGCCATACGTTTTCACGGTATAAAACGGCGCCGCATCCTCATACTGCTCATAGACAAGGTACCCCAAATCCCCCCGTTCGACATGGAAGTCCAGTCGGACAGGCCGGGTTCCAATCGTGTGATTTTGGGTAACCCTGAATCGGGGGCTTCGGAGAGGAAGGACGCACGGTCAAGCGTAATAGACAAAGATATGGCTGTTTATTTCCTTGTTGACGTCTAGGCAGGCTTTCCAGCTCGACATCCGTGCCATGAGGAAGTTTCAGCGTAACATGACCGTTACCCGGCACGCGGTGTTTATACACCGTCAATGCGCCCTTGTCGTTGAACAGCTCATAGAAACCAGAAACCCTTCCACCGGCAAATCGGCGACAAAGGTGACATCATGCATCTCGGCCAGTTCCGTAAAGCAGGCCCTGACCGTGCGCGCGCCCCCGTGTTAATCACGATATGCGGCTTGCCCCGTTCGACAATCGCATCATCCACACGCCAGTGTGAAAACGTCGCACGCCCGGCAAAGGGTACCGCGGTGAGCATGAGCTTCTGGTCCCCCACGATATCCTGTTCAACCACACCGGGAACGGGACGCCCCTCCTGTCTCGGCATCACGCCGATATCAATGTGCGCCCCGACCCTCGCATACCGGTACGCCTGCGCCAGCGCCCTGGCCGTCACCCGCAGCCCTCTGGCCATGTCCGTTGGGGTAACCCCGAGATGGCTTCACCGAGAGACAGCGCAGGCCGGCCTGACAAACGCACGTCGGCGCTTGAAAAATACGGCAGCCTTCTTTTGTACCCCATGACCGTGGATCTTGGGTTGGCGAGGTGGTAGCCCTTCATCCAGTAATAGTCCTTGCTGCCGGTCAGGACCTTGATGTCATTTTTATCGGTATTCAGCTGGACAAAGGGGCCCCCCCAACACGTGTTCGGGTGAAGGTGGCCCGATTCAGCGCCACGGCCGGCATGTTTCATCAGCCAGCAACACCGAAATAAAACACTGGCCGAGCGTGGCTGTCCAGCAGCGCCCTCATGACCCGGCACGCTGACGGCCACGCCCAGGCTGCTCTCCGTTTACCCAGCAACACAGACAACCTGCGCCTTCCTGTCCTGCTTGCCGGAGAGCGCCTTGAAAAACTGCCGGTTGGCCAGCGTTCTCGGATTCTGATCGTTCGAGTCAATCGCCAGGCTCGCCCCTTCCAGCATGCTCTTTACTCTCAGGGGGGTTGCCGTGCCGATGAGATTGTCGGGGTCGTCAATTTCAAGTAAACCTCAACCGCTGTGTTAATGCGTGAGTTTTTAAAAATGATATTGGTGACATCCTCTGCCACCTCGGCCAGGTGCGCCACCATCTCTTTCCCCGTGGTCTTGCCTTGCATGTAAGGCTTGCCCAGGCAGATTTTTTGTAGCTCGTCGCCTGTTTTTGACGTACACCCAGCACCCTGAGGGTGTTTTTCTTCTTTTTATTTTGGTGGCATCAAACGGCTCCCACGCAGGGACGCTCTCACGGACCTCGTCGGACTCGAAGACCGCCTCTGACGCAGGCGAAGACACCGCCGCATCAGGGCCCGGGAAAGGCCTCCTGCTCATCGGCGTCAGGACACGCGCGCGGGCCTCGGTAATGACAATGCGACGCCCTTCCTGCCCGGAGGCGACGCCTTCAGCGACAAAATAGCAGGTGCCTTCCCGGGAAAGCTCCGCATAAAAGTCGGTCACCACGCCATGCTCATGCCCCACAACCAGAAAGCCGAAGGTGAAGTCCACGTCCTCACCGTACCAGACGGTTTTTCCTCTGCGGTTGAGCGTGGTGTGTCGGCACATCACCTTGATGCTCACGTCCGCGCTGACAGTAAAGGCCAGGATGCCGTTTGGATTAGCCATCGCCTTTAAAAGTTCATCGGAATTTAAGGTACCGACGTAACACTCCGCCCCCTCCCTCGTTTCTTTTTTGACATCAACAAATAAATCAATTGCCTTTAACATAGGTGAAACTCCATGAGGAAATAATAAAAAATCCCGTTTTTTATTCAATCACACGACCCAATCGCGCCATTGCCATGGCAGCCACCTGGGAACGGCACTGCTGACATTCTGAGGCGCTGCTTCTCTCTACTCTCCAAGCCGGCTGTCGCCTGCACGCCCCCCGTCATCCTGATAAAAGTGCGGGTGATGGGTTTTTATTTGACCCGTATTTAAAACAGCCCACCGCCCTATTACACGCCCCTTCACCCCTTATTTTGCCTGCCTCGATGACCTGGCCGGCGTGAACATTATTCCATGGTCGTACCGCGTGTTTAATTTATCGTATTGCCCCCACAAACTGAGGTCGGTTGAGGGGCAATGCGATACCGTCGACGGACATGCGTCGCCAAAGCTCGGCGCATACCATGCGTATTACACGCCCTGGCTGCCTCGGAAACCAGGTTATTCAAGTATTTACAATGAAAAATCATCTCTTTTTCAGGCTGTCATGACCGCCACTGAAGATATCGGTGCAAACCCGCCTGCTGACGTGTATCGTCACCAGGGTCATTGTCAGGGTAATGCTCGGCACGTGCCTTGTTGTGAAAACAGTGAGGGGGTACTTTCATTGCCGAACACCGATGCCGTCACCGCGAAGGGCTCCATGGGCACCGATTCAGGCATACCCCAAGGTCTCCCACGTTGAACGTCATGATGACCGCGTGTCGAAGGGGGGCACTGACCCTCACCGCCGGGCGCCGGCCGTGCCCGTTGTCGCACAAGGCCGGTACTGATACCCATAAGTGATTGCCCGCTCGCACAGAAAAACCTTGCTGCGAATACGCACG